>CAYQJH010000097.1:0-13389 GCA_964417755.1 uncultured Planctomycetaceae bacterium
GATACGGGCGCGTCGCGCTTCGTCATCAGCTATATAACCTCGCAGGGCTACACGACGACGGACATCTTCGGCGATACGACTATTGTCGAGGGCATGGGTCTGGGCAGCATTCATGGCAGCATTCTTGGCGCGTATACAGATGCCGGTATTGGCGGAAATGAAACCGGCGACGTCATTTCGCCGCTGGGAATCCTGCTGAGGAACGGCTCGCCGCTGGCAGCCGGCTTCGATCCGGAGACATTCGAGATCATCTATCCGCCGATTGTGCCGGAAGAGTTTGTCGATCACGGGGACTACAGCCTGTGGGTGCGCCGCCAGGAGGGCTATGGCGAGCACATGATCGTGATGGGTTTCGACCTGGGGGTGCAGCCCACGGATGTAGTCGGCATGCCGGTGATCGAGCAGTCCATCATGGTGATGGACCCAACCACGCTGGCTATTGATGAAGATGAGCTGAGCGTCTCGCGAATGCAGACCACGCTGCTGCCCAAGGGCAGTGCCGTGCCGGAAACCAATCTCTCCTTCCTGTTGCAGATGGTTGATTTTGTCGGCGGCACGCCTGCGCCCGGTGAAACGCTGCCAAGCTACGCTTCTAACCCGATGTTCCAGCAGGTCGCCATCAGCCATACTGCCGACGATGGCGTTACCCGCACCTCCGGCGACAACACATGGCTGTTCGACACCGGCTCGACTTCCTCGCTTATCAGTTTTGCAAAGGCCCAGGAGATCGGCCTGATCGACAGCAGTTATTCGAGCATGGACGGATTCATAGCCGACTTTACCGGCCTGACTATGCAAATTGCCGGCGTGGGTTCCATCGACTCAGCCGTGAGCGTGCCGCTGCTGGAACTCGACAGCATCACCATACCGGCCGCCGACGGCACGCTTGTAACCTGGCAGAACGTGGACGTGATGGTTGCCGATGTCGCCGGGCTTGACGGCGTGTTCGGCCTGAACCTGCTGCTGCCGGCATCAACCATCGATACTGCCAATCTCGTCGAGTTGGGCAGCAACCCCGGATACTTCGACACGATCATCTTCGATGCCCACGGCGACGGCACAGCCAGTCTGGACCTGATGTACAACCCGGACGATTCCACTCAGCCGGTCGAAACCGGCGGCCCCGCTGCCGCTGCCGGCGATGACGTGGAGTTCATCGTTTCGCCGATTGATCCCACCTTGTTCGCCGCCGCGCCCACCATCGACATCGATGGCACTCTGCGATTCACACCGGCGGATAATGCAAACGGAACAACAATTTTAAACGTGGTGCTGTCGCTGGATGGCGGAGCAGTCGAGTTGCCTGCCCAGCAGTTCAGCATCACCATCAATCCGGTCAATGATGCCCCGGTCATCGAAGCCGACAGTTTTAGCATTGATGAAAACTCCCCCGCCGGTGCGATGGTGGGAATAGTTTCAGGCAGCGATGTGGACGGCGATGGCCTGTCCTACTCGATCATTGACGGCAATGTCGGCAACGCATTTGAGATCGATCCTGCCAGTGGGCAGATCACCGTGGCCCCTGGCGCCGATCTGAATTTCGAGGCCTTGAGCACGTATTCGCTGACGGTCTCTGCCAGCGACGGGCAACTTTCCAGCAGCAACACGATCACGATCAACGTCGCCAACGTGAATGATGCGCCGATCGCGATGGATCAAGACGCAATTGCGCCGCCCGGATATTTGTTGGTGCTGACGCTTACCGGCAGCGACGCAGAAACGCCTGCCAACGGACTTTACTTCCAGCTTCCGCCTCGCACGCCTCACGGCCAACTCATGGCTTTCGGCGGCGGCCAGTTCGTCTATATCCCAGACGAGGGTTTTGCAGGCACAGACAGCTTCAGCTATGTGATCAAAGATGCCGGCCTCTATGGCGGCGATTCCCTGACCAGTGCCCCGGCTACCGTCAACATCAAGGTCTATTATCAGAAGCAGCTCGATGCCAAGGGCAAGGCTGAATATCGTGACTCGAACAATACTCTCGTTCGAGTCAGCCTTTCAGGTGGCGGCAAGGGAACCCTGTACTTCGCCGAGGAAGGCCCCAGTGATGCAGCCGCCATCGTCCTTAGCGAAACGACGGATCGCTCTGCGCTGGCCATTTCCACGATCGGCAAGGGCAGCGGAACCGAGATAGGCGGCTTGATCGTCCAAGGGCCGATCAAGAGCATCAAGGCGCCGACAACGGACCTTCTGGGCGACGTCTCCATCGGCCAGGCCACTTCCACAAAGACGACAGCCAGCCTGCAATTCGACGAGGTTGCCGATGCACGGATAGAATCTCTCATGCCGCTGTCTTCGCTGAGCGTGACGCAGTGGACTGATAATGATGATACCGCCGACCTGCTGAAGGCCCCCTGGCTTGGCAAGCTGAAGACGACCGGCCGGAAAGGCACGTCCACGCTTGCTGCCCTCAATGGCGATTTCGCGGCGAATCTTGAACTTAGCGATGCCTCTCGGCCTGTCACTTTGGGCAGCGTCAGCATTGCCGGCAGCTTGACGGCTGACAGTTGGGTCATTGCCGGCGGCGCTGGCAGTATCACTGTAAAACGCTGGGCTACAAGTCGGCCGGGCGAAGATCGCATGGAGATCCGAGCAGGCGGAAATATGGGAGCGATCAAGCTGGGCGGCTGTGTCGGCGTGGACTTCCTTGCCGGCATCGGTCCGGCAGAGGAAGGAACAATTCTGCGACACGCGGAGGAACCCGGCGATTTTGTCAGCCAGGCCAAGGTCAAGTCTGTATCCATCACGGGCATCAAGCTGCCCAAGGGCGAGGCAATCCCGCGTTTCTTCGCCGACAGCAATTTCTCAGCCGCCAAGATCGGCAAAGTCTCATTGCTGAACGTCCTGTTCGATACGCCGGATGTGGATGATCCTTTCGGATTCTTTGCCCTGGACGACCCGCGTGCAGGCGGTATCTCCAGCGTGAAATGGCGCGACACGCTGAATGTGAAGAATTCGCTCTGGAATGGTTCCTGGCGGGCCAGTATTGGCGATGTAAGCGCGACGCCGGGCAACGATCTGGAGATAGCGCTTATTTGAACAACAGGCTCCGGGCTTCCGGAACAGCAACAGCAGCGACAACGAGAAGAGGCTTCAGACTCCAGGCTTCAGACTTCAGGAACGGCAACGACAACAACGACCGGCTCCGGGCTCCGGGCTTCGGGCTCCAGGAACGGCAACAACAAAGAGGCTTCAGGCTGTTGCCTTCGATATTCTGCCCCTGGACCTTGCTCGGGGCCCTGAGCCCGTCGAAGGGCGGTTTCTTGTTGGATATTCGATATTCGCCGTTTGCAGTTGTGGCTCACGTCCATCCCTCATTTTGTACCCTTGGCTGAAATCCCGGGAATTCGGTACAATGCCTTCGGCAAAGACGATTACTGAAGAAGGCATACAGCCCCGGAAGCGTCATGCGAAAGAGTCGCAGAAAATCAGCACAAGCACAGCAGCACAACGAAGGGGTTTGGCCTAAGGGCCTCCTTCTGCCGGCCGAGGTGCTATTGCTGGCGGCGATCGGTCTTGCTATTTACATGCAGGCTGGGCCAGTGCGGGAGCAGTTGGACCTGGCCAATCGCAAGGACATGCCGCGCATTGCCTCCGACGACGATCTCTATTCCGCCATGCTGGGGCAAGATTACGACCTGGTCCGCAAGATTCGCCATGATTATCCCAAGGGCACGCCCGTCCTGGTGGACTACAAGGTGGACAACACCAACGCGATCACGGTCCAGGCTGCCGGCGCGATGGGCCGAATGTTCATGACGCTCTGGCCGGACTATTGCGCCTGGCCGGGCTACGAGATCATCATCTGTGCCCCCAAGGATGTCAGGCCAACCGACAAGATCCTGGGCAAGGGCCAACTGCTCTACCTCGTCGAGCGCAAGAAAGTGAGGGCTGCCCCATGAGCCTGGCCGTCTTGTTGTGGCTGGCGATGGGTCTGCCTGCCGGCGCGGCGTACTTCCGCCGGCGACGGTTCAGCCTGGGCCTGGCTGTGCTGCCCCTGGCTGGCAGCTTGGCCCTGCTGGGCCCGTGGATCATCTCAGCCTACACGGGCCTTAGGACCGGTGGCGCATGGTGGGGCCTGGAGGCTGCGGTCTTCGGTCTGATTCTTGGCGCGATCGCTGAACTGGTTTTGCGAAGCGGTAAGTCGCCCGCGCCCGCCATTGCCGAGGCGACACGCCCCGCCGTCTCGCCGGTGCGAATCTTCGTCGGCGGTGCATTTGTCCTGGCGCTGGCAATCTGGAACATCGACACCGGCCTGAGTTTCATGACAGTCTGGCCACCTTTTCAATGGGACGGCTACGCGACCTGGCTGACTGTCACGAAGATCATCGCCGATTGCGACAGCTTCCCCCGCCATTTGTTCGTTCCGGGTGGGCAGTGGGAGTATCCCATCCTCATGCCGACCCTGCTGGCCTGGTTCCGCCGTACGGGCGAACTGGGCATCCACGACTCCACGCTGAGCCTTTCGATCATCGCCGCCGTCCTGCCCCTGGCTGCATGGTCGGCCTTGTGGCGCAAGCTCGGGCCAACCTGGGCGGCGGCTGCGGTGTCCTCCCCGCTCATCGTGCCGCAGTTGCTTTTCTGGCACTACGGCGCGTATGCCGACGGCATGCTCGTCATGCTCGACATCTACGCACTCCTGCTGGCGATGGTCGGCATCCGCGACAACGACCGTGGTTATCTGCTGGCCGGCGGGATGGGTTTCGCAGCCGCCGTTATGACCAAGAACGAGGGCGCGCTGTGGGTGCTCTCCAGCGGCATCTTTCTTGGTTTCTATGCGCTCGAACACAAAGCTCGCGTACTTGATGCAGTAAAGAAGATCGCCCTTTGCACCGCGCCGGCAGCGGTCTTCTTCTTCAGTTGGTGGGGCGTCTGCAAGATGCTGGGCCTTTCCAATGATGTTATTGCCAATGGCAAGCTCCTTGGCAATGGCGGTGACACGGGCAAGCGGATCGGCATTATCCTGGATGGCTTCGGCCAGGTGTTTACATTTGGCACGTGCTCCTTCGGCGAAAACTCCGACAGGTTCGACCGTTTCTGGCAGCACACGCCCCTGCCCCTAATCATCCCGGCACTGATACTGATTCCCCTGCTGGCCCGCGGCAGCATCCGCCGGCGGCTTGTCCGCCTGGCGGTCCTGATGAGCGGGCCAGTGGTCTTCACGCTGGGGATGATGTCTATCTACCTCGTAACGCCAAAGCCCCTGGAATGGCACCTGGGCACCTCGCTGAATCGCGTCATGATGGTGGTCTTCGCAGCCATCTTCTCGATGATCTTCTTCGCCCGCTCGAAGCCACAGCTTCCGGCCTTACCAAATCCTTAAGCAAGTCCTTGACAACTCTTGGCCCAAAAACCCATAATCCACCATGGAGCCAAGGATACAACAGCCGACGCACAGGCGGAGCAATTCGTCCCACGAATCACGGCGGCTGATGCGCCTGCCCAACGGCTCCTTTTTCCAGAAGATCATTCAAGCAATTCAGCCTCTATCTGCCGATTGGAGACGCCATGAGAGATAAGATCGTTGGTGATGGAATAACATTCGATGATGTCCTGCTGGTGCCGGCACGATCATCGGTCGTGCCTCGCGATGTAGATACCTCCACGCAACTGACGCGAAACATTCGCCTGAACATCCCCCTGCTGTCGGCCCCGATGGACACGGTGACCGAATCGGCGCTGGCCATCGCACTGGCACAGGAGGGTGGGATCGGCATCATTCATAAGAATCTTTCCGTCGAGGCGCAGGCCCGCGAAGTTGAGAAGGTCAAGCGCAGCGAGAACGGCATCATCACCGACCCGATCACTCTTCCGCCGTCGCAGTCCACCGACACCGCCCGGCAAATAATGGCCGATCACAATGTCTCTGGCGTGCCGATCGTCCAGGATGACGGCCATCTGGTTGGCATCTTGACCCGTCGCGACATGAAGTTCCTTTCCAAGGATTGCCGCATCGAAGACGTGATGACCAAGAAGGACCTCGTCACTGCCCCTCCGCAGACCTCGCTTGACGAAGCTGAGCAGATCCTCAATCGCCACCGGGTTGAGAAGCTTTTGCTGGTGGATAAGGATTTCAAGCTTGCCGGCCTGATCACTATGCGGGACATCGACAAGATGCGGCAGTTCCCGAGGTCGTGCAAGGATGCCCGCGGACGCCTGCGGGTCGGGGCGGCGGTGGGCGTGCTGGACAAGGAGCGAATCTCGGCCCTGATCGCCAAGGACGTGGACGTGATCATTGTCGACACAGCCCACGGGCACAGCGAGAACGTCATCGCCACCGTCGAGTGGATCAAGGCCAACCACCCGAACATGGACGTGATCGCAGGCAACGTGGCCACCTCCACCGGTGCTGCCGATCTGATCGCCGCCGGAGTAGATGCGGTGAAGGTCGGCATCGGGCCCGGGGCCATCTGCACCACGCGAATCATCAGCGGCGTGGGCGTGCCGCAGTTGACGGCCGTTGCCGACGCCGCACGGGCCGCCGGAGAGAAGAATATCCCGATTATTGCCGACGGCGGCGTCCGGCACAGTGGCGACATCACCAAGGCGATCGCAGCCGGTGCGTCAGCCGTGATGATGGGCAGCCTGTTCGCCGGCCTGGATGAATCGCCCGGCCAGACGGTCATCTACAAGGGCCGGCGGTTCAAGACGTATCGCGGCATGGGCAGCCTGGGCGCGATGGTGGTCGGCTCGGCTGACCGCTACGGCCAGAAGGGCGAAACCCGCAAGGACAAGCTCGTGCCCGAGGGCGTCGAAGGCCGTGTGCCTTACCGCGGCACGCTGGGCGATTTCGTCTATCAACTTGTGGGCGGCCTGCGGGCGGGCATGGGCTATTGCGGCACGCCGACAATCGAAGGCCTGCGAACCAAGGCGAAGTTCATCCGCGTGTCGGCCGCCTCGGTTACCGAGAGCCATCCGCACGATATCGCCATCACGCACGAAGCGCCGAATTATTCCGCTTGGCGATCCAACGAGGAATGACCTAAGACGCGCGATCTTTAGAGCTTCATGCGGCCTTTGCCATGCTCCACCTATGATTGTCAGTGGATACCGAAGGCAACGGCGTCTCCGGCAAAGTTGCTGTGCCGGCTGTGTCAGCCGGCTGAGCCTTGCGGGCGGGAGATGCCGTCTTCTACGGAAGCAAAATCATGGCAATTCCAGTCAAATACATTCCCGAGGGCTATCAGACGGTGACGCCGGATCTGGTCGTCAAGGATGTTCCGCAGGCCATCGAGTTCTACAAGAAGGCATTCAGCGCCCAGGAGATCATGCGGCTGACAGGGCCAGACGACACGATTGTGCATGCGGAGATCAAGATCGGCGATTCGCGGGTGATGCTGTGCGCCGAATGTCCCGAGCGCGAATGCTTTGCACCTACCTCACTGAAGGGCAGCAGTTCGATGCTCTATGTTTACGTTGAGGACGTCGACGCAGCGTATGAGCAGGCCGTCAGAGCAGGCGCCGAATCGCTGATGAAGGTTGAGGACATGTTTTGGGGCGACCGCGTCGGCGAACTGCGCGATCCATCCGGACATCGTTGGTCGCTGGCGACGCACAAGAAGGACCTCACGCCCGAAGAGATCACCCAGGGCAGCGAAGCCTTCTTCGCCGCCGCAACAAAGACGACTTGAGCCTTTTGTGGTGCGGGCGTTTCGCCTGCACATTATCGTCATTAGTGGAAGCCGCAGGCCGAATGCCCCCGCCACAGGTGCCACGCGAGGTCTTATCCCGGCAACACCTTTCCCGGGTTCAGAATGTTCCTGGGATCCACGGCCTTCTTGATTGCTCGCATCATGGCAATGTGCTGCGGCGAGCAGACCAGTGGCATGAAGGCCGCCCGCTTATGGCCGATGCCATGCTCGCCGCTGATGGTCCCGCCGAGATGCCCAGCCAGGCGGTACAGGTCGCCCAGCAATTGCGGCAGAATCTCCCGCCACTTGTCTGACGTCCAGGCTGGGTTCATCACTGGCGTGGCGTGCAGGTTTCCGTCGCCGGCGTGGCCATAACATGGGATGGGGCAATCATAGCGCCGGCTGAGCTCCAGGACCCCATCGACCATTTTCGGAATCGCGGCGACGGGCACGACTACGTCTTCCAGGCTCTGGTGCGGACTGAGCAGCTTGAATGCCTCGGCGATATTTCGCCGAACTCTCCATATCCGCTGGCTGGTCGTGGAGTTGTCAGCCACATACACTTCGATCGCGCCGCCGGCGTAGCACTGTTCGCCTATGGATTCATATTCGTGCTGCACCTGGCCGGCATCGCCGCCATCGACGGTAATAAGCAGCATTGCGCCGGCCGAGTGATACGGGATTGTCTCGTTGAGGTAACGGCAGGAGGCCTCGAACGAGGTTCGGTCCATGAACTCAATCGCGGTGGGAATGATGCCGCTGCTGGTCATGATCCGCGGCACTGCCGCGATGGCCTCTGCCGGAGAGCGGAAGAGGCATAGCAGATCGACGCTGGCCTTGGGCAGCGGCAAGAGCTTCAGCGTGATCTTCGTGAAGATTCCCAGCGTGCCCTCGCTGCCAACCATCAGGCTGATGAGGTTGTAGCCGGTAACGTCCTTGAGGAGTTTGCCGCCAAGTTCGATTGTCTCGCCGGTGGGCGTTACGACTTCCAGCCCGGTGACATACCTGCCCGTTACCCCATATTTGACAGCCTTGCCGCCGCCGGCATTTTCGGCCACGTTTCCGCCGATGCAGCAGGTCTCCAGGCTCATCGGGTAGCCTGCATAGAACAGGCCGTGCGGGCGAAGCACCTCATTGATCTCGTTGGTCACCACGCCCGGCTCGACAACGATCATCATGTTCTGCCGGTCGATCTCGATGACGCGGTTCATGCGGTCGCATAGTAGCACTATGCCGCCATGTATCGGCACCGCCCCGCCGGACAGGCCGCTGCCGGCCCCACGCGGCGTGACGGCAATACGCTCCCTGTTGGCCAGTTTCATGATCGCGGCGATCTCGGCTGCGCTGCCCGGCCGGACAACGCATTCCGGCAGGTGCGCGTAGCGGCGCTCCGCAACCTCATCATGGCTGAAGGGCTCCAGCCGATCCGCCTGGCCAAAGATGACGTACTTACCACCGACTATCGCTTTGAGTTGCTTCACGACCGCCGGATTGACTTTACTGTATTGCGCGCACTCGCTAGACATTCCTGCGACTATCTCCACTGGAAACTCATCGCCACATGATCGTCTATACCTGCAATGTTGACGCTTCAGGAGTGCGCGCGATAGTATCATCTTTCAACTGTCTTTTCCCGCCAGATCAGGCGGAGGCATAAACGAAACAAGGATCAATCGAAATGATAACGCATGAAAACCCATGGCTGACAAAAGGCGAGACGCTTATCTGTTTCGGCGATAGCATCACAGAGGCCGACAACGGCTATGTCGAAATGCTTGAGTCTGCGATGAAGCCTGCCGGCATAAAGGTCATCAAGGCCGGGCGCGGCGGGGACACCACCTGCAAGGCCCTGACCCGCCTGCAGCATGATGTAATCGACAGGAAACCTGCCGCGGTCTCCATCTTTCTGGGCACAAACGACGCCGGCTGCGGAAGGGGAAGATGGGCCGATGAACCCAATATTTCTCCCGAGGCCTACAGGGTCAATCTCATCCACATGATCTACATCTGCCGGCTGGCGGGCATGTCGAAGTTCAGCATCACGCCTCCGCTTTGGCGATATGAGGGCGAATCCTACGCCGAGTTTGGCGACATCTTCCTGCCTTTCACGCTGGCCGCCCGCGAAGCAGCCGACTTCAGCAAGGTCCGCTTTGTGCCGGCTGACACAGCCTTTGAGAAGGAACGAGTCCGCCAACAAGATCCTAACGGGCTGCTCTTCACCACCGATGGCGTGCATCTTTCCGAAATGGGCAACCGGCTACTAGCCGAGACCATGCTGAACGCCTGGGGCATGGACTTGAGCATTCCTGGATGATGATGGTTGCTAGGCGTGCTTTGTCTTCTTGATCTTCTCAGCAAGCCCTGATTGAAGTTCAATTTGGCAAGACGTGAGGAAGCCCAAACATGGCAAATCTTCCCCGCACATCCTCCTCCCCGCCTGTCGCTCCCTTTCTGGCGCGCATAGTCAGATTTCCCGTCAATAGTTGCTAACGAACACGCAGCGGGAGGGTCTTAGCAGAGTGGGTTCATTCACTGACTGCAAAATTCCACTTACTGTAAAGGAGAACTGCAATGTGGCGATGCGCGATCCTTTTGTTAACCATTTGTCTGTGCGCCTGCCTGGCACAAGGCCAGACCATCATCTCCTACTCAACTGGAACTGGCATCGTCTATGATCCTGCGACGACCTTGCCAGGCACAGCCTTCACATTGGATTTCACGCCTGCGCTGGCCGGCCAGTCGGCACAACCAGTGTCCCTTTTGCTGGGTTTTGATTGCCACGTGCCTTACAGCGCACTGAAGATCCAACTTGCCAGCGACCCAACGGTCTTCTCGTTCCCTCCTACCGATCCGTCAGTGAACCAGACGGCCGCCTTTCTCTACGATCCCGCCTGGCCGCATGGTGGGGGCAATGTGCCGTCGTCGGTGATGCCGGATGCCTGGCGAAACGAAATGAATGATGGCCTGCTCCAAGGGCGATTCTGGATAGAAGGCACATCGATGGCGCCACAGTATGCGTTCCTATCGGCAAACGGCAGCTATCTCACGCCCGAGCCGGCGACACTGGCGTTGGTGCTTGCAGGCGGCATGGCCTTGCTAAGGCGTAAGAACAGACACTGACCGGGAATCTATCAATAGCTGGATGTCATTTACCTGCCCGTCAGGTCCATCAGGCGGCACCGAGGACTGCGGCAATCTTCCTGAGACGCCCCAGGCTGTGGCGGTCGATGTCCATGCGTTCAAGTTGCGCCCAAGCGGCCTGAGTCCAGCCGGCTGACCGGGCGGCCTGCTGCTGGGTCAGGCCCGCCTTCGCGCGGGCGGCCTTGATTGGGTTGTTCGCCTGGCCGTCGTCACGCGACCGCCTCCACGTAATCGGCCTGGCTGGAAGGTTCTGGAATCGCCTCGCCATCTTCGCGCATGCCCTCGATGTGGAAGTCGATAGCCTCGCGGATGTTCCGCAGGCAGGCATCACGGGTAGGGCCGGTGGAAACGCAGCCGGGCAGATCAGGCACATACGCGCTGAAGTTCGAGCCTTCAGCGTGCTCAAGGATGACCAAGTACTTTCGAGCGTCCATGTTCGCTCCCAGCCGGCATCTATAGGAATCAGAGCCAGTCAATCGGAGAATACGAAAATAAGATCTATCGCTTAGCTCGATTACGCCTGCTTGGCCTGTTTGACCTTCTCTGCCAGAATCGGTGCGACTTCGAATAGATCGCCGACGATGCCGAAGTCAGCCACCTTGAAGATCTGGGCGTCGGGATCGTTGTTGACGGCCACTATCGTCTCAGCCGTCTGCATGCCGGCCAGGTGCTGGATAGAGCCGGATGCTCCCAGGCCGATGTACAACTTGGGCGTGACCGTCTTGCCCGACAGGCCGATCTGATGCGGGTAGCTCAGCCAGCCGCGATCCACCACGTCGCGCGTTGCGCCCAGGGCTGCATCCAGCGCGTCCACCAGCGGCTGGATGCGGGAGAGGTTGTCGCCCTTCTTGATGCCCCGCCCCACCGCCACCACGCGGTCGGCCTCGGCCAGGCCATGCTTGTCCTGATTCGGCACAAACTTCGTCCGCCGCACGCGGCTGGCCAGCAGCTTCGCATCGGCTGGAATGCGGACAATTTCTCCCTTGCGGCCGGGCGTGCGCGGCGAGGGCTTGGTCGAACGCGGACGCACGGTGGCCATCTGCGGCCGATGAGTCGGCGTCTTGATCGTCGCGAGGATATTGCCGCCGATGGCCGGGCGGGTCTGAAGCAGATGGCCGGTTTCTTTCTCGATATCCAGCACAGTGCAATCAGCCGTCAGGCCGGCGTTGGCCTTGATGGCGACGTATGGCATGAGCGTCCGCCCGGTGGACGTGGCGCCGGCGATGATAACCTCCGGCCGATGCTCGCTGATGAGCTTGAGCATGCATGCGGCGTACGGCTCGATGAGGAAACTTGCCAGGGCGGCTGCCTCCACGGCGATAACCTTGTCAGCCCCGCGGTCGATCAATTCCTGCAGGTCGCCCTGGTTGAGCTGATGGCCCAGCAGGATGGCCGTCAGGCTCGTGCCCAGCTTGTCCGCCAGCTCGCGGCCACGCGTGAGCAACTCGTGCGAAATTCGAGTTACCCAGCCGTCGCATTGCTCCGCCAGAATCCAAACGCCTTTATAGTTCAACTCATTCACAATCTGCTCCCAACGTCATGTCGGACCGCATACCATATCTCGCTCCGCGGTCATTGCGGATTTCGGATTGCGGATTGCGGATTTCTTTAGCGAAGACGCTATGGCTCTGCCAATCGCCAAATGCTTACTACCGGCGACAGTACATGGCCGGCTGGCCGCTGTTGTTTTCAATCCGCAATGCGAATTCCGCAATCCGCAATCAGATGGCCTGCCGCTGCTGGAGAAAATCAACCAGTTGGTCCACTGCCGCCGCGACCGAACGCTCGTCCATGGCTGTGATCTTCTGGCCTTGCCTGGTCACCGTAGGACGGAAAATCTTTACAACTCGCGTCGGCGAACCGTTCAGGCCAAGCTTGGCCGTTTCCACAGCCAAGTCCTTGGCCGCCCAGACCGGTATCTCCGCAGCGCGGGCCCGCTGCTTGCCGCGCAGCGTGGGCAGGCGCGGGTCGGCCACTTCCTTTACCACGGTCAGCACAGCCGGCAGGGCAACTTCGATCTCTTCATATCCCTCTTCCACCAGCCGATGCACCCGCGCAGTGGAAGCATCAATCGAGTCGAGCTTGCTCACGTAGCTAACCACCGGCAGATCAAGGAACGCCGCGATGCCGGGGCCGACCTGGCCGGTATCCCCGTCGGTCGCCCGCTCGCCGCAGATCACAAGGTCGAACTGGCCGATCCGCCGGATCGCCGCAGCCAGCACATAGCTTGTCGCCCAGGTATCGCTGCCGGCGAAGGCCTTATCCGAAAGCAGTGCGCTCGCATCAACGCCCATGGCCATCGCTTCGCGCAGCGCGCTCTCAGCCTTGGGAGGGCCCATCGAGATGGCTATTACTTCGCAGCCGCCAGCGGGCTGCGACTCCTTCAGCCGCAAAGCCAACTCGATGGCATACAAGTCCAGCGGGTTGATGATGGCCTCGACACCTTCACGGATCATCGTGCCGGTGGCCTCGTCCATCTTGACGGCATTTGTCTCGGGCACTTGCTTGATCGGTACAATTATTCGCATCACAATTCTTTCAACTTTGTCAGGAAACAGATAGAGAAGATTTCTCGGCGGGCATACAAAACAATGCCTTTGAGGTCAAAGGCATTGTT
>CAYQJH010000098.1:0-13265 GCA_964417755.1 uncultured Planctomycetaceae bacterium
TCCGCAAACCACGGCACCCTTATCCATCGTTTCACGAGTCGCGGAGCACTAGCTTTATGCCTGGCCTTTGCAGCGGACTCCGTAGGCCCCGCATGCCGCCCGAAACTCGTCCTTTAACTCGGTTGCCAGAGCCTTTGGCGCAAGCACGACAGCATGCCCGCTGAAGCCCAGCAGCCATCGCTTGAACTCTGTCGTGTCGGATAGCTCGAATGTCGCCACAACGAAGTCTTGCTTGCCGCTGGAGCGGTCTTTGAGGATCTTCTGGCTGGGGTGCCACTGCTGTTCCCGGACGTTGGTGGCTGCCCAGCCCGTGAACTTGACCTTGACCGTCTGGATCTTCTCGCCCCGGATGATTCCGAACGCCCCCTGCATGTGGCTGGCCAGTGAAAAGGTCACGGGGCGCTCGAACTTTTCTGCGGTCAGCTCGACGCCCTGGAATCGCACCACCTTCAGCGTCCTCACCTCCTCGTATTCCGCCAGGTAGCCGATGCAGTAGAGATTCATGCCGAAGAAGACCAGCCCATACGGATGGAAACGTGCATCGAACATCCGCTTCTTGCTGGCAGATTTGTAACGGATCTGAAGCACGCGCCCTTCGCTCATCGCCTGGTTGATGATCTGGATCTGCTTGTTCCGCCCGGAGTAGTCGTGCCTGGCCATCGACTTGACCAGGAGGTTGTCGTCCAAGCCATCGAAGTACGACAGCGCTTTGCCAGGCAGCATGGCCTTGATCTTGTCCAGGGCCGTGGCCAGGCCGTCGCCGTACTGCGTGCCAATTAAGGGCGAGAGCACTTGGCGAGAGAGGAACAGGCTGAGCATCTCCGTCACTGACAGCGCCAGCTTCTCGGATTCAAGGAAGTGCGACTCCATCCGCCAGAACTTCTTGCCGTTGTCGCGGACCTCGTAGCGGATCGGAAAACCCACCAATTGCAGCACGTTCATATCACGCTGCACCTGTCGCTTGGAGCACTCCACCCGCTGGGCCAATTCATCGGCCGTGATGCCGAAGTAATTTGCCTGGATGGTCTTGAGCAGGTTCCACTGCCGGATCAACGGTTCGCCGCGCGACATATTATTCCTTTCCTCGCCCCCGCCGCTTGCGGTGCATGCGGCTGGAAGATGCGGAGATCTCTTTACATGACCAGCAGGAGATTGATGCAATTGAAGACTATGTGCAGCAGGATCGGCGCCACAAGCCTGCCTGTCCGCTCGTAGAGATAACCAAGCACGATCGCCAGTACGAACAAGGCCGGGATCGAGTTGGGGTTCGAGATATGCATCATCGCAAAGAACGCTGATGCAGCGCCTATCGCCAGCCAGGGCTTGCCGAAGACCCGCCGCAAGAGCGACTGCACCAAGCCTCGCAGGAAAATCTCCTCCGCGATCGGGCCGGTCACGCCGGCAACCAAGAAGATCATCACTCGCCATGGATCGTCCAGGCTCTTCATCGCCGAGAGCAGCACATGCTCCTGCACCCAGTCGGCGTGATTGATGGCCTTGAAGAGCATGTCGGTGAGATGGAGAACACCCAGGCACAGCGGGAAGATCATCAGCCAGGCCAGCAGGGCTCGAAGGCAATCGTAGAGCCAGTGCCGCCCGCTTAGCCCCAGCCCCCTTGCCAGGCCATGCGCAAAGGTCCACTTGGCGACCAGCAAGCCCACGGCTGCCATCACGGCGCTGGATATGAGCGCGTTGAGGACATTGACCTTCAACAGGACCGTTGCCATAGAAGGATCAGGCGGTTCCTTCGGAGGCAATGCCGGCAGGCCCATTGCCATTCTCACGAGCATAAGGCCCAGCACCTGCGCTAGCAGCCAGAGCAGCAGCACCAGGCCAATATGGAAGCCACTGAGCGTGTTGGGCCGGCCAGGCGTTTTGGCCAGGCTCAGGACTTCCGGGCGAATCACAGCACGTATGCCCCATATAATGAATGCCGCGATGCCCAGCGGCAGAGCTATAATCAAGGCCTGCGGCAGGTGCTCGGCCGGCGCGGAGGCCGGAGCGGTGGCCGTATCTTGCAGAAGATCGGCCAGGAGTTGACCTCCCGCACGCAGGTTGCAGGCCAAAGACAACAAAGCGTTTGACATGATTTCGTTCATGCGGTTACTGTGATTCGTCTATTCGGCCCAGCCGTGCGGCTGTGCCACATGGCAAAATTGCCTGTTGAGATATTTGCTGATGCCTTGAAGCGTGGCACAGGTGAGCAAAGACCCTTACTTTGCCTAAAAACATGGCTCGAAATATATTACAGACCATCCTCGAAACCAAGAAGAAAGAGGTCGCAGACCTTCGCGCTCGCTTCAGCATGGACGAACTGGCCGCCCAGGCCCGTTCGGCCGGGCCGGCCCGAAACTTCTTCGCAGCCGTCACCAAGCAGCCGCGCCGGGCGGTAAACCTCATCGCCGAGATTAAGAAGGCCTCGCCATCGGCCGGCCTGATTCGCAGCGATTTTGACCCAGTTGACATCGCCCGCCAGTATGAAGCGGCCGGCGCGGACGCCCTGAGCGTCCTGACGGATGTGGAGTACTTTCAGGGCAATCTTGACTATATCCGCCAGGTGCGGGAAGCGGTCAGCCTGCCTGTACTGCGGAAGGACTTCATCATCGATGCCAGCCAGGTTTACGAAAGCCGCGCCGCCGGGGCCGATGCCATTTTGTTGATCGCCGCCGCCCTGCCGCCGGGAACAATGCTGGACCTGATGATCCTGGCGACCGAACTGCGAATGACCACTCTGGTAGAGGTGCACGGCGCTAATGAACTGCTGGCCGTGCGCTCGATGATCGGCTTCCCCCATGCCGCGTACAGCCTGCTGGGCATCAACAATCGCGACCTGACAACGTTCAAGGTTGACATCAATACAACTACGCGAATGGCGGAACTGGCGGAGGGCAAGCCGCTGGTCAGCGAGTCGGGAATCAAAACATATCAGGATGTGCATCGCCTGGCAGGCGTCGGGGTAAACGCGATACTTGTGGGCGAGACGCTCATGCGAAGCGGCAATATCCAGCAGGAAGTGCAGGCCCTGCTGGGGCCCATACGCACGAAGACGTGAGAGTGGAGATGGCCACGGTTGTAGAGAATGCCGCGGGCCCTCATCAAGGAGATTGCGAATTGCGGATTTCTCTTGCGCGAACCCATGGACAGGAGAAGTTCCATTCCACGTATTGGCAACCAAGCGGAATAACAGGACCTTGAACAAATGAAATTCGCAATGGTCGGTTAGGCAATGTGCCCAAATGAACAACCCGTGTCGAGAAGCAAACCAACCTGGGCCAAGACCTCCAATCTTGTCGCATTATCGTGCGCTATCATCTTGACGATAGTCGCAGTCATTATGCTGCGATCTCGCAATGAACCAGTCGTGCAGAAGTCCAGCGGGCCGACGCTGGCTGACCAGGTGCGCAGGAATGCCCAGGATGCTCTTGAAGGCCGTGATGACAAGGCCGGGATGATGCTCCTGGCGCAGTCGCGAGACCTGCTGATCTCTTATTGCCGTGGCAATCCCAAGGACAATGAAATGGCGATCTTGCTTGCCCGGATATTTCGCCGTCTTGGGCAGGTGAGCGACGCGGAGCTGGCTGTAGACAATGTGCTGAAGCAAGCGCCGCAGATGAGCGAGGCCCTTTGGTTAAAGGGCGAACTCGTTGCAGCCAGAGGCGGCAACAACCCGCAGAAATTTTTTCAGTGGGCCGCTGACAGCCCGCTGGCGGCAAGTAATCCACAGGTCGGCAGAGACATCTGGGCCAAGTACGCCCTGCAATTGCTGGAGGCCGATAACGACCAGCAAGCCAGGCAGTACCTCGACAAGGCCGCCGCTGCCGGCCTGGCTGATGCGCGGCTGGCCCATGGGTACGGTACAGTGGCATTCCGCGCCGGCGATTTCGAGCAGGCCCGAAAGCACCTTGCCGAGGCGGTGCGCACGGAGGCGGGCAATGCGCAGGGTTGGCTGATGCTGGCCGCCGCTCAGCGGCAATTGGGGCAGGTTGCCCAGGCCCGCGCGAGCCTGAAGGAAGCCCTCGCAAGTTGCCGCGACAAGTCCAAGCTGCTCATGGAACTTGGACAGTTGGAGCTGGCCGACGGCAAGCCGGCTGACGCGGCGTCGGCATTCGCATCAGCGTGCAATTACGCCGCCAATCGGGCCGAGGCCTCGCTGCTGGCTGCCCAGGCGTTTTATCAGGCTGGGCAATTCGCGCAGGCGATGAAGTACGCGGATATGGCGTCGGCTGAGAATCCGCCCTCGCAGCAGATGGCTGATCTGATGGCCAGGATTGAAGAAGCACGCTTCGGTCCGCAGAAGGAACGTTGACTGGTTGATTGGTTGACCGGTTGATTGGTAACACCGGAGGACAGCTTGCCGTTGGACACCCGGCAAACGCAACCTGCTCGACCAGCCGGCCTGCAATCTCGCCAGACAGCTTTCCCAAATTGAGAACTCTCGAACTCAACCAGTTCACCAGTTAACCAGTTCACCAGTCAACGCCGTTTTTTCTCCATCTCCAGCATGCGCCGTTTCTGGTCTACTCCGCCGGGGGCCGAGAAGCCGCTCATGCCGCCTCCAGCGTTGATGACGCGATGGCACGGCACCACGAGAGGGATGGCGTTCTTGCCCAGGGTCGAGCCGACTGCCCTTGCTGAATCGCTACAGCCGATCTCATCAGCCAGCGACGAGTAGGTGCGTGTCTGGCCATAAGCAATCTTGCGGCAGGCGGAGAGGACCTTGCCGCTGAAGGTCGCTTCGCTGGGCAGGTCGCAGAGGACAGAGGAGAAATCAGCCGCCTTGCCATTGAAGTAATCGCGAGTAAGCGGGATCAGGGTCGCAAACGGCCCCTCATCCTTGACGCTGCCTGGATGCTCCCAGGCAAGCAGCTGCTCGAGTTCGTCGAATTGATAATGCGGCAAGACCAGCCGCTTGATCCCAGCCGGCCCGGCCAGTCCGCCCATCGGCCCCCAGGCGGTTGCCCAGACCGCGAAGAACAAAGGCTCATTTGATTTCTTAGCCATGATTCATGCTCCGGCAGTAACAGACCTTTTGGCCTCACCCGCAAGCGCCTCTTGGGAGTGCTGACCCTGGCCAATCTGAGACAACCCAGCCATCATATAGCCTGCCAGCACCAACAACAATTCCTACGCGCAGTGGCTGCCGCAAGATGTTAGAATCCCCATGATGATCGCAGAATCTGCTTCTGCCCTTGCTGTTGTTGCCGTTGCCGTTGCTGCTGTTGTTCCTGGAGCCTGAAGCCTGCAGCCTGAAGTCTAAAGTCTGGAGTCTGGATCCTTTGCCCGCACAACCCGACAAGGCGCTGCTGATCTGCCCACTGACCTCGCCGAACATCGGGGCGATGCGCCGCGATGCAATGTCAGCCTTTGCGCAGGGGGCTGATGCAGTCGAGTGTCGGCTGGACTTCTTGGATGCCTTGCCGCAGGCTGATGAACTCGCACAATTGCTGGCAGGTTTTGCGGACAAGGCCATCATCACCTGCCGGCCCGTCCGGGAGGGCGGGAGATTCGCAGGCCCGGAGGATGCCCGCCTGGCGATGCTTGCTCAGGCGGCTGCTCTGGACCCGTTAGCCATCGACATCGAGATGGACGTGCCGACCGAGCGCTGGCCAAAGGCCAGCATCATCGCCAGCCATCACGACTTTTCCGGCGTGCCGCAAGACCTGCCAAGCCTGGCCGCGCGAATGCAACGCTCCCCCGCCGACGTGGTAAAGATCGCATTCACTGCCGGCAGCCCAGTCGATGCCCTGCGGGCTCTGGACATCGTGCGGAATTGCCGAAAGAAGGCCATCGTGCTGGCCATGGGAGAGGCGGGAGTAGTCAGCCGAATCCTGGCCGGCAAGGCCGGGGCCTTCGGCACGTTTGCGTCGCTGAGCGAGTCGGCCGCCTCCGCGCCGGGCCAGCCTACGCTTGCGGAAATGAAGGATCTCTATCGCTGGAACACCATCGACGCTCAGACGCAGGTTTATGGCGTGATCGGCTGCCCGGTGGGCCATTCGATGAGCCCTGCCATCCATAATGCCGCCTTCGCCGCAGCAGGCATCAATGCCGCCTATGTACCGCTGCTCGTCCAGGATGGTAGCGAGAGCTTCGACGCGTTCATGCTCGCCTTGCTGGAGCGGGCATGGCTGAACTGGCGCGGCCTGAGCGTGACGATCCCGCACAAAGAGAACGCACTTCGCTTCGTAACAGCCCAGCAGTGCGACGATCTGTCCGCGCGAATCGCCGCGATAAACACCGTTACCATCGAAGCCGACGGCAGCCTCCACGGCCAGAACACCGATTACGCAGCCGCTATCGACGCCCTATGCGCCGCAATGCGTATTGGCCGGGCGGGGCTTTCCGGCCGCAAGGCAGCCGTGCTCGGCGCGGGCGGGGCTGCACGGGCGATTGTGGCTGGGCTTGCGCACTATGGCGCTGCGGTCACCATCTACAATCGCACGGTCTCTCGTGCGCAGGCCTTGGCGGAGGAATTCGGGTGCTTGGCAGCCGGGATGGACATCGCCAACGAAAGCGATGCTGAAATCATCATCAACTGCACGCCGATCGGCATGCACCCGAACATCGACGCCTCGCCGCTCCCGCGAATACCGCCAGCCTGCCGGGTCGTTTTCGACACGATCTACAACCCGCTGGAGACCCTCTTGCTGCGGCAGGCCAGAAAAGCCGGCTGCCTGAGAGTCCCGGGCCTGGAAATGTTCGTCAACCAGGCGGTTGCACAATTCCGGACCTGGACCGGCCGGCAAGCGCCGATTAACGCCATGCGGAATGTAGTGCTTGGCGGGCTGTGAGGCGGAGAGAACTTTTTTTCTTTTTTGCGAAGAATGCTTTGCCAGGAGGAAGTCAGCATCAAGACCAAGGGGCGCAATTTCTTGCGAACAGGACTGAAATCCCCTGCGAATCCGGCATTGTGTCTTTTCCGGAGATTCTCGGAAACAAATAACGTCAATGTGCGTCAATAAAAATGGCGGCGCTGCCACAGGGGGAGATGACAGACGCCGCCTCGGTATCCGAATCGGCCGGGGGGGAACCGATCCGGAAGGGGGACAAAAGGAAAAGAACCCGCACTCAAGGCCGTATTATGCCACAGCTTCACCTGGCTGTACAGGAAGAATTTCAGAAAAAAAGCGACGCATCATCTCTGCCGGCAATTGCTGGTGCGCTTCATGCGAGTGCGATCTTGACCCTCTAGAAGACCCCCTGCGGAAGCACGGAGATCCCCCGCATTCCGGCGGGGGCTTCCTTTATCGCAGCAACACAAAATACCTGCACCACGACATGCCGAAATCAGAACAGCCGCGGCTCGTCGCTGGATGAGTCCTTCTTCCGCCTGGGCGGCTTGGTAGGCGGCGGGGAGACGTCCTTGTGCTCCGCGATTGAACCATTCACTACGCTGTTAATCAGGCCGTCGATCAACTCGGTCTCCAGCGCTTCGCCCGGCGCGACAGCCCGGGCACTTCGCAGTATAGCCCCGGCTCTACGCGTCACGCTGAAGCCTCGGCCCAGCACGCTGCGATAGCTCATCGCCTCCAACTGCCTTGTCGCACCAGTCAGGGCTTGCCTGGCCAGCTCCACGCGATGGCGCGGATGCACCGCATCCAGGCGGCGTTGAAGCACTGCCAGAACGTCGCCGGCGCGCTTGCTTCGTCCGCCCAGCACCCATGCCAGCCTGGCTGTCAGCCGCTGCAGGTTTGCCCCCGCCCGCTCCCGCAGACGCGCGGGGTGCTGCGCCGCCAGACGATTGGCCAGCGGTTCGAGGCGATGGCGATCTTGTGCCAACTCGTGCCGCAGGCCCGCCCGCAACCGGTGCGTCAGTTCGTCCAGCCGCTGCTGAAACGTTCGCAGCCGCCAGAGCGGATCGCTGAAGACCACGCTTCGCCGCAGGGCTGACAGCGCGGCTGTGCAATGCGAAACGTGCTGGCCCATCCGCTGGGTCAATCGCAGGGCCATTGAAGCGACGTGACGGCGGATCTCCGCGGCGTCGGGCACAGCCTGCTCGGCGGCGGCTGTCGGCGTGGCAGCCCGCAGATCGGCAACCATGTCGGCGATGGTAACGTCCACTTCGTGGCCGACGCCGCTGATGATGGGCGTCTTCGCGGCATAGATCGCCCGCGCGACGGGCTCTTCGTTGAAGGCCCATAGGTCTTCCAGGCTGCCGCCGCCGCGAGCGACAATGATCGTGTCGATGGCGAAGCGGGCCGCCTGTGCGTCAAGCATCGCGATGGCCCGCGCGATGCTGGCGGCTGCTCCTTCGCCCTGCACCAGTGCGGGCACAAGGTAGACGCGCGCCGCCGGCCAGCGGCGGGCAAGCGTGCGGCGGATATCGCGAATGGCTGCGCCCGTGGGGCTTGTCACCAGGCCGATCGCGCGCGGGATTCGCGGGATGGGAACCTTGTGCGCCGGATCGAACAGGCCGGCGGCCTGGAGCTTTTGGCATAGTTGGCGATAGGCCAGTTCCAGGGCGCCCGCGCCTTTGGGCGTCATGCACTCGACGTAGAATTGCAGCTGGCCGCGCACGTCGTACACGTCCACCCGGCCTTCGGCGATAATCTCCATGCCGTCGGCTGGGCGAAATTTCAGTTTTGACGCAGATGCGCGGAACATGGCAGCGTCAATCGCAGCGCCGGCATCCTTGAGGCGAAAGTAGAGATGCCCGGAAGAATGAACCTTGAGATTGCTGATCTCCCCCACCACCGCCAGCCGCTGAGGAAACGCACGCGTCAGGGCGAACTTTATCCGCGTCAGCAAGGCGGTGATAGACATCGGCGGCGGCCCCGTCGGCACGCGCGGATCGATGCCGCCAGATGGAGTACTGCCGCCGGCTGATACATTGCCGCCGGCCGGGGTGAATTGTTCAGTAACATCCTTCCCCGCGGCATCTCGGCCGGCGCTGCCTTCAGATGGCGGAATGATCTTGGGCTCGCATGGAGGCACCTCAGGCGGCAGAGGCGCAGGCGGCCCATTGCGCCGCGGGGGCTTATCAAAAGGTAAGCGATTGCTCATGGCCGAGCATTGTAGCATTATGAGGTCGGAATTAGCAGCAAAGCGCAAACACGTGTCGCGGGCATCTTGCCCGCGACACACAAAGCAGCCGAGTTGCTGTAATGCTATGACTTGCTGGCTGCGCTGCCGCCGGATCGTTCAATTGCCTTTGCACGTCATTTCGCGGCCGGTAGAATCAATCCAAGATATCCATGACCCACGAACAATCGCAGATTCAGGAACAGCTACCCGATAATGCCGGCAATGACGATGCCGGCCAATTCTTTCAATCTGCATCCAAGCAGGCAAATACGTCAGCCTCGGCCACCTGCGTCGTCGGCATGCCGTCATGGATGAAGTGGTCGTGGATCGTCCTGCTGCTGGCCATCGGCGTTACCTATTACAACAGCTTTCGCGGGCAGTTCATGCTGGACGACATCCACACCTTCGTCCAGAACTCAAGCCCGGTCCGCAAGTCCTGGCCGATCACGGAGGACTGGCGAGCGCTCTTCCTCCAGCAGCGGCCGCTCGTAAATTTCACCTTTGCCATCAACTACATCCTTGTCGGCAGCAATCCCTGGGGCTATCACCTGGCGAACCTGGTGATTCACGCAATGGCGGCCCTGGTGCTGATGGACCTGCTGCGCCGCGCGCTGCTCACGCCACGCCTGGCAAGGCACGTCAGCCCGCAGTGGGCCAGGCCGCTTGCTCTGACGGCCGCCGCCATCTGGGCGCTGCATCCGGTGCAGGCGCAGTCGGTCACCTACATCATCCAGCGATCCGAGTCGATGATGGGCCTGTTCTACCTGCTGGTCATCTATTGCGGCCTGCGGAGCATCGAATCGTCCCAGCCGCGGCGCAGGTGGTGGCAGGCGGCAGCGGTGGCGGCAAGTTGTCTGGGCATGTGCAGCAAGCAGGTCATGGTTACCGCGCCACTTATGATGCTGCTATTTGACCGGGTGCTGCTGAGCCGATCCTTCAGGCAGGCAATCGGGCGGTCCTGGCCGATGTACCTTGGCCTGCTGGGGAGCCTGGGCATACTGGCTGGCATCGTGCTAAGCGTGCCGGCTGGCACATCGGCCGGCTTCGAGACGAACAATTTCACCTGGCAGGAATATCTCCGCACGCAAGGCGGCGTCATCCTGCACTATCTCTTTATCTCCGTGCTGCCGGTTCGTCTCTGCCTCGACCTGGCCTGGCCGCGGGCGGACAGCCTGGCCGCTATCGCTATCCCCTGGGCAATCGTGCTGGTGCTGCTGCTGGGCACGGTTTGGGCGCTTGTCCGCCGGCCGGCCGTCGGCCTGGCTGGCGCGTGGTTCTTCCTGATCCTCGCGCCGACGTCGAGCTTCATGCCCATTCGCGATGCAGCGTTCGAGCACAGGCTATATCTGTCGCTTGCCGCCATCGCCGCCGTTGCGGTAGTTGGCGGTTTGATTCTCGCGTCAAAGTTGGCGCATCGCCGCGGCGTGCCGGCTGAGCGATTCCTGGAATACTTCGCGATGGGCGGCATTGCGGCAGTTGTGCTTCTCGGCGCGACGACGATCTCCCGCAACAGCCTCTACGGCGACCCGCTACGAATGTGGCAAAGCGTGGTGGCCGTCAATGACCGAAACCCGCGCGCCCTTACGCTCCTGGGCCAATCACTTCGCCAATATGACCGGACGGATGAGGCCATCGAGCAATACAAGAAGGCATTGGATATTGATGACGAATACGCTGAGGCGTGGGCCTCGCTGGGCGCAGCCTGCCTTGACAAGCAGCAGTGGGAGGAGTCTCTCCGCTGCAACGAGCGGGCCATCGAGCGGCACAGCGATTGGACCAACCAGCTCAGCAACATCGGCTATGCATATCTGAGAATGGGCCAGGAAGAGACAGCCAGGCAGTGGTTCCAGAAGGCCCTGGATATTGACCAAACCCACGAGCACGCCAACATGAACATGGGCACGCTGCTGATGCAGCAGGGCCAGCCGGCAAAGGCTATTGTGCATTTCATCAAGAGCATCGAGGCCGCCCCCGAGAACGTGGAGGCCATGTATCAACTTGGCCTGGCTTACGAGGCCCGCAGCGATTTGCCCTCAGCCATCTCGCAATATATACGCGCCAACAGAATCAAGGAGACGGCCAAGTGCTATGTTCAACTTGGAATCACCCAAGGCATGTTTGGCAAGACCGATGAAGCCATCCGGTGCTTTAATGAAGCCATCCGCCTCGCTCCGCGCTCGGCGGTTGCCCGGTATCGCCTGGGCCTGGCTTATGCGTCCAAGGACAATCTGCCAAGGGCCATCGCCCTGTTCAAAGAATCCAATGAGATACTGCCGACGGAGCAGTGCTATCGGGAACTGGGGATCGCCCTTAGCAAGGCCTGCCGAAAGGTTGAAGCCATCGAGAGCTTCCGCCAGGCGCTTGCCCTCTCGCCGCAGAGCGACGAGGCCAATGTCAACCTGGCACTGGCTCTTGAATCAAATGGGCAGACAGATGAGGCCCGGCCGTACTACCAGAAGGCTCTTGCCCTCACCAACGACGAGCGGCTGAAGGCCGACCTGCAACGCCTGCTGGCACCAAGCAGCCAGACTTCACCTTCCAGCACGCAGGCGGAACCCGATTAGTGCTCTATGAACTACTGATCGGTGCCATGGTTTGCGAAGTCCCGAAGGGACGAAGCAATCACGCTTTTTCGCAGGGCGTGGTTGCTTTCTCTCCGCAAACCACGGCACCCTTCCGGAAAAGCGAGGACAAGATGTCCTCGCCACACGCAGGCGTCTCGCCCGCGACACAACTCAGTACTTCTTGAAGTCCACTCCGGGCGGGTTGTAACTGATCTGTACCTCGCGCCCGCCGGAGAGAATGCTCTTGCGGCCGGCTTCTATCACAAGTTCGTTGTAGCTGCTATTGAGCGGCGTGGCCAGGATGCCCTCTTCGTCGACCTTCTTTAGCCAGGCCTGTCGCTTGGCCAGATCGCCGATCTGCGAGACCTCGCGACCGGCATTTAGAATGTGCTCCACGCTGCGATGGCCGTAGCCAACAGGCGTAAGGCACGCCCCTCCTTGGTCGAGCAACTGGAAGTAATCGGGGTTCGGCTCGGTGTACTGGGTATCGCCGGGGTCGCCGCTGGGGGCCGTGTAGCTGTACTTCAGCCCGCGATATTGATCGCTATGGAAAATAAGCGTGCCATCCTTGTCGCCCGCGCCCCACAGCGTAATGCCCTGGCTGTTGCCGCCGGCGCCGGCGTCGGGATAGCCCAGCGCATTGGCGATGCTCAGGCACGCCCCGTTTTCCCATACCACTCGCGCGTCGGTCCATAGGTAGCCTTCCCGGCCATTGGGGTATTTGTCCTTCAGGCCGTACACGCTGACCGAGGTCGGCTTCAGGCCGGTGACGAACGCCACCAAGTCCACGTAGTGGCAGCCGATGTACGTGAACATGTCGCTGTTCTCGCAGGTGCACCAGTTCTGGAAATTCGAGTTGCGGTAGTACCAGCACTCGTGCAGGTGGGCCTGGCCCAGGCGGAACTGGCCGAACCGCCCGCTGCGATACGCCCGCCGCGCCATCAGGCTGCGATGGTCGAATCGCTTGTGATATTCCACCGCGACCAGCAGGCCGCGCTGCTGAGCCTTGCGTCCGATCTCCTCGGCCTGTTTGTGGGTGAGCACCAGCGGCTTGACGACGCAGACGTGCTGCTCGGCATCTAAGGCCGCCATCACTGCGTCGTAATGGAACTGGTCGGGCACAGCCACCACCGCAATTGAGCCCTTGGGCGCGGAGACCAGCACTTCCTTATAAAGATTGGGGAAGACATCTTTGGCCGAGACCTTGGCTGGATCCGGGTGCGGGGTGAAGCCTTGGCCAGGGAAGCCTTTGACCAGCGTCGAATCGTTCTGAAGTGCCGCAAGTGGCGGCGAATTCAGCGCGCAGATGTGAATGTCGCCCAGCAGGCCTTGCCGCTGCATGTAATAGATGGTGGGCAGAAGCTGAAAGCCCGTAATCATCCCGCCGCCGATAACCGTAACGCGAGGCTGTGACTGACTCACTGTTTCTCCAAAGACATTAACCACAAAGACACCAAGACACAACCTTCAAGCAATGCCCGACTTACGTCGCTTGGCACGGTGTCGGCCCGCATTTTGAGGTAGTCGCAACAGAGGACCGATCATCCTGGCCGATGACAAGACGTGAATGCCGCGAGATAACTACCTGAAGACTTCCTGCCTTTCTTCGTGGCTTCGTGTCTTGTGGTCAGGCCTGTTTGGCGAACTTGACCAATATCTCCAGGCCCTGGGCGAGCTTCT
>CAYQJH010000099.1:0-13016 GCA_964417755.1 uncultured Planctomycetaceae bacterium
TCCCCAAGGACGAGGTCGGCCGGCAGGTCGCCCTCGTGCAGCTCGATGCGCATGTTCGGCCTCGTCACAGGATTCGTGGTCCGCCCGGATCACGCGGAGATCATCGCATCGATTCGCTGGTGCCCAGGAAGGGACTCGAACCCCCACGCCCTTGCGAGCGCCAGCACCTGAAGCTAGTGCTTCTACCAATTCCGCCACCTGGACGATGACAGGCGACTCGTTTACGAGACAGCACCGCCAACGTCAACTGCCAGGAACAACTCAGGGCCAGGATCATGGTGGCGACGGCCTTTGCCGGCTCGACGAGCGTCTTGCCCAGCAGCGTGTTCTGCCCGCGGGCAAGTTCGTTAGTGTCCTGGATGAACCGGCTGGTGGCGTCGCTGACGCCTTTTTCGCTGAAGAACGTCGTCGGCAGATGCAGCACGATGTTGTAGTTCTGGCAGCGCATGTCCATCACGCCTTGCCAGATGGCCGTGCCGACGGCGTATTCCTGGATGAAGCTGAACAGCGCCCGCAGCAGCGTGATGAGCAAGGCCAGGACCAGCAGGTAGACAAACAGACGGAAGTTGTCCTGCGGCGACTGAGGCCGGGGCACTATCGCAGCCACGTAGCCAAGCGCTTTAGCCTGGTAGCCGAGCGGGCCAAACTGCGGCGCGATGACTAGCTGCTTCGAGCTGCGCGGATCATAAACTGCCAGGCTCAGCGATTGGCCCTCTTGCGCAGAGGCGAGAATGGGCAGCAATTCGTCAGCCGGGATAACGTGCGTGGAGGAACCTTCCTTCAAGCCGACGATCCATTGGTTGTTGTGCAGGCCTGCTTCCTTGGCAGGGCCGTCGGCACGAACATGGACGACGTCTAGCACCTTCAGCAGCGGCTGGCCATCCACGCTCAGGCCCGAGGGGGCGTCTCGCCGGATGACGGAGGCCTTGAGCTTGTCATTGACCATGCTCTGGTAAGCCCAGCCGTGAAGGCCCTCATCGCTCAGCAGGATCTTCGAGCCGGGCAGCATCAGGCCCAGGCCGCCGCCCCACAGGCCGGCAATGATAATCACGCAGATCACCGCAAGGGTCAGCCGCCCCTTGTAGGGCTTGAGGTATGACAGCGAACGAATAAAGTGTTTCATGTTGCCAACAAGGTAGCAGCAACGCACCGCTGAAGCAATGACCCATGAGAGACGTGAATAGTCTTGCATCCGTCCGGGACGCTCCCGTCGCTAACGCAAGGGGTTTTCTTCCCGCGCCGGCTACAGCCATCGCGTCAAAAGCATGTACAGGAATAACGACGCGACGATGATGAAGATGATGATGCGGATCAGCCATTTGGGGCGCAGCAGGCTTTGCGGCCCGGTGAATTCCTCTTTCCACCCGACGGCTGTGCGATAGCTTTCATCGGCCAGGTAGTACCAGCGGAAGATGTCCTTGACCTTCTGGCGCGAAGCATTGTCGAAGCGGAAGTGCCGACCGGTATGATCGTGAAGTTCCATCACGAAGTTGTCCAGGCCTCGCTCGGCAAGGCCGGCCTGAAGATAAACATCAGCGCCGACCGTGTCCTCCAGGACGACGAAGGTATTGGTCTCGGCGCCGAGGTCATCCAAGGCTGCAAGCACATTGTCCAGTGATGGATTCGGGACAACCGGCCGGCTGTGGAGACGCAGGCGAATCAATTGTTCATTCTCTCTTTCTCATGCCTCGGCCCTGCCATTGCGGATTTCGGAATGCGGATTTTTCTTAACAGGATCGGCTGATATCGCTGAAAGCACTCGTCTTGACAGGGACCGCAAATTCAAACCAAAGTAAGGCTATTGAAAATCCGCAATCCGCATTCCGAAATCCGCAATAACGGCCGCGCCAGGCCGCGGCTGAAGACCATGTGCATCATCCCCCCTGTATCCCCAGCGTCGCCGCCGTCGAGCATGTGATGACCACGTTATCCCATACGATCTTGGGGTTGACGTTTCGCCAGAGCAACTGCTCGAACTCGCTTAGCTGCTCGATGATCTCAGCCAGTTGGCGATGGCTGAACTTGTTGGCCAGTTGGCGGATTTCCTGGACCTGGTCGACGTGGACGATGCCGCTGCCGCCCGGCGAAGCGTCCAGGCCGCAGCGAATATGCAGGGCGTCAAGGTACGCCGAGGCGATCAGCTCAATCATCGCGCCGGCGGCCTGCCGGCTGGCGAGGTTCTTGGACAATTCAGCGCCTGTTGCCTGCTTGGCCGCCTTTACTGCCTGCTCGGCGAGCTTGTCGGTAGTTTTGACCAATTGCTCGCCAAGCTCGGCATCCGCGCCGCCGCCGAGGCTTGCCAGGCTGCTCACGAGGTCGCGCTTGACCTGGTACATCTCCTGCTGTGCCATCTGCAGCGCCCGGCCCAGCGAGCCGGCGGTAAACGCCGCCCAGAAGCCCGCCTCGCTGGCCTCCAGGCCCGCCTGCTGAAGTCTCTCTATCACCATGTCTCGCGGCAGAGCGCCGAACTCAACGCGGCTGCACCGGCTGACGGTGGTGGGCAGCATCTGCCCGGCCCGCTCGGCGATCAGGATGATGACCACGCCGGGCGGCGGCTCTTCAAGCGTCTTGAGCAGGGCGTTCTGGGCGGCGTCGCTCATCAACTCCGCCTCGCGGACGACGAACACCTTGGCCCGTTGTCGCGACGGCGAGCGCGCCGCCGGCTGAAGGAGAAAACTCTCGATCACGTCGATGCCCAGTTCCTGCATGACCCGGCTGCGAACGCTGGCATCTTCGTGAAAGCGGGCCAGTTCCTTGTAGACAAGCTGAAAATCCGGATGACTTAGGCTTGCCATCATCTTGCAGTCCCCGCAGACTCCGCAGGCGCGGCGGATGGGAAAGTCATCGTCAAGTTCGCTCAGCCGGCCGGGCAGGCCAAGTTGCGACCGCTTGACGATGATGGGCTTTTCGCAAAGCAGCACCTTGGCCAGGGCGATGGCCGTCGTCTGCCTTCCGACCCCATCGGGCCCAGTGAAGAGAAACGCATGGGCCATCCGCCCGCAGGCGATGGCCCGCTGCAACTGTGCTATTGCGCGATCCTGACCCAGAATGTTCAGCAGGTCAATCAAGCTATATGTCCATCATCAAGAGTCGTTCTAATCCACATTGACCAATTCGTACTGCTTCTGCCCCATCCCCAGCTTGATGCATTCCTCTATCTGGAGATACGGGTCCTTGCCGTGAATCTGCTGGAACAGGTGGCCGTCGCCGCTGCGCTTCAGTGGCGAGGGTAAAGAGCCCTCAATAAAATCCTCAGCCTTCACAAGATCGCAGGAGGCTGTCTCGGCGGCCACGATGTCGTCGCTGGCGAGAATGCCGATGTCCGGCACGATGGAGGGCGTGGTAAAGCCCCAGCAGTCGCAGAACGGCGTGATCTGAAGTAGCGCCGTGACGAAAAGTACCCGTCCCGGCTCGAACGTGCGAAGCACTTCGCGCGTCGTCAAGGCCATGCCTTTCTGGAAGTATACGTACCCGCTTGGGTCGATGGTGATAGCCTTCTGCGGGCAGGCCAGCTGGCAGTGCATGCAGTATTTGCAGGCATGGTCGAAGATATCGATCTTGCCGTCCTTGTAGCTGATGGCGCTATTGGGACAGTTGTCTTTGCACAACAGGCACCCGGTGCACTTGGAGGCATCCCACTCGAAGGTCGCGCTGACCAGCCGATGAATCTTGCCGCGAGTATCGTCGTCCACGCAGCCCATAGCCAGGTTCTTGATCGCCCCCCCAAAGCCGCTATGCCCGTGCCCCTTGCCGTGTGAGAGCACGATCATCGCATCGGCGTCGACGATATTTCCCGCCAATTCAACCGTCTTGAGGCTGCGGAAATTCACTTCCTTGGAATAGATGTACTTGTTGTTATTGCCCGCAACCGGCTGAAGCGGACAGCCCAGCGTCTCGGCTGTATAGCCGCGGTGCCTGGCCTCGAAGACGGCGCCGGGGGCATCCGTTATGAAGGGGCTGCCGCCGGCTTCCTTGACAGCCTTTACGATTCGGGAAACCAGCAGCGGATGGATGGTCGAGAAACCCAGGCCGCCGCCCAGGTGCATCTTGATGGCGACGGTCTTGCCGTCAAAACGCCTCTTGAGGTCCCACTTGCCCATCATGCGGTCCAGCAAGGCAGGCAGCGTGGCCTCCGGCCGCATTTCCTTCGGACGTGCCGAAATGAACGTTACTGTGGACGGCATCGATTGATCTTCCTTTTTATAACAACGTTAACTGGTTGATTGGTTGACTGGTGCTATCGCCGCATCAAGACTGGCCTCGTGCCAGGCGGCATCCGGTTCAGGCTTCAGCCGGTTGACCAATAACCAGTTAACCAATCAACCAACGTAATGCTACCGGATTGCGGCGCTTCCTGCAAACGCACGAGAGCAGTATAATCATCCCGCTTCCAAAGGAGTGACGATGGCGTGCGCATGGACGAGCCGGCAGAGGCAATGGCAGATCGCCCCCAAGCACAGCAAGGCTGATGAACTTGCCGCCGCCCTGCGCATGCCCGGGATCGTCGCACAGGTTCTCTGCAATCGCGGCATCTGCGATGAGCCGGCTGGGCGATCCTTCCTAAATCCCAAACTTGCCGACCTGGCCGACCCGCTGGCGTTGGCGGGCGTGGACTCGGCCGCCAGGAGAATTGCCGCGGCCGTCCGCAATCGCGAGCGAATCGTCATCTACGGCGATTATGACATGGATGGAATCGCCAGCGTGGCCATCCTCTACGGCTGTCTTCAGATGGTGCAGGCCGACGTCCACTTCTACGTGCCGCACCGCCTGGAAGAGGGCTACGGCGTCAATGACCAGGCCATCGAGAAGATCATCGGCGAGGGCACCAAGCTCATCATCACGGTTGATTGCGGCATAAGCGCCGCTGCGCCGCTGGCTGCGGCGACGGCTGCGGGCGTGGATGTAATCGTAACCGACCATCACACGATACCGGCTGAATTGCCCAGAGTGCATAGCGTAGTGCATCCGGCCATTCCATATTGTGGTGCAGGCGTCTGGCCTGCACGGCAGTGCGCCGAACTCTCGGGCGCCGGGGTAGCCTTCAAACTCGCGTGGCAGGCAGCACGGGAAATCTGCGGCCAGAACAGGGTCGATCAGCCGATGCGGGACTTCCTGCTCAATGCGACATGCCTGGCGGCCTTGGGCACTATCGCCGACGTAGTGCCGCTGGTGGGGGAGAACCGCATATTGGCGACGTTCGGCCTGCGGGGCCTGCCGCAGACGCGGCACGTTGGCTTGCGGGCCCTGCTGGATTCGGCCGGCCTGAATGGCGAGAAGCTCGATGCCTATCATGTGGGCTACGTGTTGGCCCCGCGAATAAACGCCTGCGGGCGGATGGGCCACGCCCGCCTGGCTGTCGAGATGCTCACGCACGCGGGGGAGGACCGCTGCATAAAGATCGCCCAGTACCTCGCGGAGCAGAACACGCAGCGGCAGAAGGTCGAGCGTGAGATTACCCAGCAGGCCATCGAACTGGTTGTCTCGCAAGGAATGGACCGCCCCTCGCATAAAGCCATTGTGCTGGCTGGGCCCTGGCATGGCGGGGTGATCGGCATTGTCGCCAGCCGGCTGGTCGAGAGGTTTGCCCGCCCGGCTGTACTTATCAGCCTCAATGGCGACGGCGTCGGCCATGGCTCAGCCAGGAGCATTCGCGGCTTCCACATCTGTCGCGCCTTCGAAGCCTGCCGAGATCACCTGGTATCCTTCGGCGGGCACGCGATGGCAGGCGGCGTGCGGATCGAGCCAGCCAAGATCGACACCTTCCGCGCAGCCATGCTCGAATACGCCGCTGCCAACATCCAGCAGGAGCAGGTAACGCCGGTCTTGGAGATCGACGCCGAGACGAATTTTCCAGCCATCAGCAATCACGGCGTTGTGGAGACCTTGGAACAACTGGCCCCGTTTGGGCAAGGCAACCCGCCTCCGCTGCTGGCTGTTCGGAATTGCGAAATCCTCACGCCGCCAAAGCGGATGGGCAAGACCGGCCAGGCTGTCAGCATGTTTTTACGCCAGGATGGCATATCGATGCGGGCGGTGGGCTTCGGCATGGGCGATCTGGCCGATCAGCTTGCCGGCATCACGCGCGTGGACATCGCAGGCGAGCCGACCCTCAATACCTTCAACGGCAATACCAGCGTCGAATTCAAACTTCGCGACTTGATGTGGTGAAAGATACCGGAAGACCGGAACGGCGAAGAGGCGAATATCGAATATCGAACAAGGAACTCAGAATATCGAAGTAAAAGACACGGCCGTTTTCACTTCGATATTCTGCTGTTCTATTGTTGGATATTCTGCGGTTCGTCGTGGTCGTTTGGGGTGCGGGGGAAAAGGACGTTCCAGCCCCCGGAGGAAGCCGGGGGATGGATATGCCATAAACGCAGTCCTATCGCATCGCAAATACCACGATAATCATGGCCAGGAGGATCGTCTCGAATCGCGCGGTCTGGGCATCGATGTCGCTTAGGCGCTGGTCTTTGATCACCGCCTTCAATGGCCGCAATATCAGCACTAGCAGCAGGGGGCTTGCCAGCAGGAAGCGCGGGGCCGCGCCGACAGCCGCCATCGCCGCCAAGACGATGACGGACAGTATCACCAGCGTCACGTACAGCACGCGCAGGCCGTTGTGCCCAATGACTCGCGAGAGCGTTTTGATTCCCGCAGAGCGGTCCTCGTCGCGATCACGCACGTTGTTGCCGACAAGGATAGCCGTCGTCGCCAGGCCCACCGGCAGCGATACCAGCAGGGCGGAAAGCTCAAGCTGATGCGTCTGGGCGTAGGCTGCCCCAAGCAGCAGGATCGGGCCGAAGGTCAGGAAGATCAGCACCTCGCCAAGTGCGTGGTACTTCAAAGCCAGCGGCGGGCCCGTATAAATGTACAGACTGACGCCAGCTGCCAGGCCAAACCACAGGAGTTCCGCCCCGCACTGCCAGATGAGATATACCGTCAGCACGCCCGCCAGCAGCAGGCACAGCATTGCCTCGGCGAGAATGTCCCTGGGTCGGAGCTGGCCCTTGACCAGCTGCCGCCCGGGGCGATTCTCGTCGCCCTCTTCGCGATGATCCACCCCGCTGCGGAAGTCGAAGTAATCGTTCAGGAGGTTTCCCGTCAGGTGCAGCAGGCCCGCGCCCAGGGATGAAGCTATCAGCACCGGCCAGTTCCATCTTGAAAACGGCACAGCCGCCGCCACCGCTGCCACCACCGGCAGAACCGAAACCGGCAGGCTGAACGCCCGCAACGCCTGCAGGCGGACGACCAACCACGAGAGCTTCGGCTTTGGATCAACGTTCACAACTGCACCCGTCACCATGACTTCTCCTTTGTTCAAAGATTAGGCACGCGGGCAAGCAGATGCAAGTTGAAGAAGGAACAGAGAATATCGAATATCCAACAAGGAACTGCAGAATCTCGAAGGGACGACGAACGGCAAGAGCGCACTTGCTTTCGTTTCTACAGTACGTATAATGAAGTGTATCTAATACGTATTGAGGGCAGAGGCATGACCAAATTGACCCTGAGTATTGACGAAAACGTTATCGAGATTGCCAAGGAGATCGCCGAAGCCAACAACACGAGTGTGTCGACTATGTTCAGCCAGTTCGTGCAGTCGATGGCCAACCGTCGAGTCAGGCCTGGCGATGTTGGTCCATTGACGCGCAAGCTTAGCGGCATCGTGACGCTGCCCAAGGGCAAGAACTACAAGGCGCTGCTGAGCGAATCGCTGGCAGCCAAGCACGCAGTGACGAAGTGAACGTTTTCCTCGACACTAGCGTGCTGCTGGACGTGCTGGCACGGCGCGAGCCATTTTACTCTGATTCGGCAGAGGTATGGACGCTGGCGGAGAGGGGGCAGGTCCGTGGATTCATCTCGACCTTGAGCATCGCTAACTTGTCTTATCTGCTGCGTCGCGAGGCCAGCCCCAAGGCCGCCCGCAAAGCCTTAAGCGTCTTGCAGGATATCTTCGGCCTGGTGCCGCTCGATGCGCGAATAATCGATCACGCTATTGATTCCGCAATGGATGACTTCGAGGATGCGATACAGGTCTTCATCGCCATCCGTGCTGGTGCAGACATCCTCATCACGCGAAATGGTGATGATTTCCCCGATGCAGATATGGCCATTCAAACGCCGGCTCAGTTTCTGGCTACACACTTTCCGCGCTAACCTACTCCAGCCGGAAGCGTTCTCCTGGGGCCGGGATGTACACATCCTTGCAGCCGGCCTTTTGGAGGATCTCCTGAAGGGCAAGCGGCTGGCTGCCTTCGCCGTGGACCACGAAGGCGGCCTTGAGATTCTTCGCCAGCGGCGCCAGAATCCGCGTGAAGTCCGCGGCGTCGGCATGGGCTGACAGGCCGTTAAGCACCTCGACGCGGCAGAGCAGCTTGTACATCCGCCCGTAGATCTTCACCTCTGCCCGCCGCTCGACGATCCGCCGCCCCAACGTGTGCTGGGCCTGGAAGCCTACGATGACGACCGTGTTGGCCTCGTTCTCGATGTTGTTCTTGAGGTGGTGCAGGATGCGCCCAGCCTCGCACATCCCGCTGGAGGCAATAATCACGCACGGGTCCTTGCGGTCATTGAGGGCCTTGGACTCCGAGACGTCTGCGATGTAATGCATCGTGGCAAACGTGAACAAGCTGCCGCGCGAAGCAAGAAAAGCGCTGGCCTCGGGGTCGAAACACTCAGGATGCTTCTTGAAAATCTCCGTGGCGTTGAACGACAGCGGCGAGTCCACGAAGATCGGCAGCGGCTCGAGCTTGCCCTCGGCAATCGCCTGCGAGAGGTAGTAGACAATGGTCTGCGTCCGCCCGACGCTGAAGGCCGGGATGATGACCTTGCCGCCGACCTCCCGCGTCTGGTTGATGATCGAAATCAGCCGGTCTTTCATGTCGGCTGAATCGTCATGGCGGCGATTGGCGTAGGTGCTTTCGGTAATCAGGTAGTCGGCCTGCGGCAGCGGTTCTTGCGGATCGTTCAGGATCGGCAGGTCGAATCGCCCCAGGTCTCCGGTGTACAGCAGGCGGATAGGCCGCCGGCCATTGCTCATCTCGATCAGCGTGCAGGCCGAGCCCAGGATGTGCCCAGCCTCGATGAACTGGGCCGTGCAGCCGGGGCTGAAATTGAACCGCTGCGCATACGGCACGCCGTGGAAATACTTGTGCGACGCGCGGGCGTCCTGGATGGTGTAGAGCGGCTCGATGTAGTCGTCGGGGCTTGCAGCCCGCTTGTCATTCCAGAACCTGGCGTCTTCCTCCTGTATCTTGGCCGAGTCAGCCAGCATCACGTCGCAGAGGTCGCACGTCGGCGGCGTGGCATAGATTGCGCCGGCAAAGCCGTTGCGCACCAGGCCGGGAATGTTCCCGCTGTGATCCATGTGGGCATGGCTCAGCAGGAGGCTCTTGATCTGCGTCGGCGGCAGGGGGAAGGCGAGGTTCTTCTCGCGCGATGATCCTCGCTTGCCCTGGAACAGCCCGCAGTCCAGCGCCACCGGCCCGTCGTCCAGGTGCAGCAGGTGCATAGAGCCGGTCACTTCCTGCGCAGCCCCGTGAAATTCCAATTCCGGCATTAATACTCCAATAATCCGCCGCAGCCGCAGTAATTGTTACGCAACGGTCAGAAGCAGCCTGTTGTCCAGATTATGCCATGTTCATCCTTGCGATGAAAGAGCATCGCTAATTGGTCATCGCCGGCTCGCGTATGGCTGGCGCGGTGGCTCGCATTGTGGCGGGCATCGTTGTCGCCGCGGTCGCGGGCTCGGTTGCGATCTTGGGCTGGTATTTGGTGGGGCCTGTGAACGTGCCCGTCATAATCCGGAAGATGTCGGTGTTGTCCAGAGTGCCCTCAACTGCCTGGCTGCCGGGGCCCTTGGCGAATGCCCTGACGTTTGCGCCGCTGTGATCCTGGTTCTTCTCCGGCCTGCCCCAGGCGACCTCAGGCAACTCGCCCTGGCCGTTGTTGCCCAGGACCTTCAGGCCGCCGGTTTCGTGGTCGGCCACCACGATGATAAGCGTGTCGTCGCGGCCGGCCGCCCAGTCCACGACCAACTTGATGGTCTTGTCGAACTCGAGGGTCTCTCCGATGGCCTGCGGCAGCATGCTGGAATGGCAGGCCTTGTCGATGCAGCCGCTCTCGATCATCACGAAGAACCCCTTGGGGTTCTTCGACAGTTGCGCAAGGGCCCACAGGGCCATCTCGTCCAGGTGTGGGTAGCGATCGTAGTCCCGCCGGGCCTTGGTCTGGTAGTCGTACTCGAAGCACATCGGCCCGACGCTGAAGAGGCCCAGCACATGGCCGTCCGCGGGCACCTCCAAGGCTGCCAGCTCCTCGCGATCCTTCGCTACCAGGAAGCCGGCCTCGGCTGCCTTGTCAGCCTTGAGCGCATCCTTGTGGCCGCCGCCAAGCAGCACGTTGGGGCGCAGGCGCAGGAAGTCGGCTGCGATCTCCTGGGCCATGGTGCGTTCCTTTACGTGCGCGGCGAAGGCTGCCGGCGTGGCGTCCAGCAGGTAAGAACTCGTCACCAGGCCGGTGCTCTTGCCCTTGGCTGCGAACTGCTCCAGCACGCTGGTCAGCGGCTTGCCATCGCCCGGAATGGCCAGGCTCAGCACGCTGTTGGAGACCTTCTGTCCGGTCGCAAGGGCGGTGGCGGCGGCGGCTGAGTCGGTCACCGGCGCCGGCTGGGTTGCCGACGCGCCTGGACTTACGCTGTATGCCGGGCAGGTAACCACCTGTGCCGAGAACGGGAGGCTTTCCATGAACAGGCTGCCTGTCTTACCGTGGGCGAATATACCCGCAGCCTCGATCTGCCCGACGCCCATGCCGTCGCCGATGAGCAGGATGACGTTCTTGGGCTGGCTGGGCTGCTGCGCCGGCGCAATGCCCGCCCAGACAATGCCCAAGACCGCAAGCGCCGCAATGATCCGGACCGCATGAAATCGCCGCGAGCAACGATCAAACATCGAAGTCTCCTTTTCTCATGTTGGCTGCACTTGATAACGGTGAATATGTTACCGGCCGCAAACAACATACGCAACGCGCCGAGGTATCTTGAAGACATTGCGCATCTTGACAGATAACAAAAATCGTTTATGTTTATCTATGGAGAGATCGCATACCTTCCCAGTGAGGGAAGGTCCCCTTGGAACGGAGGCTCGGAGCGGAACGCTGCTTTTGTTTTTGCGCGGCGATGCGAGAGGTCTGGATTGCCGCAAGAAAGAGAGGCAGCACTATGATCTTCCGTAATCGTCTTGTTCTAAGCGTTCTAGCCACACTCTTGCTGGCGGGCTCAGCCGGGGCTACTTCCGTGACGTTCGATGGCAACTCCGGCGGCGCGCGGGCCGTCTTTGAATCTATCGGAAGCACGCTCAAGGTTACTCTGACCAACACCTCAAATTCGGACGTGCTGGTTCCGGTGGACGTGCTCACCGCGGTCTTCTTCGACCTGCCGGGCAATCCTACTTTGAGCCGGACCAGCGCCGTCCTTGCCCCCGGCAGCACCGTCTTGTTCGGCGGCAGCGATCCGGGCGGCGTCGTCGGCGGAGAATGGGCGTACGGTGCCGGACTATCGACTCCTTCGGGAGTAGGGCGGCAGGGCATCAGCTCAACCGGCGTGGACCTGTTTGGCCCCGCCGACCGCTTCCCTGGCGCTGACCTGGATTCACCGGCCAGCCCCAACGGCCTGAACTATGGCATCGTCAGCGCGGGCGACGATCCAACAACGGGCAACCAGCCTGTCACCGGAAAGGACCCGTTGATTAGTAACGCCGTGGTGTTCACTTTGGGCGACCTGCCAGGCGGCTTCAACGTCGATTCGATCTCAAACGTGTACTTCCAGTACGGAACCAGCCTGGACGAGCCGCGCTATCCCGGCCGGAAACGTGAAGTGGTGCCTGAGCCATTGACGCTGCTGACGATTCTCTCAGCCGCCGGCGGCATAGGCGCATACCTGCGCCGGCGAATGGCCTGAGGCGAAAGGCTTCAGGCTCCAGGAACGGCAACGGCAACGACCGGCTCCGGACTTCGGGCTCCGGGCTTCCGGAACTACAACGACCACGACAACAACGCAACAACAGGCTTCAGGCTCCAGGAACGGCAACGGCAACAACAACGGGCTTCGGACTCCCGGCTCGGGGGCTTCCGGAACGACAACGGCCACGACAGCGGCAACGGCAACAGCGGGTGGGTGCCGTGGTTCGTGGTTCGCCAAGTCCCGAAGGGACGAAACAACCACGTTGTTCGCGGGGCGTGGTTGCTCCGCTTCGCTCCGCAAACCACGGCACCGGCAAACCGCGGCAGCGGAAGACCGCGGCACCGGCAAACCATGCACCGGCTTCGCTCCCACGGCACCAATTCTTTATATAAGACTACTTTGGCCCGTTTCGTGCGCAGATAACGGTCACATCCAAAGGCGCAAAAGGAGTATTGGGCAGATAATCTTCGGCGATGAACGTAGCATGGGCGTCTCGCCCATGTGTCGCAGGGCCGTCTCGGCCCTGCTTTTTAGCGATCACCAGGGGCAAGATGCCCCTGGGACGCATGGCCAAGATGGCCATGCCACGAGAACTGAAAGGCCTGAGATGGGGTTCAAATGAATTGACGCCAACAGGCAGGCCGGTATAATTCTCCATCTGCCTTCCGGCACGTGGAATAAGGAATCTATGCGGACGAATCAGAACAATTATGCCCTCTTTGTGGCGGGCGGTTGGCTGAGCGTGTTGACGGTTCGAAGAGCCGCCGGCCTCGTCCGCGCAGGCATCATTGGCTGAGAGTGGCGGTGCGGGCTATGCGGGTTCACCGTGCCGCAGCCTGGAAAGGCTGCTCTGTCTGCCTGTCTACCATCGCCTTGTGAGCGTGCCTTGGGGCAGCTTGATTTGGGACATCCCCAGCCTCGAGGCCAGGTGAAACTGCTTCGGGGCTGTTTTTGTTCGTTCGCACCTCGCGTGCGAGAGGAAATTCGCAAATGGCTGACAATGCTAAGAGCAACTATAAGGACACGCTGAACCTGCCGCAGACAGCCTTCG
>CAYQJH010000100.1:0-12999 GCA_964417755.1 uncultured Planctomycetaceae bacterium
TCGATGAATCTACAACCTGTCCTGAATTGAGTGGATGATATGGACGAACTCCTGCAATCATGGGAAGTCCAGGCTTGTCTGCGGCTGGCGCTGGCCAGTCTGCTTGGTGCATTGATCGGGCTGGAGCGCGAGCATCATGGGCGCAGCGCCGGCTTTCGCACGCAATACCTGGTGGCCTTGGGCTCGGCGCTGGCGATGGTGGTCAGCCTGAACTTCGAGAAGGTCTTCGGCAACGCCGGAGTCAACTCCGCCATTCGCATCGACCCAGCCCGCGTGGCCTATGGCATCATGGGCGGCATCGGCTTTCTGGGCGCAGGCGCAATCGTCCGCTACGGCGTGAGCATTCGGGGAATGACGACGGCTGCCAGCCTGTGGTGTACCGCGGCACTGGGCCTGGCGTGCGGATTCGGAATGTATGCAGTGGCCATAGCCGCAACCGGCCTGACGCTGTTCGCACTGCTGGTGCTGTCGCGAATGGACGGGCTGGTTCCTGCCAATTGGTATAAGACGATCACCGTCACCATGCAGGCCAGTGGCGAGGACAACCTCGCCCGCATCCGCCAGATACTTCAGGATCAAGGCCTGCGCGTGATCGACGCCGAGTACACGCGCGACGAGGAGGCCCACAAAGAAGTCCTCGCCATCCACGTCTGCATTGTGTCGAGATCCCGTCCGACCAAGCTCAACTGGCTCGACGGCGTGCCCGGCGTTCAGCGGGTCGTCGTCAGATCAGACTGATGACGACAGGCTCCAGGCTTCCGGCTCCGGGCTCCCGGCGCGGCGCTGTCGCTCTTTATTGTGTCCGCTCATGTAATTAGGGTCGATCATGGTTGTTGTCGTTGCCTCGCCGAAGGTCGCAAGCCGAAACGTCCGAAATTGGTCGTAGTCGTGTCGTTGCCGTTGCCGTTGTCGTTGCTGTTCCCGGAGTCCGAAGCCCGAAGCCCGGAGCCTTCTGTTGCCGTTGTCGTTGCTGTTCCCGGAGTCCGAGGCCCGAAGCCCGGAGCCTTCTGTTGCCGTTGTCGTTGCCGTTCCTGTAGCCTGTAGCCTTTCGTCCTACCTCGCCTGGCCGATCATCGTCATCACGCCTTGTCTAATCATCATCACGGCGAAGGCTGCCAGGATCAGGTTGGAGACCTTCGACAAGGCCCTCGAGCCCGCCGAGCCCAGCAGGCGCGTGAACAAGGTGCTGGCGCTTAGCACCGCCCAGGCCAGCGCGATGTTTGCGATCAGCGAGAGCACCGTCTGCACCAGGCCAAAAGAACCGACAAGGATCACCGATGTGGTCAGCACAGCCGGGCCGGCGATCAACGGCGTGCCCAGCGGCACAGCCCCCACGCTGCCCAGCACGCGCCGGCTGACCTGGATGCCGCTGATGATATCCAGGGTCGACAGCACGAACAGCAGCAGCCCGCCGGCAATCTTGAAGTCCTCCGAAGTGATCCCCATGAAGCTGAAGAGCACCTGGCCGAAGAAGATGAAGCCGATGCAGATCAGCAAGGCTGTGATGATCGACTCGCGCAGGACCTTGCGCCGCTGCGCCGAGTCCAGGTCGCCCGTCAGGCCAACGTAGATCGGCAGCAGGCCGAAAGCGTCGACAGCCACAAACAACGGCACAAAGGCACGGATGAACGAATCGAAGAATGTCCAGACGTTTTCGAACATGTCCTAATCACATTCACGAACGGCAGCCAGCGAGAGGGCTCGCTATGCCTTTGGGGGCCTTGCCCCCAAGCCCCCAGCATTTAGCGCCTATGGCCGCCGGCAAGCAGCCACAGATCGATGAACCATTGCGGAGGATATTAGATGGCCAGAGCACCGCATCAGGACTATCATTGCACCGACTATTACCAGTTGCATAAACTACATGCCGTTGGCCCAGGAGCAATAAATGCCGGGGTCTGGGGCAGAGCCCCGGAGGAGCGGCGTCCTGGCTCCCCCGTGGTCAGATCATCTGCCAAAAATGAAGAGGTCGTAGTTTATTGTCCAGCGCCCTTAATCTCCAGCTTCGCCAGAACATTGCCCTGCTGTGACAGTTCGACCTTCTGCTCATTCTTTCCCACCAGCGACATGGCCATCGTCTGCTGCGTGTCCATCTCCATGAACTGTCCGTGCAGCAGGCTGAACTTCATCTGGCCCTTCTGTTCGATGTTCATGCTGTTGATTCTCTCGAATCCAACGGTGGCCGGCACGGAGGTGGGCTCCTTCTTCACCAGCAAGCTGGTGCAGTCGAGCGTAACGATGGTGTCGCCGTCCTTCTTCTGGATGTCCTTGACCTTGCCTTGGTATTCGATGCTCATCTCTTCCAGCAGCGGCACCTGCATGGCGTACTTGCCCTCATAGCTGTCGCCAATGCCAACCGGCTTTTGAGGCAGAATGCTCGCCTGCTGGTTGATCATCTTGGCAATCGCCTCGTCATTGAGGCTCTGCTTCATCGCCGCAGCCATGCCTGCCGCCTCGGGATTTTCCTGTGCCATCTTGTCCCACAACGCCGTCAGCCCCTTGATGTCCTTGAACTTCCCGCCTGCATCGATGGTCGCGGTAAGCTTGGCCTCCAGCAGCGGCTTGATGGCCTTGGCCAGTTCCTGGTTCTGGTCCTGCGCGGGCGAGCGGCTGTCATAGGCTATGACTGTCTCGCTTGCGGTTACCTTCTGCTTCATGAAGGTATAGCGGATCGTCGCGGGCATCTCGCCGCTGGCCTGCTTCTTGCCCACGGCGATCTCCATCCCCATCTGCATGTCGATCTTCTGCTCCGGCTTGGCTTCGCCGTCGATGGTCGCACGGTTGGTCATCTGGTTCTGGATCGTCAGGACATACGTCGTCTCCGGCTGCCACTTCTGTACGAGAGAAACCTTTTCTTTTTCGTCGGCTGCAAGAACCGGATGCGTCAACGCCAGGACAATGGCCGTCAGGCAAATCGCTTTGATGCTCTTCATAATTCATCCTTCCTTTTCCTAGATGGGGAACGGTCCTGGACCGATGCGCAACGCAAGTGCCCGGCCCAGGCTGATTGCATTACCTAAATCATAGGTAGCTTGGAACGCAAAGAGCCCAAGAGTGAGCGGTCTTGCATTCATCATTTAGGCATTCGGGCTTGTTTCGTCATTTGGTCTTCGTCATTCGTCATTGAGCATGCCGTCCATTTGCTTTGACGCACAGCCGGCTATTTGGTGTAATGGCGACATGCTGGGACGCTTGAGACGGACAACTCGGCTGGATGTTGGGCTGGCACTTGGCTTTGCCGGCATGGCATACCTGATGTGGGCCCTGATCGCGTTCATCTGCCGCTCGATGATGCAGGACATGATCGTCGTCACGCAGCAGGAAGGCCGAACGCTGTTCGCCCTGCCCAAGCTGGTCGAGGCATTCTTCGTCGACTGGGGCTTCGTCATCGACATTGCCGGCGTGCTGTGGATGGCCCTGTCCCTGCTGCTGATCGTGCAGAGCTCCCGCCAGCGGATCAGCATCTCCTGGCCGTGGGCGTCGGCCATTCTTCAGGCGTTCGTCGCGGCACTGGGCTCGCTGCTGGTGGGCTTTGCCATCCATCAGCAGGAGTATGCCTCGCATTCGATAGCGGCTGGGCCCATGACGCTAGGCCGGCAGGTAAGCATGATCTCCTGGCCGGTAATATTGGCCATCGCGATCTTCATCTGGGTAACGTTGCTGGTCTACCTGCTGGTAGAGCGGGCCAGGCTCAACCGCCACGGCCCGAGCGTTCGCGACGGCATGCGGTCGAACGTGTATCGATAATGATTGGAAGCCCCGTGCGGAAGCACGAGGATAGCCGTTGGAAGCCCCGTGCGGGAGCACGGGGGTAGTTTGTGAAAGTGCCTACGCACACTGAGTTGTCGCCCCATGCTTGCGCATGAGGCGTCTCCCGCCTTCCGGCGGGGGCTTCCAGCATTGCTGGAAGCGCGGGAGTAGCCCATTCATTCCAAGATGCATCACCAAGCCCGGACAATCCTGCGTGCGTACGCCACGCGAATGAAGCTCACCCGCCTTATTGAGGCTTCCTGCCTCTGCGCTGGCGCAGCGGCCGTGGCGTCGGCCATTATCGAGGCCGGCTGGGCCTTTGTGCTCGTTCAGCCGGCCCTGGCAGCGTTCATCTGCATGGTGAGCTTACTGGTCGCGATATCGCTATTCTTCTCCTGGCCGCGAAGACTCCTGCGGATTGAAAAGAACGTTGCTTGGGTACTAGCCTGTCTGCTTGCTGCCGCAGGTGTCGCCGCGACGTCAATTATTGCTGCCGGCCTGGCGGGCGAGTGGCCGGCTTGGCTCTGGCCGGCTGTTCTCATCCCAGCCGGCACACTGGCTGGGGCAGTCTTCGCAGCCTGCCGGGGCGTCACGCTGGCGCAGGCTGGAATATGGGTCGATCTGAAATGCCGTCTCAACGAGAGCCTGTCCACCGCCGCCGAGTTGATCGCCCAAGGCCGCGATGATAGCGATGCGATGGCCGTCTGCGTATACCGCAATGCGGTTGAGTCCGCATCAGCCATTGACGCTCGGAAGGTGAAGATGTGGCGGCGGACGCAGGCGACAACCGGCGCCGTCGCCCTTAGCATGCTGCTGGCGATCACATTGATCTTTGTGCCTCCCCTGCTGCCGGCAGAGGTTCAGGCCGACCTTGCGTGGGCCGCACGAACTGCTGGCTCGCTGGCAGAGATGACCCCACAGCAGCGTCAGCAATTGGCAAATGCCTTGCAGGCTGCGGCAGGAAGAGCTGCGGAAAGTGCGGACGTTCGCCATGCATTGGCCAGAGCAAGCATCGCAGCCGCCGGCGGCGATGCCGAAGCTTTCAAGGCGGCCCTGGAATTGCTCGCCCGTGGAAAGATCCGTCTGCAGCAGGCTATTGGCACAGAGAGCCCAGGTGCCGGCGACCTGGCCAGCCAAAGCGCACATAATGCTGAACCCAGCGTCATGCCATCGTCGTTGGCTGCCAAGAATGCCCCAGATAGCAAGACGGGTTCCGGTACTCCGAAGGATGACGAAAAGTCTGCGGCGACCAGCAGAGCCAGCGGCGGCGAGCTGGTGCGGGTTTACAATCCTCAATACCGCCAAGGCGACCTGCAAGCCATCTCCGAAGGCGGACAAAGTGCCGCCGCCGCAATGCCGCTTTCCGATTGGAACGACGCCTGGAGACAAGCCCAACTCCGCGCTAACGACGCCGTTCGCAATCAGGCTGTCCCGCCTGAATACCGCCAGTTGGTGCGGGACTACTTCAGCCATTGAGCAGCTTTCCCTGGCGCGGCGCCGTGGTTTGCACGCCCCGTGAACAACCGTGGTTGCTTTGTCCCTTCGGGACTTCGCAAACCACGGCACCCATCGGTTGAGCTTTCACAAAGCATTCGTGTTCAGCCACTGGGCCAGTGCCGGATCATAGTTTTATCATGCCCCGGCAGGTACAATATGGGCCAATGACTTCCGTCCAGACAGATGAGCACGACGAGCCGGACGAGCCCAGGCCCCGCTGGCTGCCCAAGTCCGGCATGGTCCGCGTCGCCATGTTTCAGCTCAAGCGATGGCGCGGGCGGATATTCTTTGGCGCGGCCCTGGTCCTCTACGTGCTGGCCAACATGTTCCTTCAATATCTTTCGACCGGCAATTGGTGGGGCGCATTTGGCCGGTCGCTGACAGTCTATCGCGAGGCCATGATCGCCCCGCTGGGCGACCTGTTCCGCGGGCCCCTGAGCATCTTCAATTTCCCCTGGATGATCGTCGTCCTCGGCCTGATCCTGGGCATCATCATCCTCGCGCCGCTGGTGGTGGCCATCCTCTATCGGTTCTCCGCTGCACTCGTGCTGTTGGCAATCGCGGCCTTCCTGGGCCAGGCGCCGGTCCTGGCAGCTATCCTTGCCTGCGGATGCCTGCTTGCCACGCGAACGCCCCTGCGGAGAGATATGCCGCTGCTGTCGGCCCTGCTGGGCGTAGTACCGGTCGCCTTGTATCTCTACCTGTTCAGCTTCGCCGGAGGCGATTCCGCCGGCGTTCTGCCTCTGCAGCGGTGGATACCCTACGCGCCTTTCGCCGTGGCTGTGGCGGCGGCGATCGTCGGCCTGATGCTCATCATGATCCTCTCGCACATGCTGCGCTGGCGGTTGGCGTTGCTTTGGCTGGTGCTGGCGATCATGCTTGCAGCCTCCGCGCACCTGTTCATCACGCGCGTCGGGGCGGCACAGCTTCAATATGCCCTCATCGCCTCCCGCCTGGGCGGCGGATGCACGATCTTTCAGCCGTGCCTGCTGGACACCTGGCGGCGGACGAACAAGATCGAGACGCTTCCGCCGGCGCAGATCTATCGCCGGATCGAGCGCGAGCTTCAGGACCGCAAGGCGGAGCTGATGGCTGCGTGCGATGACTTCCTGAGAAACTACCCTTCGCACGAGCGGGCGGCGTCGGTTCTGTGGGTCAAGGCCCAGTGCCAGAGCCTGCAATTGGACCAGCCATCGCTGCGAGTGGGAACGATCAACTATGTCGAGAGCCACCCGCTGGATTCTTCCGGGGCTATCTGGCGGCAGATCGTCAGCGATTTTGGCAATATGCCGCAGGCAGCCATTGCCCGCTGGCGGCTGGGCGAGTTGGCCCTGCGAAACGCGGACGTAGGCCAGGCAACGGAGCACCTCAATGCCGCCAGCCAGAGCCTCTGGGCCGCCGCAATCGCACGCCAGCAGACGCATCAGGCCGACCAGGCGCCGGTCCTGTTTCGTCCGCTGGAATCGCTGCCGGCTGAGGAATCCTATGAGCAGGCCCGTATCGAAGTCGAACGCCTGATCTGGCTGATCCGCACCAACGAGTTGGCGGGCGATTCCGCGGCAGCGGCCAAGATGGCGCAGTACCTCAGCGTCAGCCCGTTCTCGCCAGACTATGCCCAGCAACTTACCGCGCTCATCACCAGCCGGCCCGATACGCGAGTCAGCCGAAACATAATGGTGGCCCTGGCCCGGGCAACCAGCGACTACCGGGCCAAGGCCGACATCCTCAACACCGTTATCAACGATGCCACCGATGCCGATGCCTGCGTCGAGGCGAATTATGAGCTTGCGCGGCTGACGCTGCAGGAGCCATCCCTCGTGGAGCAACTGCACCTCAAGAGCCCCGGCGAGTATCTCGACCAGGTCGCCCGCATCATGCCCAACCCGTGGCAGGAGGAGGCCTTCCGCTACCACGCCTCCACCCGCCCGGCAAATTAAAGGGCGTCCGTCACCTCTGAAAAATCTTCATCTGGTTTCCAAATGTTGTCTTGTGTGGCATCGGGCAATTCGCGGAAGATATATTCATGGCATACGATCCTGTTCATGGCAAATGCGACATCCTGCTTGTCTCAGCCGGCGTGGGGGCTGGGCATAACCAGGCCGCCCGCGCAATCATCGAGGGCCTGCGCCTGGCGGCCCCGCATCTGGCTGTGCAGATGATCGACGCGATGGACTTCTGCCCGCGATGGTTCCGCGCCTATTATGCCGGCGGCTTCGCCATCGCCATGACTCGCCTGCCCTGGGCCTATGGCCTGGGCTTCGCCCTTTCCAACCGGCCGCACCGGCCTGAGCGGGCGATCTCCGAGCGCGTCCGCCTGGCATTCGAATGGGCAAGCCTCGCACCGCTGCGAGAGTGCTTGGCAAGCATCCAGCCGGCGCTCATCATCAACACGCATTTCCTGGCCCCGCCGATCATCCATCGCATGACAGCCCGCGGCGAACTCGCCAGCCCTCAGGTGACCGTGCTGACCGATAATGAAGTGCATCGCTGGTGGTACAGCCAGGGCGTCGATCACTGGTTCCTGCCGGCTGACTTCTCCTCCGCACAAGTGCAAAGATGGGGCATCGATCCCGCCGACATCACGGTCAGCGGCATTCCGGTTCATCCGAAGTGGACGGCTGCCTTCGACCGCCAGAAGGTGCTGGATGAATGGCGTCTGCCGGCTGACAAGCAGATCGTCATCCTCACCGGCGGCACCGAATTCACCTGCGGGCCCATCGTCCGCATCGCCAACGAGATCCTGGCCGCCTGCCCGCAGGCTGCCGTCGTCGTGCTGGCTGGGCGGAACAAGCCGCTGCTGGCGGAGCTTTCCTCGCAGCCCCAGGCCGGCAAGCGGCTGTTCCCGCAGGGCTTCACCGACCGCTCGCAGGAACTTGTCAGCATTTGCTCGCTGATAGTAACCAAGGCCGGCGGCATCACGACGGCTGAGTGCCTTGCCACCGGCACGCCCATGCTGCTGCTTCGGCCAGTGCCCGGCCAGGAGGGCGCAAACGCCGCGTACCTCGCCCGCGAGGGCGCAGCCGACATCGCGCGGAAGACAAAAGACATCGTCGCCAAAGTTCAATCGCTGCTGGATGACCCCAGCCGCCTGGCCGAGATGACCCGCCGCGCCAAGGCACTTTACCGCCCAGCCACACAAACCATCGTGAAAGCGTGTGTGGAAAGACTGGCGCAGCTTTGAGGCTCCATCTTGGAGTGCGGCGACTAGCCCGCAGGGCGACGGCACCGCTTTGGCTTATTTGTAACAGAAGACATCATTTCAGCCAAAGCGGCGTCGAAGCCGCCGCAGTCCATAGAACTGTCTCGCGCGGAAATCTTTCGGACTTCTTGACCCGCCGCCCCGCTTCGTGTAATTCGTGTAATTCGTGGACTGCAAGTCGCAGTGCCGCCAGAGGCGGCGACGCCATCGCAGGGAGGCGAAACATGAAGTCGATCTACATCAAAGAAGAGCACCTGCCAATTGCCTGGGAAAAGGCCGTCTGTGCCTGCTGGGAGCAAGGCGAATGCTTCCCCACCGAGTACGACAAGCCCGGCGACCCCGCCAGCCGGGACGTAACCGCGCTCATCCACGTCACGCGCCCCTTCGATGAGCCGCGAATCCACCGCGCTTTTCCCGGCGGGCTTGACGACCTGGAGAAGTATCGCTGCGAAGTGCTTTACGGCGTGCACGACCACTGGATCGACCCGCAGGCCGGCAAGTGGGAGTACACCTATCACGAGCGGCTGTTCGAGTATCGCGTGCCGGGCGCGGGTGTCTTCGACCAGATCGCCGCCGCCGTGGAGCGGCTAAAGCAGTCCCCCCACACGCGGCGGGCGCAGGCTGTCACGTGGCAGGTGTGGAACGACATGCACATCGCCGACCCGTCCTGCCTTCAGCGGCTGTGGTTCCGCATCGAGGACGGCCGGCTGAACATGAACGTCCACATGCGCTCGAACGACGCCTTCAAGGCCGGCTTCATGAACATGTACGGCTTCAGCGAGCTTCAGCGCGAGATGGCCCGCCAGATCGGCGTCGAGCCGGGCGAGTACATGCACATCGCCGACTCGTTCCACATTTACGGCAGCTACTTCAGCGAGTTCGAGGGCTTCCTGAAGATGGCCAAGTCACGAGAGCCGACAAAACGATGCTTCGACTCCATCCACGTCCGCGACATTTTTGTCGATGGATGCAACATGCTTCTGGCTGAAGATGATATGCCCGCGCAGAAGAAGGAACTGGTGCGCAGGCGGTTGGACTATCTACTATCGCTGAAAGCGGAGGGACCATCGGCGTTGCTGGAGTAGAAAGGGACAATAGATGCAATCAGCGGAAATCGTTTTTGGCGTCGTGATGATGCTTATTGGCTGCGCCATTAGCTGGTTGGGCAATTGGTATTACTACCTTAAGTCAAATCCGGCCAAGACATCGGTGCGGGCCTTGCTGTCAGCGGCACAGAAGATGCAGAAAGAGCCACGACCACTCGATCCAATGCATCCGGATGCATCTTTGCGCATCGCGATTGAACTAATTGAAGCCTTTCAGGAAGGGCAGGTTTTCTTTCCGGAACTCGTGATTTGCGCCAGAACATACCAAACGGTGGGAGATCTCCTGCGCGAGCCTATTGCCAAAGCAGACCAGGCTGGCGCCTTAGCCGGGCCGACTTTGAGCCACGCTTGGCTCAACGCTCGTGAAAAGGCATTGAAGGAGGGGTTGTCGCGCGTGAAATTTGAACTCTCACAGCGATTGTCCGGAAAGTAGTCTCGCTCATCCTCTTTACGTCCTCGGCCAGGCGTAAGCGTTGGCGGCTGTGCGGCGGTAGTTTTCGTCCAGGGCTGGTTGCATCAGGACTATTGCCGACAGGCGTCGCGCCATGTTCATCACTTCGCGGGCTTCGTCAGCCGTCAGCGGGCGGCCCAGCAATTCCTGCTCGCGGTAGCTCAGCCATTTCTTGATAATCTGATACCCGCCGATGAAGTATTCCCACACGTTGGCAGGCACGTTACGCCAATAGGCCTTGTCGTTCAGGTACACGTCGCGGGTATCTTGCCCGAGCAGTTCAAGGGCCTGCTGCTGCGAAAGCCCGCGGGCCTTGGCCGCCTGTGATATGGCGTCCAGTTCGGCCGCGTCGTACGCCCGCGTTACGATCCGCCCCTTGGCTGGCATGGTGACGCCGTCCTTGCCCGCGTGGCCCCAGCCTGCCGTAACGGCCAGGTCGCCCGCATCAACATCCAGAGACCCGCCGCCCACTTTCGCCAGCACGCCGATGGTGCGGAAGATCGATTCGACGTTGCCAGCCGTCATGCCTGAAACCTCGGCTTCAGTATCCAGCAGCGCCGCCACTTGTCGCCCGAGGGCGGCCGATTCGTCCAGCGCCTTGCGGCTGTCAGGCAGCGGGATTCGCGGCCAGTCGCGGCGGATACCGTCCGTATTCTCGACCAGATACGACGGGCTGTACCCGATGGCCAGCGCATGGAACCAGATCAGCCCAGCCGTCGCGAAATCATCAATGCTTCGAACTTTGATCGAATGCAGGTACTCGCGGGCGGTCTTGGAAAGATTGGCTACCGGTTTATCTTCCTGCGGCTTGCCGCCAAGCGCGTCGAACAGTGTCGCCTCCTGGGGCTTTTCAAGACGATGGCCGTTCTTGACGCGAATGGGAAAGTGACGCGCGTGCCCCGAAATCGAGTCGTAATCGCAAACCAGAGATGAAAAAAAGAAAGGCGAACCTTCAGGGGTCTTGTCGGCTGTATCGCGCGTGATGAAGAAAGCATTGTCTTCAAATCGCTGGAGCAAGAGCTGAGGACTTGGGCGGGAGAATAGCGGTTGAATCGCGGCGTCCAAATACGCGACTCGCACGTCCATCGGCTTGAATGGATATCGTACGATATGGTCTTGATTGAACTTGACCTTGCCCTTGAGCCGCCGACGGGTTTCAACCGAGTTGTACTCTCCAGACGATTGCATGAAAGCCGGTTCGATGACGGCCATTTCATCATTTGACACTGTTGGATCGAGGAAGGTCTCCACGCGCCGGAGCCGGTCTTCCTTGTGCGACATAACGATGAGCGAGTTCGCACGCCTTTCAACCGGGCCATTGAATGGTGCGATGGCCGAGAGGTCAGTGATTGCCGGCCAAGCGGTATATTCTGCCGAGACAACTTCGGGGCGGAATGAGTGGCGATTATCCTTGGATGGAGTTGCCCGAAGATATCTCGACCTCTTACGAAGACTCGCCAGAAGATCATACCGCTTCCTGACTCCCCAGAAGTGTTGGAAGCGCACGACCGTCTTCTGTGTTCGTGGCTTCTTGCGCACCATCGTACAGATGGCCGTGCCGATGCGGATGCCTTCGCGGTTGTACTCTGTCGAGAAGACGGACGGGTCGGGTTTGCCATCTGGCGTGAGCTTGCCAGTCTCCCGGCTGTCGCCATTCATGCAATCGAACCACAGCTTATCGAACTCAGACAAGAACCGCTGGCGCATGACAACGAATGATGGATCGGACAGATACGAGAAGTTGGATATGAACGACACCACGCCCTTGCCCGTCATTTCGGCGATGCGCCGCTCAGCCAGGCGGAAGAAACGGACATACAAGTCGTCCAGGTTGAATTTCCTAATGCCCCAGCCGCCCGCGGCAACGGGCGTGTTCAGGCCCTTCTTGTATGGTTCAACAAGCCCCTGCTCTTCTTCCGGGCTTACACCTGCGAAGGCGTTGTATGGCGGGTTACCCAGGATGACGAGAATCTTTGAATTGCGTTTGACCTTCTCGGCGGCGTCGCGTTCGGCCTGCAATTCGGGAAACAAAAGGTTCTTTGGATTCTTGGGCGGCTGCCAGCCGGTGAGCGAATTTGTCAGGTACACGCCGACTCGCTCATTGCTCTTGATCGACAGCGGCGCGCCGAGGTCGTGAAGCATCAGGCCTAATTGAAGGTGCGACACCACAAAGGGCGAGGGCAATAGTTCAAAGCCGAACACCCGCGTCATGGCTGCCTTCTTCAAGTCCGATGCAATCAGGGCATCGCCGCCCTTGGCCTTGAGCGTTTCGGCAATCTTCTTGAGCACTTCCACAAGGTATGCGCCCGTGCCGCAACATGGGTCAAGCACGACGACGTTGGGATCGGCCAGCCCATCAGCCAGGTCCAGTTCCTCGCGCAGAACGGCGTCCACGCGGGCCACCTGGTATTGCACGATCTCCGGCGGGGTGTACCAGACGCCCATTTCTTTGCGCAGTTCCGGGTCAAAGGCTTCAAGGAACGGCTCATAGAAGTACTGGACGGCATGCTCGTCCTGAAACCTTTGAAAGAACGCGCTACGGTCAACGCGATTGAGCGCCGCAGCCGTCCAGTCGAGCACTTCCACCAGCCCAAGCGGGCCGAGTTGGTTCGGCGTGGCAACTTGGTTATATAGGGCGCTGATGAACGGCACGCGCAAAGACCATGCACTTACGCGCCAATCAAAAGTGTCGGTTCGGCCGGCGCGCTCGCGGTGCCACAAGACCCAGGCTGAAAACACGCCATAAAAGATCGTTTGAACCAGTGTAGAGCGGAAGAAATGATCGCCCTTCTCGCCGGTGAACTTCATGCCGAGAGCTTCTTCCAAGGCATCGCGCACGGCGGCCAGGGCCGATAAGTCCTTGTGGTTCTCCACGCGGGCCTTGGCGTCGCGGGCATAGGAGGCCAGGAACCACGCCACATCCTGCGGGGCCGACAGCGGCGCAACAGACAGCATGACGCGCTTAAGATATTCGCAGAATTGCTCGCCTTGGTCTT
>CAYQJH010000101.1:0-12948 GCA_964417755.1 uncultured Planctomycetaceae bacterium
TAGCTCCTGCGAAAGGTTCATCCAGAACAGGCTATGAACTTGCTCGCCGGTGGAGTCCTCCAGCAGGCCGGACTTGGTCACCGTCTTCTGCATCTCCTCCATCAGTTGCTCGAGCAGGACCGACTCAAAGTCCTTGGCTGCCTGGATGCCGGCGGCTTTGTCCTTGGCAGTGCCAGCCGGCAAAAGCTTGCCGTCGATCAGGCCGCTCAGCGCCGTGGTGTAATTGGATATGGAAAGGTCATTCATTGAAAAACCTACATGATCTTGAGCTGGGCCTGCAAAGCGCCAGCCTGCTTGAGGCTCTCGAAGATGGCCACCAGGTCGCGGGCTGTCAGGCCCATCGCATTGAGGGCCTTGGCGAGTTCCGCGACACTGACTTGGCGCGGAACAATTCGCAAAACGCCGTTCTCCTCGCTGGCCTCGATGGACGTGCGGTGCACCTTCTCCGTCTGTCCCTTCGACAGCGGCCCCGGTTGATCCACAAAATCCTTCTCTTCCTTCACGATGGTCAAACTGCCCCGCGATATCCCGACAATCGACACTCGGACGTTCTCGCCTACCACGATCGTCCCGGTGCGCTCGTTAATCACAACAACAGCCGGGCTGTCCACCTCCACCTGCAGTGCCCCGATGTTGTCGATGAACTTCGTCAGGTCGGACTTGGCCATCTGCCGCGGCACGAACACCTTTATCGTGCCGGCGTCTTCCGCGACGGCTGCCTGCGGGTAAGCCGCATTAATCGCTGCGGCAATTCGGCCGGCGGTCGTGAAGTCCGAATTGCGAAGCTGGAGCACCAGTTGTCCGTTCTCGACAAAGCTGGCGATTTCCTCTTTCTCCACCGTCGCACCGGAGGCGATTCGGCCGACAGTGGGATGGTTCTTCTCAACCGAGCTGCTCTCGCCCGCAGCTGCAAAGCCCCCCAGCGTGATTGCGCCCTGGGCAACGGCGTAGGTCTGGCCATCGGCGCCGCTCAGCGGCGTCATCACGAGCGTGCCGCCCTGAAGACTGGCAGCATTGCCTATGGCTGAAACGTTCACATCCAGCGTGCTGCCTTTGCGGCTGAAGGCGCCGAGTTCGGCCGTCACCAGTACCGACGCGATATTCTTGCTTGCCACCTCGGCGGGGCTGAACGTCATCCCACCGCGTTTCAGCAGGTTCGACAGTGCCCGCCGGCTGGTCTCCGAGCCGTCGCCCGTGCCGTTCAGGCCGATCACCAGCCCGTAGCCCCATAGCGGGTTGCCGCGGACGCCCTGGATGTCCACGATGTCCTTGATTCGCTCAGCATGGCTGAGAGTTGCCAGGCCCATGAGCATCACTGCTATGACAAGTGCGATCCTTCGCATTCAGTTCTCCACGGCGTGCCGTGCTCTGCCGTTATCCAGGTCGGCTCAGAACGGATTGATAAAGTTAAGGATGCGATCCAGCCAGCCCGGCTTGGTGAACTTGTTCTCCATGCCAGTATGCTTGTAGACGACGTTGAAGTCGGCGATCTTCTCGCTGGCGACGGTGTTTGCGAAGCTGATGTCGCTGACGCGCACGATGCCGCTGACCTGGATAATCTGCTTGTCGCCCTCGACCTCTCGCGTCCGCGAGCCCAGCACGACCAGGTTCCCGTTGGGCATCACGTCGGTCACGGTGGCGGTTATCATGTCGGTGACCTGGCGGTCGCTATCGAAGTTTGCGTTGCCGTCGAACTTTGTCTCCGCCTCAAGCGCCACGTTCAGGGGATCCGTCAGGCTGAAGAGCTTCCCAGTGGCGGCGTCAGCAGTATTGATCACGTCCTGCTTGCCGGTAACAGCCGCCGACCTCTCGGACTTCTTGTCCAGCCCGCGCTTGGTTGCGTTCTTGATTACGCCGCGCTCATTGATGACGATCGTGATGTTGTCGCCAACCTTCCGCGCGGTGTCATCGACAAACAGTGCCTGCGTCCGAGCGCCCGACTTCTGCCAGATCGACCCCGCCGTCGCACTGGCCGCGAAGCCTGCAATGCACAGGACAATGGCCGTGAAGAATACCCGTGATGTAATGAGGGTCGTTGCCGTCTTGTGGTGCAGGCGTCTCGCCTGCACGCCCTTGGCATTGGCAGGACCTGCAGGCGGGACGCCTGCACCACAATTGCCCCCATGCAACTGAGGCCTGATATTTCGCAATCCGCAATGCCGTCGTTTCATTTGCCCGTTTCTCCCATGGACGGCTCGACCGTGCCGTCGAAGTTTACTTTGCAGATGACCACCCTCTTGGTGTCGACGTTGCGGACTTTGATGAAGTCTCCGCCGCGCCCATCATCCATTGCCTCGCCAGCGGCTGAGATGAGAAATCCATCGCCGCGCACGCGCATCGTCACCGCCTGGCTGCGCTTTACAAGCAGCACCGGCTTGGGCGGCATGAGCGACCGCGAGGGAATCACTTCGCCGGCCTGCACCGCCCGCGCCAACGTCATGCCATAGGGCGGAACGAACGCCTCAGCCGGCTTGACCTCGCTGGGGACGTTCTCGATCCGAATGTTATCCTCCGCCAGCACCGTACCGGCGGACAGATCCTTTGCAGCCACCGCCTGCCTGGCTGCATACATCACCTTGAACAATGCCTCGACCTTGCCCAACTCGCTGCCCGAACCGATGATCGCCAGCTCCAACTTCACGTACGACGCCTGCGAGAGCGGCAACTGCCTGGCCTGAATCTTGATGCCCTTGGCAGCCGGCACGCGCACATCGCGAAGACTTCGCTCGAGCTTCCACATGCAGCCGGCGGGGCCAGGCCGACTCTCCTGCAGGAATCGTTCCGCGGAGGCCAGCAGGTCCTTGGCGGCTACAACCACCTCGTCCCGCTCGATGACGACCTTTGCCGCGCCAGAGAACTGCACCTGCTGCGATTTGATACCGGAGGAAGCCAGGCGCGAGAGGATGGTCTGGCGATCCAGCACAAGCTGCTCTTTCGACCAGGGAGACCGCCCCAATGCGACAGCCGACGCCCGCTGGGCCAGTTGCTCGTCATCGCATCGAACGATGCACACCTGGCCAAGTTCCAGGCTCGAACTATCCACGCGCAGCGTCTCGGGCAGATAAACCCGCACAACAGCCCGCTCCTGCGCCGCCCAAACAGCGGCACACCACGACGACACGACACAAAGGACAACAGCAGCAAGCAGAGTCGCCGCGCCTTTGGGCCTTCCAATGGGTGCCACCCCCAAGCGCTGTTGCCGTTTGCTTGGGGGTGTGGACTCCAAGCAATTGGCAGCAGCGGCGTCTTTGGAGGAAATTTGCAATTCGAAATTCGCAATTCGCAATCTAGGCGCCCTGCTCGTGATGTCAGTCAACGGTTCCATCAATCACTCTCCAGCCGGAAGCTATCCAATGAGCCTGTTTGCTGCTGTCAGCATGTCGTCGCCGGCCTTGATCGCGCGCGAGTTGGTCTCGTAGGCCCGCTGGGCCGTGATCAGGTTCACCAGTTCGGTAACCATCTGGACGTTGGATTTCTCCAGGAAGCCCTGCTCGATGCTGCCATAGCCGTTGAGGCCCGCCGTGCCAAGCATGGCTGCGCCGCTGGCAGGCGTCTCAGCCAGCAGATTGCCACCCTCGCTGGAAAGCCCCGAGGCATTGGCGAAGCGAGCGATCTGGAGCGTGCCAAGAGTCGTCGAGGTAGACGAAGAACCCGATTGCACCGTAATTGTGCCGTCCTTGCCGATGCTTATGCTTCGCGCATCGGCAGGAATGGTGATCGTCGGGCTGATGGCGTAGCCCATTGCGTTGACCAGCGTGCCATCGGCATTGACGCGGAACGAACCGTCCCGCGTGTATCGCACGCCGTTGGGCGTCTGCACCGCGAAGAAACCATCGCCGGCAATGGCGACATCCAGGCTGACGCCCGTATTCTGCATCTCGCCCTGGTTGAAGATCTTCATGCTCGAACCGGGGCTGACGCCGCTGCCGATCTCAAAGCCGCTGGGAGCGACAGTGTCCGCGGTGGCGTTGCGGCCTGCCTCCTGAAGCTTGATGTACATCAGGTCCTGGAAGTCTACCTGGCTTCGCTTGAAACCGTTGGTGTTGATGTTGGCCAGGTTGTTGGCGATCGTGTCCACGATCATCTGCTGGGCGGTCATGCCCGTGGCAGCCGTCGAAAAAGCCCTTAGCATAATTGCATGTCCTTTATCTCATCGCCACGCCCAGGAGGTTCTTCATCTTCTCATCCTGGACTTGGACGTTCTTGAGGTTCGCTTCATACAGCCTGGTCACGGTGATAAGCCCCACCAGTTCCTCCACCATGCTGACGTTGGAGGCCTCCTGGTAGCCTTGGGCTATGCTGGCTGAGCTTTCCTGCGGGCTGGCCATGCCCGCGCTGAAACAATTCTGCCCTACTGGCTGAAGGACGGACGTATCGGCAAAATCCACTATCCTGACCTTGCCGACCACGCTGCCTGCTGCGTACACCTGCCCGTCGGCGCCGATCTTGACGTCCTGGCTGGCGACGTTTGCAGGGATCGTAATCGGACCGCCCTCGCCGCCGACCGTCCGGCCGGAGTAATCCACAAGCTGGCCCTGGCTGTTCATGCGGAAGCAACCGGCACGGGTGTACAGCGGGCCTTCAGGCGTCTCGATCACGAAGAACCCCGTCCCGTTGATGGCCAGGTCAAAAGGCCGGCCCGTGTTGTGCAGCCCACCTTGCGTGAAGTCCACCGAGCTGCGTTCAACAACCTTGGACGCCGGCAATTGGGCAAGGCCTGCCATTGGCACCGTTGCGGCACCGCCGCCTTGCGATGCCAGAAGCTGAGAGAATGAGTTCGCACGCCGCTTGTACCCAGCCGTGCTGGCATTGGCGATATTCTGCGTTATCGTCGCGTATTGCTCGGTCAGAGCAGTGATGCTCGACGAGACGGCCTGGATTGAATCAGCCATGACAACTCCAGCGGCGAAAAGACAACGACGTTGAGCTCGTTCACTCGTTAACTGGCGGCAAGCCGCACGCCTTCCGGTATCCGGTTTACGGTTGCACATCAAGGCGCCACTGCCGCCACATCCGGCGCCTTGACATCCGCGTCTTCCTGCGACTTCTGCGCGATGTTCGTCTCCCGGGCCAGTTCAGCCACTTCATTGGCGCTGAGGGCCTGCAATTCCATCACCACGTCGTACATGCCGTTTTCAGACAGCGTCGCGCGGCGAACTTTCCCGACAGCCTGGATCATCTTGTCGTCTTCGAGCGCAACCATCACCAGCGCCCTTTCGCCCGATGGCGCCGACAATTTCGTCTCCAGTCGCAAACCCGGGCCGGCTATCTCCGTCAGCGTTGCCTCGACAAACTCCGGCTGCAAATCAGCACTCGGCGGCCGGCTGAATGGAAATACCGCCAACATTGCAGTCTTCCGAACGGACACGCGCGGGAAGCGCCGGCGGTTGACGAAACGGACGTTATCGCTATGGCTGAAGAAGAACTGCCCGTCCTCGACCTTGATGATGAAGGCCTCGAACTCCCACACGCTGCCGCCATCACAGTACCGCACCATCCAGCAGTCGCCCGCATCCGTGGCAATGGCCGCCACAGGCAAAACGCTGAAGCCTGATGCATTATTGAGCGTGATCTTCCCGTCGCAGCTCTGCGTGCGGGCTCGGTGGGCAATGTAGACCTTCGAGCCCGCGGGGATCTGCCGGCTGGCGGTGATGGTGTTCTGGTCGGCCTGGGTCTGGAAACCCAGCTTCTCGCGCAGCGAGTCAATCGTGATCTTGACGTAGGTCCGCCCGGCCTGATTGACAGCCTGCATGCGCTCGCTCTTGGTCAAGGCGGCGGCCCCGTCGCTGAAGGCCGTCTCCATCGTGAAGATGGCCTCGTGATGCTTCAGGCCCGATAGCGCCGCGATGGCCTGGAGGACCTGCTGCTCTTCCTGGGTCAGGCCCGTCCGCTCACATTCCACGATGAAAGCAGCCTGTTGATCCTTTTTGCGCCTGCCGCGGCGAAAGGCGAAGATGGCTACTGTCGCAACAGCTAACGGAATCAGCGCCAGCAGGCCCGTCGTCCGCCAGGCCGCCACCGCCGAGGGAAGGTCCTGCAAGAGGGCAGCCGTCTCCGGTATGCCGAAGGGATGAAACGCCGCCAGAATGTCAGCGAGCAATGGCAATTTCAAATCTCTATCGAATCAGGTCCGTCAATTCTCTGAGCATGTCGTTGGCCACCTTGATCGTTCGTGCGTTGGCCTGGTAGCCGTTCTGCGCCTGGATCAGGTTGACGAATTCCGTGGCCACTTCGACATTCGACTTCTCCAGCACGCCGCCGCGCACCGCACCGGCGCCGCCGGTGAGGGCCTTGGCTGGAACAGCCTCGCCGGAGTTCGACGAGGCAATGAAGAAGTTATTGCCCAGGCTCGTCAAGCCTGCCGCGTTCTGGAATGTCGCCACCTTCAGCGCGGCCAGGTCTTTTCGCACGCCGTTGGTGAAGATGCCCACCAGCACACCGTCTCGGCTGACTGACAGGGTGCTCAGCCAGCCGGCCGCATAGCCGTTCTGCCCGCTGGACGACACGGTGGAATCGCCGCCGAACTGCGTGATGCCGTTTCGCCCTCCCACATCGCCAAGGAAGACGCTGATCTTGCGGACGTTGCCGGGATCGCTGCCGAAGACCACGTTGAAGGCAGACTCATTTGAACCCGTGCCGCCAAACGTGCCGTCGGTCAGGAACGTGATGCCCTTGATCCGCCGGTCGATCAATTCCACGTTGCCGTCAACGGAGTTGATGACCATGTCCCATTTATTGGATTCGTGCGTCTTGACGAACGTCACGGTCATCGTGTGCGAAATGCCCTCGTTATCGTACAGGCTCACGTTGGTTGTGCCGCTGGCCATTGCGCCTGCGATGCTGAGGTTGAAGTTCTGCGGCAATTCCATGGCGCCGGCGGAATCGCCATCCATCGCCATCCTGATATCCGTCTGGCTGTACCCACTCTCTTTATCCGTCAGCACCAATTGCCCGCTGGAGAGCGTCGCGATGGAGTCGGGGAAGGCTGTATTAATTGCAGCCACCAGGTCGCCCAGGGTCCTGGAAGTCCCGTCGGCGTTGAAGATATCGAACTCGATGTCCCCGACATCCGTGCCGTCGCGCCTTGTGCCGCTGATGATGATCTTATCGCCGTCAACCAGGCCGCCGGCCTGGTCGAGATCAACCAGGTTCACCGCTCCGCCGGCCACGCTGCCATCGACCGTGTAGGCCAGGCCGCTGATGAGCGTATTGGTCGTGGGGCTTACTTTGTCGGCGCTGAGGTTGTTGGAGAAGGACATCGACGTGGTCGCCTTCGACGGCAGGGCCACGTCGTACGGAATTCGAATGTTGTTGCTGGCCGGGTTCTGGAAGCCGTCGCTGACGCCGTCGCTTCCGATGCGCTGCACTCGGTAGCCCGTGCCCGGATCGACCAGGTAGTACTGGCTGTCTACCGAGAAAGCGCCCACGCGCGTGTACACGTTCTTCTGCCCGTCGTTTAGCACGAAGTATCCCGATCCCTCTATTGCCATGTCCAGCGCCTGCCCCGTGCTCATCAGGCTGCCCTGCGTCATGTTTCGGTTGATGCTGGCAACCTGCACGCCGCTGCCGACCTGCATCGGGTTGGTGCCGCCGATGGTCGCCGACGGCTGGGAGGCCTCCTTCACTGTCTCGCTCAGCAACTCGGCGAACGTGACACTGCTGGACTTGAAGCCGATGGTGTTGACATTGGCAAGATTGTTGCCCGCGACGTCCAGCATCTGCTGGTGCGCCTGGAGTCCCGATACGCCTGAGAGTAATGAGTCGCCCATGGTTCAACCTTTCGCTGGGGTCCGCTATTGAATGCTCAAAATCCTGGAAGGCTCGACGAGACTCTCGCCGACTTTGTACTTGATTACGCCGTTTTCCAGCTTCACCTGTGAAACGCTGCCCGTGATCGGGTCGCTGCCCTGGCCGTCAAGGAAGCTCACCTGCCGCCCGATCAGCCCGCTGGCCTGCTCCATCTGGCTCAGCAGGTCGCTGCCGCTGCCGCCCTGGATGGAGAGCACCGCATCAGGCACTACGAAGTACGGCCCGGCCTTCAGGAACAGTTGCCCGTCCACGTATTGCGTGCCGCTGACAACGGCCGTCACCGGTTCGCTGGCGCCGTCGGGCAGGAAGCTGATCTGCCGGCCGATCATCCCAGCTGCCTGGCTGCTCTGCTCAGCCGCCAGCACCTTCGAGAACGTGCTGTTCATGTTCTCTATCTGCTGCAACTGCGACAACTGGGCCAACTGGCTGGCCATCTGGCTGTTGTCCATCGGACTGGAAGGGTCCTGGTTGCGAAGCTGCGTGATCAACAGGTTCAGATAATCCATCTGAATCTGCGAGGAACTGGTCGGTGAAATGGCTGTTGTCGCTGTCATGTCTTCTTTAGTTCCAGGATTTCATATCCAGATATTCAGAGCGCCCGAGCCTGCCGGGCTGGTTTGTTCATTGGCCTGCTTGTTGGCGGCCTTGCGCGCCGCCACATCCGCATTCCCAGCCTCCTGCCCTGGAGCGGCATCCTGCCGCCACGAATCGTGCCAGGCCTGCTGGTTCATTGCGGAGGAATTCCCTCCGCCGTTATTGGCCAGAACAAACTCCATGCTCTTGACCTGAACGCCGCTGTCCTGCAGGCGATTCAGCAGTGCCGGCGCCTCGCGCTGCAGGTCGGCCAGTGTGCGCGGGTTGTCCACCTGCACCAGGCCGCGAACCTCGCCGCCCTCGCTGCGGAAGGCAAGGTGCACCCGGCCGAGTTCCGGCGGGTCCAGGCGAATCTGCATCGAGTCATTGCCTATCGCAGCGCCGGCGAGCGCACCGGCAATTTGGTTCGATAGCGGCGCCGCCGGCTGCGGCGCTGCCGCAGGCAATGATGGCGGAACGTTCATCGCAGACGATGCGGTGGCGTCCGCCTGCGCGATAGGCACGTGGATTACGCCTGAATGCTCGCTGGGATCGGCAGGCTTGCTCTTGGGGCCGGTCATCACGTACATGGCTGCATTGGACTTGGCCAGGCGCAAATGTCCTTCCTTGCTTCTGCCGCCTGCGACGCCAAGCCGCTCGCCCCGACTGGGTTGCTCAAGGCGATGCTCTTGTGGCCCGGCCACAGACGCACTTCGCGGGGAGGACTTGGCGCCAGGTAAATGCAGCGAAGTAGGCCCTGGGTCCTTGGCGGCGGGCTTTCCATCAGTCTGTGTCGCTGCGCCGTATTGATTTGCCAATCTCTGGAGGAACTCATGCATGCCGGCCGGCGCGCCGGTAGCTGAGGCGCTGGCGTCGGCGGGTGTGGTTTGACTGGATGCGCTGACCATTGCGTCCGCGGAGCTTAGCCGCTCGGCCAACGCGGGCTCTATTGGCGCAGGCGATGGCGGCTCGATCGGCGCAGGTTCATCGTTTGCCGCACCGATCTGTTGCACAGCCGCCGCCGCAGCCGCGCCAGAGAGCGTATTGGTGGCCGGTGCGCCGGCATCGTCCGGCGTGACAACTTTGGGAGATATCGATGAATCGCTTGCCCGCACTATTGGCGCGGCTATCGGCTCGAGAGCGGCATCTGCAGCTTTCGCCGCTGCGGCCTGGGCTGCTGGAACGGTTGCTGGGGCGGCGGCAGATAGCTCAGCTACCGGGGCAATTGATGGACCGCTCATGGTTGCCGGTGCTTCAGCGACGACATCAGCAGAACAGGTTGCGATTGGAGCGAGGGCATCGGCGGGCGGCTGAGTGTTTGTCTCGTCTGCCCGAGGCGCGGCTTCCATCACAGCCATGAGGGGAAGCACGTTCTGCATTACTTCTGCCGTCTGGGCGAAGTCATCGGCTTGGTCATGCTCTCGCCCCACGGCCTCATCCAAGGCCATCGGCTTGACCTTGGCAACCTTTGCATCATCGGCATTCTTGTCGGCAACTTGCGCTTGGCCCGCCTTGCTGGTGATGATTGAAAGGAACTCGCCCGAGCCGGTGGATTCATCGGCGGCAGAGTTCTTCTTGTTAACGCCAAGAGCGCTGCCCTGCAGGGCTGCGCCTAGCAGCGCGATGTTTGATCCGGTACTTGCCATGCTGGCAGGCGTCAATGCAATCTTCGTGCCAATTGCGATTCAGACCCGCTTGGACTGGACCAGAAGGCCCTGCGCAGCAAGACGTTGAATGTTTTGCCGATTGGGTGGAATTGTTCCGCCGTTTACTTGCCGGAACTCATATCGGAAGATTCTTCCCCCATGCGGAAGAATCTTCCGCGTGTCACATCCGCTTCGCCAGCTTGAGCGAGAACAAGCGATATTCTTTCTCGAACCGCGCGAGGTCCTCGCAGATGTAATGCTGGAAAAGGCGCTGGCTCATTACGCGGTTGTACGCCCGGCCTTGGCGCTGCAGCTCGGCCAGCGCCTCAGCCGGCACGCCGACAGCCTGGTTCAACTTGCCTTGCTCCGCGTCGCTAAGCAGGCGCACCAGGCCGGCGCGGTACCGGCTGTCGGAGCGGATGAACAGCGCCAGCGACCAGAGCTGGCCGTAATATCCCACAGCTGCCCGCGTGCTCTTGGCCACTGCATCGCCGGCGTCCATCGGCAGAAGCTTGAGCAGCGGGATCCACTGGTCGCTCATGATCGCAGCCCGCAAGTCGCCGTAGCGAATTCCATTCTCGCCAGGCGTGAAGATCACCTCGTTGCCGAAGATCTGATAGCCCTCAGCCTGCGTGCAAAGGCCCTCTTCCAGCCACATCGGAAGCTGATTCTTCATTCGGCAGGCCAGGAACTGATGCAAGCCTTCATGGCTGGCCGTCGCCAGGGTTCCCAAGCCGCCAATGTCCCAGAATACGCAGACCTTCTGATAGCAATAGCCTCCGGCCTCGATGGCCAGGTAAAGCGGGGCCTGCTCGCCAACGACAGATTGCGTGAGCGTCGCCCATTGGCGGCGATCGCCCATAAGGTAGATAGCCATTAGCGAGGATGCGGGACGATCATCCAGGCCGGTGAGCTTAAGGTAATTGCGGTAGGCTCCTTCCATGAAGCCCGGCACGGCATCGGTAAGCTGCCGGCTCGAACAGGTGGTGAAGATCTGGTAATGCTGCGTGCGAAGCTCGCGACCTCCGCTGGAGGCGTCCCAGGCCCGCTCGCGCACAGCCACGCGAAGGTCGTGGCCCTTCTGCTGCGCTGGAAGGTTGCAGCCTAACACTGTCAGCGGCATGACCAGAAGCAAAGTCCAGGGGAGCAATCTGCGCATAAAAGACACCATGCTTTCGATGGCTTGATTGTAACGGAAAGCAAGTGGCTTATGCATCGAATATGAACGCTGCTGATGTGGTTGCTGCTGTTATTGTGGTGCAGGCGTCTCGCCCGCATGTTGTTTCTGTCCTGCTATTGGATCAACCAAAGCGGCGTCAAGGCAGCCGCACTCCAAAGCTTACAGCGACGGTTTGTAATATCGCGTTGGGTGTACTTCGTCGATTGCGCCGCACTCGGCTGCCAGATGGAAGAACTCCTCCATGCCTTCACGCTGATCCTCGCCGAAGTCGAAGCAAAGATGCTTGCTTACATATTGAGAGGCCAAGTCCCCTGGCCAATCGTACAGGCCTGCGTGCTCCTGGGCTATTTCCTCGAGTTGGTAGCCCCCTCGCAGCCGGGCAGCCCGCAGGATGCGATACAGATCGGGGGCGTCGGCTGGGTCGGCCGCCGCCCACACCGCAAAGACAAATGGCAGCCCGGTCATCTCGAACCACATCTGCGCCAGGTCGATCTGCCAGTCAAACCCAAGCGGCGGTTCGCTGACGACCTTGTCGCCCAGCAGCAGAACAGCCTCGGCGTCATCGGGTGCTTCCTGGCGAGTTGGATCGTATGGCAAGATATCCAGCCGCGTGCCGAAAAGATTCGACCACAAGACCTGTGCCAGGACTACTGAGGTGTGCGATTCTATGTCAGCCCACAAGGCCGTTATCTGCGCCGGCCGAACGCGCGAAAAGACCCGCGTCATCAGTGTCCTGCCGGAGGCTGAGACGCAGCCGGCCGGCACAACCGTCAGGCCGGTAACGGTCTGGAGATCGACGCTGGGTATGAGCGCCGCGTCCAACTCGCAGCAGAGCAGCATGTCGGCCAGGCTCGGCGGAGACATGACATTCAGCGTAACTTCTGGCGATTCCTCCAGGCCGGCGATCAGCGGACGAGCAAACAGGTGCCCCTGCGCAGCGACACGATACCGGCGCTGCTGGGTGATCTTGAGCTTGCTGATGCTCGCGTTGATTTTGCGTTCTTCCGACATACGGCGCCTCGTCCTCTGGCTCCAGAACTGTTTAGCACGTTACCAGCCAAAGAATTATAGCGCCAAGCCGAAAGGGCGTGATTTTGTGGCATATCACGGACTGCTCATTGCTTGCCGACCTGCCGAGGAATTCATCAGCGTGTTCTCGTTGCTGTTGTCATTGCCGTTCAATCCGCAATCCGAATTCCGCAATCTGCAATCATCTGTTGGGGTGGACGAATCGCTCGCTGGGGTCTAGACTGAATCCTGGAATCACACATGAGCGAGTCAAAGCACAGTTTGGCAAGATACGAGCGGCAGATGGTCTTCGCTCCGCTGGGTTTGGCCGGCCAGCGCAGCCTGCTGCAAAAGAGCGTCCTGATCGTCGGCGTGGGCGGCCTGGGCAGTTGGGCAGCTAGCCTGCTGTCGCGGGCCGGCGTGGGACGGCTGCGCGTGGTGGACGACGACTGCGTGCAGGTAAGCAATCTTCATCGCCAGGCGATGTATGACGAAGCAGACGCAGCCGATGGTCTGCCCAAGGTTCAGGCCGCCGCCGCCCGCCTGCGCAAAACCAACAGCCAGGTCCGCATCGAGCGTTGCAAGCAGGGGCTGGACAAGCAGAGTACCGCCGCGCTGGCTGTTGGAATGGACCTGAACCTTGACGGCACCGAAAACTTTGCCCCTCGTTTTATCATCAATGATTACGCGAACAAGATGCACGTGCCTTGGGTCTTCGAAGGCGTGGTTGGC
>CAYQJH010000102.1:0-12929 GCA_964417755.1 uncultured Planctomycetaceae bacterium
AGAAGCGACAGGCAAAAAAAGTCGCTTAACCGCCACGCATAGGCGACCGCACCCCGAAGCCCGGAGCCGGCTTATCGTGCTTGATATCAAGACTGTTTTCCTTATACTGAGGGTTCTGCCGGTTGCTGATGCGGCAGCATGAGGAACCCAATGAAGTTCGCTAGATCGTTGCTCAGTTCCGCAGGAAGCGTTGCCTGGTGCATTTCGATAATGTCGTTGGTTTCAACGGCCGTTGCCGACGAGCCGGTGAGCATTGCAGAGGTGCGCGGTTCGTTGCCTGATTTCGTTCTTGATGGAAACTGGGTGCTTCGTAGAGTGGTATTGGACAATACGTCGTCCTCGACGCGCCACCTGAGGATCGTCTGTTCCGGCGCCGCCAACAGCAATCAGCAGGGCCTTTATTGGAGGGAAGTAACGCTCGCTCCGAAATCCTCCCTGCGGACGGAGCTGGCCGTATTCACCGACAACACCTCGGTGAGCAACCCTCCGGTCAATAATGCCGCCATCTTCAACACAAACTACTATCTTTTGGATCTCGAAACCGGCCAGAAGTTCTGCGAAGGTTATTTTCTCAACAGCAAGATCGTCCCCGGCGTCATCCCCGTCATCGCTTTGGGCAACCAGGTTGACATTGCCGGCGAGGCGCCGCTGGAGCCGCTGCTGGAGCGAATGTACTCCGGCAACAAGGTCATACGCGTTGTCGCCGACAGGGCAATAGCGCCTGACCGCTGGTACGGCTACTCGATGGGTAGCATGCTGCTGCTGGGCGACGTGGATGCAGGCAGGCTGCGGGCCTCGCAAATCGAGGCGGTCCTCGACTGGGTTCGACGCGGCGGAATCCTGGTACTTACCGCCACTGATCAGCTTGCGGGCCAGCTTCAAGGTCCGCTGGGGCAGGCTGCGGGCGTGCGCTTGTTGGGCAGCCATCAGACTATCTCGCTCAAGCCGGCCCGCCCCGACGGCAGGGCTTTCTCGGACGTGAGCTATAGCTTCCCGCAGCGCATGGCCGAGCTTTGCGCGGATGATGCAACTGTGCTGTACTATGCCAACGGCCTGCCGCTGCTGACGCGCAAGGCACTTGGCGCCGGCTATGTCTTCACGCTGGCAACGCCGATGATGGGCATTGCCGACCCGCGCCTTAACGACATCGCTCAGGAGATTCCGGCAGCCGGCAGGATCCTGCCCTCGGTCGATCAAGCCGCATTCAGGGCCATCGCCGGCGACATCCTCAACAAGTATGCCGGCCGAAAAGGTCCGACGCCGTCAGTTCCGGCGACAATACTGGTTGGCCTGGCCGGCGTGGGCCTGCTTGGCGGCCTCGCGGCCAGATGGCGGCGCAGAGGCGAATTAGTTTGGCTTGTCATGGTGCCGCTGACGCTGCTGACGGCCGTCGGCCTGGCGATCGTCAGCCAGAATCGGGCAGACCCGCAGCGGCTGAGTTATATTGGCCTGGCCTGCGGCACCGGCGAAGGCAATCTGGCCCATGTACAGGAAGTCTTTGCTTACGGCAGCGGCAACCAGTCGCAAAAGGTTGATTTCAGCAGCGGCAGCTATCGCTCGACCATCCGCAGGACCGGCCAGAGCGACTTGATCCAGGCACAGGATGAAATTCAGACAGCCGAGGGCTTGAAACTCGCCGGCCAGACTGTTGATGCCAACTCGACCCGGGCGTTTACCACTGATGCCGTCGTGCCGGTAGAAGGCCTGGCCTGCAACGTGACCTTTGGCGAAAAAGGCCTGACCGGCACACTGAGCAGCCCCGGCGGCCTGAATGATTCGGTGATCTACATTAATGGCCGCACGTACAGGGTGGGGCCGGTTTCTGCCGGGGCGGAAATGAACCTGCAGGTTACTCCTGACGATCTATTGGGGCGCGGGGAATTCACCACTGAACTGAAAGTAAACCCCGAGCGCAACGCTCTGGCGACATGCCTGTTCACCAAGCGTCCGGGCCGCCGCCCGCGGTCGGAAGCATTTATCGTCGGCTACTGCGAGCGTAGCCCGCTGGACCCCCTTGGCGGGGCGAACGTGATGCACCAGGGATGGACGGCTGAGATCTGGCCGATCAAGATCGCCTCCCCCAGGCTGCAAAGCAAGGTTGTCGTGCCGCCTGGGTTCACGGAAGTCCAGCTTGGCAACAAGGCCGGCAATAAGTGGGACCTGGCTGTCAGCACCGTCACGCAATCAGGTCCAGGCGGGATCGACTTCCGCGTGAACCTGCCCGCGCAGGTCGCCTCGCTGGAGGACGCCAAGGCGACGGTCACCCTGCTGATGCAGGGGGCGAACTACCGGCTGAGGGTTGTGGGGCTGCCCGAAAAGGGCACCGAGGAAGTTCTCGAAACGATCAATACTTGCGGCGGGCGGCATGCCATCGAGATTCCCAATGCCAACCGTTTCCGCACCGCCGACGGGCGTTACTACGTCTTCGGCGTACGACTCGAGCCGGTCAGCGCCGGCTCCGACAGCAGCAACAGCCCGGAATGGTCTTTGTTGAGCGCGGATGTCGCTCTGGAAGGAATCAGCAGGTGAGCAATAACGGCGAAATCATGGTTCGCTGTCAAGGCCTGACGAAGATATACAGCGAAATCACGGCCTTGGACGCTTTGGATCTGGAAATTCCCACAGGGCACATTTTCGGCTACATCGGCCATAATGGCGCGGGCAAAACGACCACTATCCGCATCCTGGCGGGCCTGCTGACCTCCAGCAGTGGCAAGGCCACCATCGCCGGCGTTGATGTCAGCAGCGGCCGCGACCGGATCAAGTCGCTGGTGGGCTACATGCCCGACAGCTTCGGCGTCTACGACCAGATGCGATGCTGGGAGTACCTCGACTTCTTCGGGGCCGCCTTCAAGATTCCCCGCAAGAAGCGCCTTGATCGCATCAACTACGTGCTGGACCTCACCGACGCCGAATACATGCGTGATAGGTTCGTCGACACGCTTTCGCATGGCATGAAGCAGCGGATCGGCATCGCCCGCACGCTGATGCATGACCCGGCCGTGCTGCTGCTCGACGAACCCGCAAACGGCCTGGACCCGCAGGCCCGCGTGCAGATGCGCCAGCTCATCCGCAAGCTGGCTGACAGCGGCAAGACGCTGCTGGTCAGCTCGCACATCCTGCCGGAGTTGGCGCAGGTCTGCGACGAGGTGGGCATCATTCACAAGGGCAAGCTCAAGGCCGCCGGGCCGATATCGAAGGTGCTTTCGCAGATCAAGCGCGACCGCCTGCTGGAGGCCAAGGCACTTAATGGCTGCGCGGTGATGATCGCCTTTTTGTCGAAGCACCCGCAGTGCCATGACGTGCAGGCGCCGCAGGACGCCGGCGGCGTCGTCCGCTTCCAGTTCAAGGGCGACGACCAGGCTATGGCTGGTCTGCTTTCGTTGATGCAGCAGGCCGGCATCGCGGTTGTCAGCTTCCAGGAGATACCGCTGAGCCTGGAGGAGGCATATCTGACCATCAGCGGCATCAGCGATCAGCAGACCAGCGAAGAGGATGAAAAGCGCCGCACCGCCGAAGCCCGCGCAGAGCTGGCCAGGCGGCAGGGCAAGAAGGTGGCTGCCCAATGATGGCCAATCCGATCATTCGCAAAGAAGTCCTCTCGGCCCTGCGGACCAAGAAGGCGGTGGCCATGCAGGCCATCTTCCTGCTGGGCCTGGCCGGTCTGATCCTGAACTACTGGCCGGCCGGCGGATTGCAGGATGTCGGCGGTCAGGCGGCCCGGAAAATCCTCAGCATCATTGCCATCGGCGAACTGGCGCTTGTGGCGCTGTTTGCCCCGGCCTTCACAGCCGCCTCGCTAACCACCGAGCGCGAGAAAAAGACGCTCGAAAGCCTGTTCTCGACGACGATGCGGCCATGGGAAATCGCCCTGGGCAAGTTCGTCGGTTCGCTGGCGTTCCTGGTGCTCATCGTGCTCATTGGCGCGCCGGCTGTCGCGGCGCCGCTGCTGCTGGGCGGTGTGAGCATCGGCGAGTTTCTGGCTGTGATGGGCCTGCTGCTGCTGACGGGCATCTACCTGGGCTCCATCGGCCTGTTCATCAGCACGATCATGCATCGCAGCTATCGCAGCATCATTACCACCTACGCCGTGCTGCTGGTGGTGTTCTTTGTTCTGGCGACCCCGGCCTGGCCGATCAGCAGGAACCTCATCACGCAGGGCGGCGCATTCTGGCAGGTGCTGCTGCACCTGCTGTCCTCGCTCAGCCCGCTTGAGGCAATGATCTCGGTTCTCTATCCGGGCAGCGCTTTTGCCCAAGGCGCGCAGTCGTTGCCGGAGTTCTGGAAACTGCACATTCCGCTGGCCATCGCCGTCATCATTGTTACAGCCATCGCCTGCATCATGAAGCTGCGCCGCCCGATCGCTCCGCCGCGGCCTCGCGAAAAGCTCAAGGTCATCGAGCAAGGTTTCTCAGCCCGCAGCGTGCTGTTCATCGTCGACCCGCGCAAGCGCAAGAAGATGATCCGCTGGTGGCAGAATCCGATACTTGTAAAGGAATTCCGCACGCGCCCGCTGCTTCAGACGCACAGGCTGCTGCGAATCTGTTTCACCCTGCTTATCGTTTCGATCCTGCTTATGATGGCGGTCAACATCATCCTCAGTGCGATCGTCGACGAAGTGGGCGTAGTCAATACCGCCGCCAACGGCCAGGCCACCCAGACCCTGGGCATGATTCCAATGATCTGCACAGCCATCGCCATCCTTCTGGTGGTGATGGTTCTGCTTGTAGGCCCGGCTGCCTCCAGCGGTTCGGTCAGCAGCGACATCGAGACCGGCGTCTGGGAGATCATCCGCTGTACGCGGATACCCAGTTGGCGCATCGTCAGCGGCAAGTTCCTGGCCTCGATCATTCCGGTGGTGCTGCTGGTGCTCTCGATCATGCCGGCAATGGCCATCATGCTGTACATAGACATGGGCATCTGGCCAAATATCTTGCGCGTGCTGGCCGTGGTGGGCATGTCGGTCCTGTTCGTCTCGACGGCGGGCGTGTGCTTCTCAGCGCTGACGTGCAAGACCTCGGCTGCAACCGCCTGGACGTACGGCCTGATTATCGCGCTTGGGTTGATGTCGCTTCTTAGCCTGGTGGGCGAGGGCGGCTATTCTGATCGCCTGCAGAGGATGATCTACCTGCTCAACCCGGTGGCGACGGCTATGGACGCCGCGGGCTATGCCCCGCTGCAATCGTTCGACCTGGTGGCCCAGCACCTCAAGATCTTCGGCGCAGCCTCCCTGGCGATGTTCGCGGTGGCTGTAGTGCGAGTCGTCCAGCTTCGCCGGCCTGATTAGCACAGGAGTTTCTAGTGAAGCTTCGATTGATGCCAGTCATTTGTTTAGTTCTTTGTGCCGCCGCGGTGGCCCAGCAAAAGGCCGACTCGCAGCCGGTGGACGGCGGTCCGCAGTACGTGCGCCCGCAAGACCCCAACAAAGTCAAAGAGTCCTTCGGCGATGTCAACGACATCAAGATGCTCATGACGCTTGCGAAGGACCCAGACCCCCTTGTCCGCGAAAAGATCGCGCGCGACCTGGGGCAGACTCACAATGCAGCAGCCGGGCCGCTCATCCATGAATTTCTTCAGGACAGCGATGTGAATGTGCGCATCACGGCAATCGGCGCTGCCAGGGAGTTGGCCTGCGGGGCTTATGAGCAAATCATCCTCGACGGCCTGAAGGATAAAGACCATCGCGTTGTGCGGCGAGCGGCGGAGACAATCGGCCAGGTAGGCATGGCCGGCGCGGCAAGCAGCATCATGCCGCTGCTGGCCAGCGACAACGCCGATGTCCAATACGCGGCTCTTTTGAGCCTGAACCGGTTGAACAAGGCTGCCCCGCTGGATTCCATCAAGGGGCTGCTGGGGCATGGCTCGCCGGCTGTTCGTGTGTTAGCCCTTCAGAACGCCATGCTTTTGGGCAAGGGCGAGGCGGCCGGCATTTTGGGCGAGGTATCAGACCTTGCCGCCAAGGACGCCCCCGCGGTTCGCGCCGAGGCCCTGGCTGTACTGGGGCGAAATGCATTCGAGTCCCACAAGGCCGTCATCAATGCCGCGAAGACAGACCCCCAGCCGCTGGTGCGTCGAGGGGCCGTCTGGGCGATTCAGCATGGCGGCAAGGCCGACCAGATCAAGCCGCTGATCCTGGATGAATCGGTGATCGTGCGCCTCTCCGCCGCCACCGCCGCCGGTGCGCTCAAGAGCAAAGACGTCGCGGGCGACCTGTTCAAGGTCATGATCGAAGCCCCTGACGAGGCGACTCACGAGGCGGCCCGCGCGAGCCTGGAGCAAATTGCCACGCCTGAAGTCGCCGCGCTGGCCGGCAAGACGGTCATCGACTACGCACAAAAGAAGGAACCAGCCGGCCTGGACGCTCGCAACGTGAACAGCGCCTGCCAGATCCTCGCAGCCCTCAAGAGCCGCGAAGCAATGGACGCCCGGCTGCAACTGCTCAAGACGCTCAAGGCCGATTCATCCGTTCTGGGAACGATTGCCATTTCCCTCGCGGCGGTCGATGAGAAATCAGCGATACCGGACATTCGCAATATCCTTGCAACAAACGTCAGGAACGCACCGGCAGCCTACGCCCGCAAGCCGCCGCCCAACGTAATCTACAGCCGCGAAGTGGTCGTGCAGACAATCGCGGCGCTGGCGACGTTTGGAGATGCTGAATCGCTGGAACAGATGAAGGCGATCGCGAAGATGAAGATGGAAGCCTCCTCACGCGGACTGGACTACGAATGCCAGGGCATTCTGAAAGTGCTGCCACTGCTGCATAGCGAGGCAACTCGAAGCAGCATCAATGAGATCGTGCTTGAGGTGATGGGCACAAAGTTCGCCTACATCGTTCGGTTCGACGCGATGAAAATGGCCGGCCGGCTCAAGATCGAAAAGGCCGTCGGCGAACTTGAGAAAGTGCTCGCCGAGCGCGATGAAAAGAACACGATGGCTGCCGCCGCCTGGGCCATCGAGCAGATTACCGGCCGGAAAGTTACTGTGCCTGATCCGGCCAGATTCATTGGGGAATGGACGGTTGTCGCAAAGTAGTGCCACTGTTCTTGTGGTGCAGGCGTCTGGCCTGCAGCACTGGGCATTGTCCGGGCTCTGCGGGCGAGACGCCTGCACCACAAGCCAGACGCCTGCACAACAAGCGAGTCGCCTGCGCCACAAGACGGGTGCCGTGGCCGCGGAGTTTGCGGCCACGCTAACACCGCCTATTCGTAAGTTCGGCCCGCCTTGCCGTTGGCGGAATTGCGCCGGGCGCATCGCATGAGCTTGTTGCCCCAGGGCGTTGGATACTCGCCCGCGACACAGCCCTTGCAGAGGTTCCTGCCCTCAACCTGAAGACATTTCCCAAGGTCATCGACACGGAGGTATCGCAGGCTGTCGACGCCAAGGCGCCTGGCCATCGCGTCGAGCATGGCCTCGCTTGGTGTGCCGCTGTAATTTCTCTGCGCGAATTTCGGCGCGAACAGCTCGCCCATGGTAGACATGTCGATGCCGTAGAAGCACGGAGCCACGATCGGCGGGCAGGCAACGCGGACATGCACCTCGCGGGCCTTGCCGCGGCGGCGGATCAGGTCAACCAGCGTCATCAGCGTGGTCGAGCGGACGATGCTGTCCTCGATGAGGAACACCCGCTTGTTCTCCAGCACTGCCGGCAGCGGCGTGTACTTGCACTTGGCGCTGGCCTTGCGGGTAGAGTTGGGCTGGATGAACGTCCGTCCGACGTAGCGATTGCGGATGAGGCCTTCGACGCACGGCACGCCCAGGCGATAGGCGAAGGCGTCGGCGGCGGCCTTGGCGGTGTCGGGCACCGGCACGACGATGCAGTCGCCGTTGATAGTCTGGTCTTCGCGGTCGGCAAGTTGCTGGCCGCTCTTGGCGCGGGCCATGTACACGCTGGTATTGTCGATCGTGCTGGCGACGTTGGAGAAGTAGATCCACTCGAAGAAGCAGTAGGCCTTGCGGCGCGGGCGGGCGAACCGCTCGATGCGGAGCTGGCCTTTGTCGATGACGGCCATCTCGCCGGGCTGAAGGCTCTTTATGTCGCCAAAGCCCATGTTGGACAGTGCGACTGATTCGCTGGCTGCGGCGAACAGTTGGCCCTGGACCGCCCAGCTCAGGGGGCGCAGGCCCAGCGGATCGCGGGCGACGAACATGCGCCCCATCGCGTCGAGGAAGACGATGTTGTACGCCCCGTCGAAGCTGCGCCCCAGCGAGAGCATCACGTCGCGCAGGGCCGGCGGGCTTTCGCCGCGCAGGCGGTAGGCCAGGGCGTGCATCAGTATCTCGGTGTCGGTGTTGAGCGTGAAGTAGTAGTTGCGCTTGGTCAGCAGGCGGTCGCGAAGCTCGGTGTAGTTGGCCAGGTTGCCGTTGAAGGCAAAGCTGAACCACTTCCACATCCTGCCGTGATGGCGCTCGAAAGGCTGGGCGTACCGAACGTCGTCGGCGCCGCAGGTGGCGTAGCGCGTGTGCCCGATAGCGGCCAGGCCGGCATAGCGGCTGAGAATTTCGCGATAGCGATCGCCGTGCGAAACGCGGAAGGCCTCGCTGACGGTGCCGATGGCTTTGTAGGTATCGAGGATCTGCGTGCGCTTCGGGTTGAAGCTGCTCATGCCGGCAGCCAGTTGCCCGCGATTCTGCAGGTCCAGCAACATATTGGGAATCAGCGCAGCCACATCGCCGTCGAGGACGCCTTGGCTGGCCGGGCCAGGCTTGGTCATCGGCCCTTTGAGCCAATACAAGGCAGCCACGCCACATTCATGATGCAATTCGTCGCTCAAGTTGCTCTCCGACCTTCCTTGGTCAAGATTCAGGCGGAAGAATCACCCTGCCTTATCGTAACGGATAGGCCGCTGGGAAACAATGGCCAGGGAGGATCATTGCTGTTTTGTGGAGCAGGCGTTCTGCGTGCAAAGTCCGGGGGTGGGTGGCATGGCGGATTTCGGTGAGCTTTGCCGAACTGCCGTCGTGTGCCGCCACGCTCGGTCGAAAGATTGCATTGATTTCGCCCTTACAGGGCTTGGCCCTGACGACCAACCGAGGCTTCCATTCGGAGAATCCGCAATCGATCCCGTCAATCCGCAATCCGCGTTCCACAATCCGCAATAATAAAACATGGGCCCACTCCATGAAGCCGGCGGGTCGGGGGTCTCGTCTGTTTCCGGTTCCACAGGTGGGCCCGTACGGCTGCCCCAGTGTGCTATTTGGGCTTATTGCTCAGCAGGTAATGGGCGGCTCCTTGTTGGAAGCTGGCGGCATTTCAATCAAGATATTCACCGGGCCATCGGCAAGGCTGGCCACCTGCATGTTCGCTCCAAAGACGCCGCTGGCCACGTTGCATCCGCTCTTCTTCATCTCGTTCAGAAAGCATTCGTAGAGCTCGCCGGCCTGCTCGGCTGAGGCAGCCGAGGTGAAGTCAGGCCGGCGGCCCTTGGCGGCATTGCCGGCAAGCGTGAAGTTGGAGACGACAAGGACGCCCCCCCGGACGTCCTGAAGACTCAAGTTCAGCTTGCCGCGGGCATCATCAAACACTCGCAGGCTTGCGATCTTCTTGGCCATCTTTGCGGCATCGGCGGGGGTATCCTCGGAAGAAAAGACGACGTAGACCAACAGCCCAAGCTGAATCTGCCCGGTGATGTTGGCCTCGACCTCCACCCACGCCCGCTGTACTCGCTGGAGCAGCGCCCGCATCAGTTGGCCTCCTGGTAATGGAGCAGCGTGATCAGCCTTAAGACGCGATAAATCCGGCTTACGCTCATTTGTCACCCTTATGAGGGATGCCAGTGACAGCCTACTGTCACCCCCCAAGCTGAAACGAAGAAAAAAAACATCAGCCTAGCCGTCCGGGTGCACCACATCTTATAGCTCTTGTAAATTGCGGAACTTATGTATCGTATCGGACTATCGCCCTGGAAATGATTAACGCAATTCCACAGAAAACACAAAACCGCGAATCGGGCATACGTTTAAACCAACTGGAAGCACCCGGCAGAAGGCGGAGGACGCCTCATGCGCAGCATGGGGCGACAACTCAGTGTGTTTCCCTGCTTTCACAGACTACCACCTGCTTCCGCAGGGGGCTTTCTACTTGGGCGCTCCAGCCATGACAACGCGTGGCTTTCCTGGTCACGTGTCTAGGGGTCACGACAATGCCTTTGACCTCAAAGGCATTGTTTGTATGCCCGCCGAGAAATCTTCTGTGCCTGACAAGAAACTGACCGTAGTATCAGCACGATTCGGGCGGACCTATTTGGCAGAATACGCCGTTTCGCCGGAATCGCCGCCGGCTGTGGTGGGCAGGAGCACCGTGAACGTGGCGCCTTGGCCGGGCTTGGATTTCACGTCGATCTTCCCGTGATGTTCCTGGATAACCTTCTGAGCCACAGCCAATCCCAGGCCCGTGCCCTTATGCCCCTTGCTGGAATAGAACGGCGTGAAGATGCTGTCGATCTTGTCAGCGGCAATGCCGTCGCCGTTGTCAGCCACCGTTACCACAACGTTTCTGTTCATCGAATCATACTTGCTGGTGACGGTTATGACGCCGGATCTATCGCTGACCGCCTCCAGCGCGTTGGTCAGCAGATTCATGAAAGCCTGGTGCAGGCCCGAGGCGTCGGCTGGGATGGCCGGCACGTCGTCCAGGTCGTTAATCACAGCCACCGCCCGTTCATCCGCCCGCGGTGTGATGAGCTCCACGCAGTCATTTAGAACATAATTGACGTTGAGCGTCTCGATCAGCGGCTCGCGACTCTTTGAAAACGCCAACATGTTCAGGATCAGATCATTGATTCGGCCAAGGTTCCGCTGAACAATTGGCCAGGCTCCCTTGGCCCTGACCAAATCATCCTTGGCCAGACCCATCTCAACCACGTCGATGCCGGCCGAAAGCGCTTGGAGGATGTTCTTGATGTGGTGCGAGAGAAACGCCACGGTCTCGCCAACAGCCGTCAGCCGCTCCGACTGCACCGCCGCCTCATAGAGACGGACGTTTTCGACCGCCAGGCCGGTCTGGTAGCCGATGGCCGTCAGCAGTCGGAGCTGCTCGGTGGAGTAGGTGTGATCGCTGACGCTGCAATCCAGGTGGATAATGCCCAGGATGCCGTCGCGACCCTTGATGGGCACACAGACGGCTGAGCGAATTCCGAAGTTGTGAACGCTCTTGCCGGAGGCGAATCGCTTGTCCGTCATCGCGTTTGTGCTCAGGATGCCGATCTGCCTGGTCATCACCTCGTTGATGATCGTCCGGCTGATGGGGGGCTTCTGTCCGTTGGTGTCGTCGTTCTGGCGGCTGGCCTTGACGGCGAGCTTGCCGTTTGAGTCCATCAGCATCAGGAAGGCGCGGTCAACCTTCATGACCTCGAAGATCTTATCGAGCGTGCGCTGCAGCAGCAGATCGACATTGAAGACGGACGTCAGGTCGCCGATGAGGTTGTACAGAATCCGAAGATTGCCGATCGCCTCGGCGCCGGCTTCGGGGGTGGGAATGATGACGGAGTCCTCATTGCTGGGCAGGCGGGCGACGATCGCGGCATCGACAAGGTTGCCGTCCTCGTCCATGTCCACCGCCGCCTGGGGCGCGCTCCTGCCGCCGCCGAGGACCATCAGGCTGGTGCCGATTCGAATCTGATCGCCGCGATGGACGACAGAAGGCTTTGTCACCCGCACGCCGTTGAGGTACGTGCCGTTGGCTGAACCGTGGTCTTGCAGGCTCCATCGGCCGTTATGGCCGGTCAGGCTCGCGTGATTGCGCGAGACGGTCCGGTCGGACAGTGTTACCGGGCAGTCGACCCGCCCAATAGCGTTTTCGCCGTCGCGCAACTCGAAGGTGCGGCCCTTGTCTGGACCCTGGATGACCTGGATGGATGCCACCACGCGCCCTTTTTACCGAAAAAAGTGCTAATGCAAAACAGCCTCAGCGAGAGGCTCACCTGCCAAAGACCCGGGGCGGGTTAATATGACTTCAGCCTGGTCCGATTTGATATGAATGAAAGAAAATATGAAGGGCGGATCAGCAATCGGACCTAGCTTCTATATCATAAATTCTGCCGCAGGCCAGTTCAATATGTGAATGATCTATACCTATTATCGGCCAGATGAGACAAAGGTCAACTTCGATTTGCTCGCCAGAGAATTCTCCGCCGGAAGAAGCCCCCGCCGGAAAGCGGGCGACGCCCCATGCCCGGCATGGGGCGACAACTCGATGGGCTTCCGCACTTTCACAGAATATCTCGCACGGGGCTTCCAACGGCCAATACTCCCGTGCTCCCCGCACGGGGCTTCCAACGGCCAATCCCGCATGGGGGTTCCTTGCGAATCCTTCATGCCGCCTGGTCTACTTGTAATAGCTTTTCATGAACGGGTTGCAACGCTTCTCCTGGCCGATCGTTGTTTCCTCGCCATGGCCGCACAACACGCGCGTTTCGTCCGGCAGGGATAGCAAATTCAGCCGGATGTTCTTAAGCGACTTGCCCGCGCTGGCGCCGGGGATATCTACCCGGCCAATGCTTCCGGCAAAGAGCGCATCGCCGGTAAAGACGATTGCCTCCTGGCAGCAATAGTAGCTGACGCCGCCGGGAGTATGACCTGCCGTATCCAACACCTTCCACTGCGAACTGCCACACGTTAAGACTTGACCCGCCTGCAACAAATCATCCGCTGCCGGGGCCGTGATTGATACGCCGAAGCTCGCCGACATGTTCAGCACGGGGTCGATCAGCATTGCCGCGTCGGGGGATCCACAGGCCACGCGGATGGCCGGAAAAACCTGCTTCAGTTGACCCGCTCCGGCAATGTGGTCGCCATGGCCGTGCGTCAGCAGTATCCTGCTGGGGGCAAGTCTGTGCTCCTGAAGACACGCCAGCACAGGCTCGATGCCCATCGAGGGATCAATTACCCAACAGTCGCCATCACAGCGAACTATATAGGTGTTTGTCTCC
>CAYQJH010000103.1:0-12809 GCA_964417755.1 uncultured Planctomycetaceae bacterium
AGCTCATGAACCAGTGGCGCGCACGGCCTGCCCTTGGCTGCCAAGGCCCCGTCGGCATCGAAATCCCGGTGGAACAGTCGCCGCGCCAGGGCGTCCAGAACAGCCGTGCCAGGCCCGGCATCGAAAGCCAGCACGTCGCCTTCAGCAGCGTCAGCCGGGATAAAATACAGCTCGGTCATGCCGCCCAGACGCAGCACTACCCGCGACAGCCGTTCATGCCGCAGCAGCAGCCAATAGCTCCATGCGGCAGGTTTGACAATGCCATGCGCACCGGCCGTTCGGACAAAATCGCCGACGATCGGCCGAGCCAGTGCGCGGGCAACAATGGCGGGATTGCCCAGTTCAACTTGAGCCAAAGTGGCAGTTCCCGCAGGCCTCAGGCTTTGCCCTGAAGAATCCTTGCCCTGACCGACGACTGAGGATAAGACCGGCCCTGCCATTCCCACGCCGGCGATTTCCTGGGGCTTGGCGCCCATTAGCAGCCCTGCGGCTGCATCCGCCATTGCGATTGATAGCTGCCCGTCGATACGGGCCATCGCCTCCAGATCGATTTGTCCCTTCAGACTCGTCGTCTCGAGCAGGTCGCGCATGTCATCGGCCAAGCTGCCAGGCAGCGTGCAGTGAGATTCTGCAACTTGGCGGCATTTCATGCGCAGTGCTTTACCGGAAATCGCGACCAGAGCGGCATCGACACCGTCGCAGGCCGGCCCGGCATACAAACCCAGGAATATTCTTTCCTTCGCCATTGCTGCATTATTGCCACGCCAGCCGGCAAAACAAGTTTGTCCATTTAGCTTCTTCCGACTTCTTTTGAATGAGGTTGGTGACGATGAGTTGAAGAAAGTCTTTTGGAAAAAGTTTCTTCGTCGCTTGGCTGGCCTCCTTCGTAACAATTAGAGCCTTTCTGAAAGAGTCTGGAAGAATCTGAAAGAGTCTGGAAGCGTCCCGGGGTGGCCTTTCTAAGATTTTTACCGATCAGTTTGCAGTGTTTTTCGAAAAGCTTGCTACTCTGCGAAGTAACTCGCTACGTAGCACGAGTCGCCCTGCGTAGCGGCTAGACAGAGCAGGGTTCTTTTCAAACTCTTTAGCTTATTAGCAACTTTTCAGAAAAGCTTGAATTCGCCGCTGAAACGAAGACAATGGCCCGTTTCGTTAGTAAATGACGAATGACGAAACCAGTTTTTCGAAAAATGCCGAACCAATGACGAAACAGCAATGACGAACCCTTGCCAGACTGTTCGTCATTCGAGAATTCGGGTTTGATTCGTCATTCTGATTTCGTCATTCGTCATTGACCACGGCTCCCTGCCGCGCCCTTCGATCTCGCTCAGGGCAGAGCAAGGGGCTGACAGACCTTTTACAGGATTTAGAGAAAGGCAGAATGTAGAGACATGGCACGACGCACAACGATGATTGACGGCAACCAGGCAGCTGCGCACGTGGCCCACAAGGTCAGCGAAGTGATCGCCATTTACCCCATCACGCCCTCCAGCAACATGGGCGAATGGGCGGATGACTGGTCGGCGGCCGGCAGGAAGAATATCTGGGGCACGGTGCCCCTTGTGGTCGAGATGCAGTCCGAGGGCGGCGCAGCCGGCGCGGTTCACGGCGCGCTTCAGACTGGCTCGCTGACCACGACCTTCACCGCCAGCCAGGGCCTGCTGCTGATGATTCCCACCATGTACAAGGTCGCGGGCGAGCTGACCCCGATGGTCATGCACGTCTCGGCGCGATCCCTGGCCTGCCAGGGCCTGTCGATCTTCGGCGACCACAGCGACGTCATGAGCGTCCGCCAGACCGGTTATGCGCTGCTGTCCTCCAACAGCGTGCAGGAAGCCATGGACATGGCGGCAATTGCCCATGCCGCAACGCTGGAATCCCGCGTGCCCTTCCTGCATTTCTTCGACGGCTTCCGCACCAGCCATGAGGTCGGCAAGGTCGAGGAACTTTCCGACGACGATGTTCGAGCCATGATCAGCGAGGAATTGGTCCAGGCGCATCGTGCCCGCGGCATGAATCCGGAGAACCCGGTCCTTCGCGGCACCAGCCAGAACCCCGACGTTTACTTCCAAGGCCGCGAAACCGTCAACAAGTACTGCCAGGCCTGCCCCGCCATCGTGCAGAAGGCCATGGACAAGTTCGCCAAGCTCACCGGCAGGCAGTACCACCTGTTTGACTATGTCGGCGCAGCCGATGCCGAGAAGGTGATCGTCCTGATGGGCAGCGGCGCCGAAGTGGCGCATGAGGCCGTCGAGCATCTCATCAAGACCGAGCCGAAGATCGGCATCCTGAAGGTTCGCCTGTTCCGCCCGTTCAGCGTCGAAAGCTTCGCAGCCGCCCTGCCCAAGACCGTCAAGAGCATCGCCGTCCTGGATCGCACGAAGGAGCCTGGCTCGGCGGGCGAACCGCTGTACCTGGACGTCATCACGGCCCTGAGCGAGGCAGGGCGGACCGGCATCAAGGTCATCGGCGGCCGTTATGGCCTTTCGAGCAAGGAATTCACGCCGGCGATGGTCAAGGCTGTGTTCGATGAATTGAACAAGCCGCAGTCGAAGAACCACTTTACCATCGGGATCAATGACGACGTGACAAGTACCAGCCTGGCCTACGACGCTACGTTCAGCACTGAAGGCTCGGACGTGGTTCGTGCGATGTTCTACGGCCTGGGCAGCGACGGCACCGTCGGCGCGAACAAGAACTCGATCAAGATCATCGGCGAAGAGACCAACAACTACGCCCAGGGCTACTTCGTCTACGACTCGAAGAAGGCCGGCGCGATCACTGTCAGCCACCTGCGGTTCGGCCCGCGGCCGATCCGCTCGGCATACCTGATCAATCACGCCAACTTCGTTGCCTGCCACACGTGGGCGTTCCTGGAACGCTACGACATGCTGGCGGCGGCTGTGCCCGGCGGCGCGTTCCTGCTGAACGCCCCCTACCCGACTGAAGAGGTCTGGAACCGCCTGCCGCGCGAGGTGCAGCAGCAGATCATCGATAAGAAGCTCAAGTTCTACGTCATCAACGGCTACGAGGTGGCCAAGAACACCGGCATGGGCGGCCGCATCAACACGATCATGCAGACGTGCTTCTTCTACCTCTCGAACATCCTGCCGCAGGAAGAGGCAATTGCAGCCATCAAGGCCGCGATCAAGAAGACCTACAGCCGCAAGGGCGAGGAAGTCGTCAAGCAGAACTACTACGCGGTGGATCAGTCCATCGCCAACCTGCACAAGATCGAAGTGCCCTCCCAAGCCACCAGCAGCCTGACCATGCCGCCCGTGGTCTCCTCGGAGGCGCCGGAGTTTGTGCAGAAGGTGACCGCAGCCATTATGGCCGGCCGCGGCGACGACCTGCCCGTCAGCGCAATGCCTGCCGACGGCACCTGGCCCACTGGCACAACGCAGTGGGAAAAGCGCAATATCGCGCTGGACATTCCGATCTGGGATCCAGCGGTTTGTATACAATGCGGCAAGTGCTCCATCGCGTGCCCGCACGCAACGATTCGCTCGAAGATCTACGACCCGGCTGAGTTGAACAAGGCCCCGGCCTCGTTCCTCTCCGCCGACGCCAAGGGCGAATTCAAGGGCCAGAAGTGGACCATCCAGGTTGCCCCGGAAGATTGCACCGGCTGCGGGGCGTGCGTGGCTGTCTGCCCGGCCAAGAACAAGGTCGACCCGAAGCGCAAGGCCATCAACATGGAGTTCCAGCCGCCGCTGCGCGAACGGGAACGCGAGAACTACAAGTTCTTCCTGAGCCTCCCGGACTACGACCGAACGAAGCTCAAGATTGCCACCGTCAAGGGCAGCCAGCTATGCCGGCCGCTCTTTGAGTACAGCGGTGCGTGCGCAGGTTGCGGCGAGACGCCGTACATCAAGCTGCTGACGCAGCTCTTCGGCGACCGTTCGATTATCGGCAATGCCACCGGATGCTCGAGCATCTATGGCGGCAACCTGCCGACCACTCCGTACACTGTTGATGCCCAGGGCCGAGGCCCAGCCTGGAACAACTCTCTGTTCGAGGATGCCGCGGAGTTCAGCTTCGGCTTCCGCCTTACGCTGGACAAGCGGGCTGAGTTTGCCCGGGAGTTGGTGGCTGAGCTCAAGGGCATCATCGGCGAGGAACTGGCCGCCGCCCTGTGCAATGCCGATCAAGGCAGTGAAGCCGGAATCGCCGCACAGCGTGAGCGAGTTGCCGACCTGAAGAAGCGCCTGGCCGGCAAGGGCGACCGCGCCGGACAGCTTATCAGCGTCGCCGACAGCCTCGTCCGCAAGTGCGTCTGGACCATTGGCGGCGACGGCTGGGCTTATGACATCGGATACGGCGGTTTGGATCACGTGCTGGCCAGCGGCAGGAATATCAATGTCCTGGTGCTGGATACGCAGGTGTACTCCAACACCGGCGGGCAGTGCTCCAAGGCCACGCCGCGCGGGGCCGTGGCGAAGTTTGCCGCTGCCGGCAAGCCCGCTCCCAAGAAGGACCTGGGCATGATCGCCATGAGCTATGGCACGATCTACGTCGCACAGGTTGCAATGGGCTTCAATGACGCCCAGACGGTCAAGGCCTTCGTCGAGGCTGAGAGCTATGACGGCCCCAGCATCATCGTCGCCTACAGCCACTGCATCGCGCAGGGCATCAACATGAAGCACGGCTTCGATCAGCAGAAGGCGGCCGTTGCCAGCGGCGCCTGGCCGCTGTACCGGTTCGATCCGCGCCTGGCTGAGCAGGGCAAGAACCCGCTGCAATTGGATTCCAAGGATCCGAGCATCAGCTTCGAGGAGTATGCCTACAAGGAAAACCGGTTCAAGATGCTCACGCAGACCGATCCGGACAAGGCCAGGGAGCTTGTGCAACTGGCCCAGAAGGACGTCAAGAGCCGCTGGCACGTGCTTCAGCAGATGGCGGCGATGACGTACGGGCAGTAACGACAAGCAGGCATGAAACGACTTGGACAAACACGAATGACGAAACCAGAATGACGAATCAAACCCGAATCGCCAAATGACGAAGCTTCGCGTCGTATTCGTCATTGCCGTTTCGTCATTGATTCGACATTCGGGCTTCGTCATTCGAGTTTGTGCCGCCCCGCCGTCGCCGCGGCAGGATAGATCACCCTGCCATCTCTTCGCACGACGGCATCTCGGCTCATCGTGTGGCTGCGTATATTCCTCGCGGTGAATATGTGCCGTACGTCAATGCCATGCGCGGAGAGGTAATCACTCAGCAGGCGGCGGTGGCACCGACAGAAGAGCGCCTCGTCGCACATACAGGCCGTCCGGCTGGCGGAGGCAATCTCAATGAGTTCGCTCACCCCCCGAATGAATTCCTCGCCGAGCATGTAATCGGCATAGTTACGGAAGGCCGGGCTATACAGGTCGCTGTTGGGCGAATCGAAGCCCTTGATCTTGCGTCGCCGACCGCCCAACTTCTCAATCCAAACGTAGTCGATGCCCACGCCGGCCAGCGAGTCTGCCAGGTTCTCACTGTTAAAGTGCGGATACTTGGCCGAGCCCGGCAGGCTGCGGATGTCCGCCAGCGTCTTGATCGAATGCGCCTGGAGGATGTGGAGAAACTCATCGAGCGGCCTATTGGAATGCCCAATCGTGTAGATGACCAATCCCTCTGGCACAATGAGGTTCATGTAACATTGTATGAGTCGCACGATACAGCCATCTTGCGATTGTCTATCGGCAGTGGCCAAACGTTACCGGTGCCCGTGGCGAGCGAGAATCTCGTTCTTTGCTGCCGGAAGCCCCCGAAGCGCAAAACTCCGGGTTCTGGGGCGGAGCCCCAGCGGCGCGCAAACCATCCTGCATGCATGTAATCTCTGCAAGAGGGAAGGAGGGTAAAAGAAGGTGGCGTGGGAGTACACAGATCATTATGATCACAATCTGTGATCATGGCCGATAGGTTTTCAGTCCGAAAGGTAACCATAGACCACAACGTCCTTATTCGTTAGGAGTAACCATGCACCGCTTGCGACTGCTCTGGCTCTGCCCTATTATTACGGCCATGTCATGCGCCAATAGAAACCTTGAGTTTACTCCCGGCCCCGCCGGGCCGCAGACCCTGCGCGCGGCGGCTGAATCGGCTGGCTTCAGTGTGGTCTCTGTCGAGACTGACATTCCCGCCGCCGTCCGGCCGCTCCATCCGTTCAAACCTCTGGCCTATGATGACAGCCTGCTGAAGGAGCTTCGCACGCGGTTTGAACTGGAGAAGGCGGTCGCCCCAGGCCGTAGCGAATGGGAAAAGCAGTGCCTGCTCAAACATTGGATCAAGGAGCATATAACAAACGGCACTCCCACCGAGCCTGGCGATAATGCGGTCCAAGTGTTGGAGAATTCCGCCCGCGGATCCAAGTACTGGTGCAGCTTCTACGCTCTGACGTACATGCAGTGTGCGCAGGCCCTGGGCTGGACTGCACGGAAAGTCGGCGTGGACCGCCTCAACGACCGCAATGGCCTGGGCAGCAGGCATCATGGCGTTGCCGAAGTCTGGTCAAATCAGTATCGCAAATGGATCGTGATTGACTGCCAAAGCGATCTGCATTACGAGAAGGCCGGCATCCCCCTGTCGGCATGGGAAGTCCGCTCTGAATGGCTGAAGAGCAAAGGCGCCGACGTGCAGCGCGTTGTAGGCGCGCCGGCCGCTCGCGAGATCAAGAAACCGGCCATCTGCTGGTGGGACGTGAAGGATGAGGACGACACAGCCGTCTACTTCTGGATCTACTACGCGGACAACGCCTGCAACTGGGACGAGGACCTGCCCACTCGTTTCATATTCCCGCAGGACTCCGCCAATGCGGGGCGCACCTGGTATCAGGGAGGCAGCGGCAAGGAGCAGCCGCACTGGGGTTACCAGAAGAAATTGTTCCTGACCAGCAGCGATCCGGCCGCCTTCAATTGGACGGCGGGTCTGGTGGAGGCAAAGGTGACAGGCACCACGCCAAAGGCCATTTCGCTGTCACTCGATTCCTACTGCCCGAATTTGGTGGGCTATGAGGCGGACTTGGACAGCGCGGGCTGGAAGAAGCTTGAGGCTGAGAGCTTATCGTGGCCTCTGCATGCAGGGGTCAACAGCTTGAAGATCCGGACCATAAGCGCCGGCAGTGTGCCGGGTGCGGAATTCTCGGTGCGACTGCATCTAGCCGCCCGCCAGTAGGGCAACAATCTCCTTGGCCAGTTCATCCTTGGCTCGCCGCTGCCAGGGCAAAACCAGTCCATCGCGAGACATGATCGCCGCCATGCTTTCTCGCTCCGCCATCGCCTCGGGCGTGTTGACCACGATGTAGTCCGCGTTTTTATGGATGAGTTTTCGCCTGGCCCTGGACTCTATCTGCTCGACCGAACCATCCTCGACGGCAAAGGCGACGATAGTCTGCCCATCTCGTTTGATCTTGCCCACTCCGGCCAGCAGGTCCTCCGTAGGCACGAGCGTGATTGAAATGGGATCCTGGCCGCGGTGGAGCTTGACGGGCGAGGAATTGGCCACCGTGAAATCCCCTACCGCCGCGGCCATGACGATCACATCGCAATGCGCGAAGTGCTCATCCAACTGCTTCTTGAGATCAGCCACCGACACAAAGTCCACACGCCGGCATCGAGGTGGTGTAGGCAGGGCAACTGGCCCGCTCAGCAGGGTTACCTCGTGGTCCGCTGCCGCCGCCCTGGCGACGCAATAGCCCATTTGTCCGCTTGAGGCATTGGTGATGAACCGGACCGAGTCGATGTACTCGCGCGTGGGCCCTGCTGTGATGAGAATTCGCATGTTATGTTTTACTTCAATTTCTTCTGCCGGCCGATGTACGTCAGGTGGTCGTAGACATTCTGACAAATGACCTTTCGCACCTTCGTGTTCTCATCGGTCTCGGGAATCATCTTGAGCACTTTTTCAAAGGCAAGCCGCGCCCGTTCCCAGTCCTGATTGCGTTCCAGGGCGTAGGCTGTGTTGTACTGGCTTGTTAATGCATCCGCCAGTTCATCTTGAATCCTGTTGAAAGCGTCATTATCGGCGCTTTCGTCCATAACGGCCGGGCCTTCCTTATGGGCCAGGTATAACTTGTAGTTGCGCATCACGAGATAGAGATCGCTTGCGCCGGCCGACCGAGCTGCAAATTTGGCCCTTGCTGAGACAAGTTCGCGCTCCGCGTCGGCAGGCTTGCGCTCCTGACGCATGGGCTCGCGAAGGGCATCGCTGATTTCCATCTTGGTCAACAGTGCCGGTCCGGATGCGATTTCTTGATTCCTGTTCTGAAGGACCTTAAAGGCGGTAATAAGTCCCAACAGAATCACGGCATAGATAGCGAATCCGATGGCATACTTGCGGCGCTTGGCCTTCTTTCGGGCGTTCTCGGCATCAGAAACTGCGGCAGGCGCAGACGGCTCATCTTCTGCCGCTACTGCCGGCATGATGCCCGTCTTGGTCTTGGCGCCATTGCTGTTGGCTTTTACCTCGGCCAGCTCGGCGGGTGCAGCCGCCTCATCCTCGGCTGCGCCGGCGGAGGGCTGGACGGTTGCGCGTCTCTGACAATATGCTTTGATGGCTTCATCGGCGTCGTCTCCGGCGGCGACATAGAGAATCTCCGTCGTCATGCCGATGCCCAGGGTGTCGCCCGTGGCCAATTGAATCTTCTTGCCGCTCTTGTATCTCCTGCCGTTGATCCTTGTGCCCTTGGCCGAGAGGTTCTCCATCAGCCAGCCCTGCGGGCTGTTCTCGAACCGCAACTGCTCCCGCGAGGCGAATTCCTCCCTCAGCCATATCTGGCAGGTTGGCGAGCGCCCCATCACCGTCGGATCAGCCGTCACCGCCGCACGCTCGCCCTGCTGGGGGCCCGCGACAAAAACAAGTTCAGGACTATCCTTGGCCACTAGAACAAGCCTCCATTCCTTACAAAGCGAATGATCGCCGGAGCAAACAACGTCAGGATAACGCTGATTAGAATCAGCAAGCTTGGCACCAGGATCCGCACGCTGGCCACCGCCGCGGCGTTCTCGGCGTGCACGGTGCGCTGCAGGCGCAGCAGCGTGGCCTGTGCGTGCAGCACGTCGCTAAGTGGCGTGCCGAGTTCCTCAGCCTGGATCACGCTGGCGACGATGGTCTTGAGGCTGTCCAGCGGCACGCGGGCGGCCAGGCTCTCAAGGCCCTTACGCCGGGTGGCGCCCAGGTCAATCTCGGTCAGCATCGTGTTGAGTTCGACATTGAATGGATCGCTAGGGTCTTCGCGGGCGACGGTGCGGACGGCTTCGGTAAAGGTTGCCCCGGCTCCCATCGCCAGGGCCACCAGGTCCAGCGCGTATGGAACGCGGCGAGCGATAAGGCGCAGCCGAGTGCTGGACCGGCTGTAGAGCTGCAGCAGCGTCAGGCCCGTCCCGATAAGCAGTCCGCCCAGGCCCCAGGCCAGGCCCATACGCCCTGAAACCAGGATGTAGAACACACTCAAGCAGACAGCCATGGTCATGCCATTGAACATCGCCATCGCCAGGTATTCCTCGGGCGTGTAATAATTGGGATTGCCCGAGGTCATCAGCTTGTGGCGCACCCAGTGCTTCATTCGCGGCATTCGCATTCGATGGCAGAATCCAAGCATCAGCCACAGCAGCGGGCGCAGGTAGGCGTTCTCAAAGAGCGTCTTGCGGTCTTCGTGCCCAGTAGCGATTGCGGCCTCGCGCTGCGCAGACATCTGGATGGCCCCGCCCTGGCTGAAGACCGCCACAATCAGCGACGCGACAGCCATGAAGACGGCGATTGACAGGGCGATGGTCATCGCCAGATCCCATCCTGCCACTGCGAGCACAATATGTCCTTCAATGGGCATCATCAGACATCAATTGAAACGATCTTCTTGATCCACAGGAAGCCAATAACGTTCAGCATTACGACGCCAACCAGGATCAGATTGCCCAGGCCCTGGTTAAACAGCCCCATCACGGAATCCGAGTCGATCAGGTAGTAGATGCCTCCGATGACAAGCGGCATGGCGCCCAGCCATCGGGCGGTTGCCCTGCCTTGGGCGGTAAGTGTCTGGACGCGGCGCTCAAGCCGCTGGATTTCCCGAATGCTCTCTGCGATGCGGTCGAGCGTCTGGCCCAGGTCGCCGCCGCGCTCTCGGTGCGTCTGCAACGCAGCGAACAAGAGCCTAAAGTCGCCCGAGCCGATCCGCGCCGATGAATTCTCCATCGCCTCTTCCAGTGGAATCCCGAATTCGTACTCGCGAAGCAGGTGCGCGAACTCCTGCTTCAGCGGGGCCGGGCCGTCACGGGAAACCAGCTCCATCGCCTGGACGAGGTTCAGCCCAGCCCGAACGCCCGAAGCCAACGTAACAATGCCCTCAACCAGTTGGTCTTCCAATCGCCGAAGGCGGCGATGCCGTGCGATTCTCACCAGCATCGATGGAAAAATCGCCGCAACAGCCGCTGCCGCCAGCACGCCAATGATGCTCTTGGTAAACGCATACCCCGTGCCGCCCAGCATGATCATAAGTATGCCCGTCGATATGGTCACCGATCTTGGCGCGATATCCAGCAGCAGCGTGCCGCGGAGCACACGGTCGTACATACCCTCCTGCCGGCGAATCAGGTCTCGCAGCGGGCGATAGCCCATGTAGATAGCCGCCGTGACGGCCACAAGCATCACGGCACTCGTTGCGATCTGCAGCGGATTGGTGAAGTCGCCGTCCAGCGCAGCCAGCATCATGAGAACACCTCGACCGAGAGAAAGTCTTTCTCGATCAACTCCTCGGCGAACTGGGGAATGTAGCCGGTGTGTCGCAGCAGGCCATCACGACCCTTGAGGCTCATCGGCGAGCGGATCGTGAACACGTCTTCCGTGATGATCCGCGTCGTCTCCGGGTCGAGGCCCACGATCTCCGTTATGTGCGTGATTCGCCGCCGGCCGTCGGGCGTACGCGCAATCTGAACCACCAGGTCCAGCGCCGCGACGATCTGCTCGCGGATGGCGCGGACGGGGATCTCCACCGCCATCAGCACCATCGTCTCCAGGCGCATCAGCGTGTCGATGGGGTTGTTGGCGTGGATCGTCGAAAGCGAGCCGTCATGCCCGGTGTTCATCGCCTGGAGCATGTCCAGCGCCTCCGGGCCGCGGCACTCGCCGACGATGATCCTGTCAGGCCGCATGCGCAGCGCATTCTTCACCAGGTCTCGAATCGTGTACGCGCCCTTGCCTTCGATGTTGGCCGGCCGTGTCTCCAGCCGCACCAGGTGCTCCTGCGGCAGTTGCAGTTCGGCGGAGTCTTCGATGGTTATGACGCGCTCGTGCGTGGGCACGAAGTTACCCAGCACGTTGAGCGTGGTCGTCTTGCCGCTGCCCGTGCCGCCGGCGATGATGATGTTCTTTCGTCCCAGCACGCAGGCCCGCAGGAAATTGGCGCTGGCCTCGGTCATCGTGCCGCGTTCGATCAGGTCATCGATGGTGAAGGGAATGCGGGCAAACTTGCGGATCGTCAGCACCGGGCCCGAGAGGCTCAGCGGGTTGATGATCGCATTGACGCGCGAGCCGTCGCTAAGGCGCGCATCCACCAGCGGCGTTGAGCGGTCGATCCGCCGCCCCACCGGCGTGATGATGCGCTCCACGATGCTCTGGACGACCTCGTCGCTGAAGAAGCTCCTGCCGGTATTCTGCACCGAGCCGTCCTTCTCGATGTAAATCCGATCCTTGCCCACAACCATGATCTCGTTAACGTTGGGCATTTCCAGCAAGTCCTGGATCGGGCCGTATCCCAGCACCACGTCCTCAATTTCCTTCGAGAGCGTCCGCTTGATGAGGTATTCGCGAAGTTCCGGGCTGACGCGCGGGGCGATCTTCTTCATCTGCCCTGCCCAGTCGGCCTCGATCATCGCAATGTCGTCCTTGAGCGTCTGAGGCCGCAGGCGCAGCGGAAAGCCGCTCAGGATGTCCCCGATGATCCGGGCCAGGGCCTCCTCGTTCTTGGGCGTCAGCAGGTCGGTATCTTCAAAACCGTAACTATACATAAGCTTGCCGGTCGAGCGCCTGGCCAGCTCCGTCACCACGTTTCGCAGGAGGAATTCCTGAATGAGGTGATCCGACATTTCGCCGTCCACCTCGCCCATGTGCGCCTGGATGATGTCAGCCAGATGGCGTTTAATCAGCGCCACGTGCTGATGGTCGGCCGAGCCGGCCTGTCCGGTGACTCGCAGGTTCAGCCGCTCGAGCAATTCGCCGTGCATGACCTGTTCAAGCTCGATGACGCGCTTACGCGGCGTGGCCGCCCGCTGCTGGTCGGCGATGCGCCGCGTCGCCGGCTCCATCATGTAGATGCTGAATTCACCGATGCGGATCTCGTCGCCGTAATCGATCTTCTTGCGTTGCCGCGGCGGCACGACTTTGTTGGCGACGATCACCCCATTGCTGCCCATGGACTCCACAAAGAAACTGCCGGAATCCTTCACAATTCGAGCATGCTTTCGCGAGACGAACTGGCTGCGCAAAGCGATAGTGTTCGACTCATCGCGGCCGATAGCCACCGGCTCGTCGCCGACCTTCACGACATCTCTCTGGTCGGTATATTGATTGTAAATCCAGATTTCCACTTAGGCAGTGCTCCTGGAGCGATGGTCAATTCGTTAGGGCGATCCGGTCATCTTGCCGGGCACAGCCGCCGTAATCAGGCTCTTGAGTTCCGGCTCGATCTGCGGGCCCGGCGGCGTCTGGTAGGTTGGCGGATCAAACTGGCTTCGCAGAGAGACGCGGACGCCACCGCTGGCTTGGTGAGACATCAAGTTGTCCAGTTGCTTGCAGACCATCTCGTGGACCTCAATAGTGATGGTGCGGTAGCC
>CAYQJH010000104.1:0-12263 GCA_964417755.1 uncultured Planctomycetaceae bacterium
CTAGCGATGGCCGGCCATTGCGGGGACGAGACTGGTGAAGGCTACCCGTTTGCCGTGCTTGCTTACACGGGCGGGCGGCTTGGCCGGATCGCCGAATTGCAGAAGTACCAGCGCCAGTTCCGTCCATACGTCGCTGGTCGTGATGGCACGTTCCTGAGCAATACCTGGGGCGACCGCTCGCAGGATAAGTGCATTTGCGAGGCGTTCATGCTCGAAGAAGTCGCGGCGGCGGCCAAACTTGGCGTGGACGTGGTACAGATTGACGACGGCTGGGAATGCGGACGGACGGCCAATTCCGCAGCAGTCGTTTCGCAGAAGAAGGTGTGGGAAGGTTTCTGGGCGGCAGACCCGAATTTCTGGAAGGTGGACACGACGCGCTTTCCGCACGGGCTGGAGTCTGTCATCGCGGCAGCCGCCGCCAAGGGCATGAAGATGGGCCTGTGGTTCGGGCCGGACTCAGCCAACGACTTCGCCAACTGGCGGAAAGACGCCGACCTTCTGCTGGACATCCACCGCCGGCTTGGCATCGATTACTTCAAGATCGACGGCGTCAAGGCCAGGACGAAACTCTCCGAGGCCAATCTTCGCCGGTTCTTCCAGGCCGTCAGCGAGCAGTCCGGCGGCAAGATCGTGCTGGACTTGGACGTAACCGCTGAGGTTCGCCCCGGTTACTTCGGGGCGATGGAGGTCGGCCCGCTGTTCGTGGAAAATCGCTACACGGACTGGCACCGCTACTGGCCGCACCAGACGCTGCGGAACCTGTGGAAGCTGGCACACCATGTTGACCCGTGCAGATTGAGGATGGAGTTTCTCAACCACAGCCGCAACCAGAATCTGTACGTCGACGACCCGCTTGCGCCATCGGAATACGATCCTGCCTACCTTTTTGCGACGGTAATGTTTGCAAGTCCGCTGGGGTGGTTCGAGATCTCGCGCCTGCCCGCGCAGTACTTCAAGCAGGTGCCGCCGTTGGTGAGAAGATGGAAGGCCATCCGGGACCGGTTGTTTACAGGCACCATCTATCCTATCGGGCAGGAACCAAATGGCGCCAGTTGGACAGGTTTCATCAGCGTATGCCAGGGCGCGAACGATGCCTATATCCTGCTCTTCCGCGAGGTCAATCAGCAGGCCGCCTGGACGTGCGATTTACCGGAATTGCCCACTGGCCGATATTCCTGCACCAGGCTGGCCGGCAGCGGCTCGCTACGCATATCCGGCGGGAAGCTCTCGGCAAGGATTCCCCAGCCGCGGCAATTCCTGCTGGCACACGTAAAGACAGCGTAGATCAGCGTGGCGCTGGCATCTTGCCCGCGTGTTCCGCGAGTGTCTCGCTCGGGGCTGTGCCTTTGGCGCGAGACGTGGAGGGCCTCGCCATACTCGGGCAAGACGCCCGCGGCACATCAACAGCCATCCTTCCATTGCACTTTTTCCGTTTTCTGCCTAGGCGCTGAAGAGCAATGGTGTTAACATATTGTGGTTCCTACCTCCGCTGACAGGAAACAACGGAGAGGAAAGCCGGCTGAGCCGCCGGTTCTACTGCGAGGGCAGGGCGAGATTTCGCTCACTCGCTTCTTCCTGCCTCAGCCCATCCTGGGCGATTTTCCATTATATCTGCTGTTGTTGCGCCGTACGGTTGCAGCCTCATGCGCCCGGCAAGCTTGGTGACAGTGCGCTTGCGCCATGGGGAACATCGTGATGTAAGGGCGGCGCGTCGCCGCCCGAAGGCAGGATCTTTCGCATCTCAAAAGGAAGGAAGAAGGAGAACAAGCATGAGGACTTTTGCAGCAATTGGGGTATGTTTGGCGCTGGCAGCGGTTGCCGCAGCCTCGCCGGTCATCGAGAACTTTGACGGCCTGGCCAACGGGACGGTGCTTACCGCCATTCCTGGTTCGCCGGCCGGCAGCGGCCCGTGGACAATCGGCAATCCCAACACCGTTATCGCGGGCGGCGGAGTAGCCGGGTCAAATGGTCTTAGCAGCAGCAATATCATCTTCAACTGGAAGGCCCAGTCCTTCACGTGGAGCACGCTGCCTGTCGGCAATGTGATGAGGATAGCCATGGACTTCCAATCGAGCCCGACCGGAAAGTTTAACGATGATCGCGTGGGTTGGACCAACACGCCGGACGGCACCGGCAGTTCGACAAACCAGTTGACCCTCCAACTTGATACTGTTGAAGAAACCGGCATGGTTGTCTACTGGAACAGCACCAGGACGCAGCTTAACCCGCTGAACGGCATCAAGGCCAGCACGTGGTATCATTTCGAGGTGGACTTCACCAAACTGACCAACACGAGCGCGTCCATCGTTGGAACGCTCACTGAGCTCGATGCGGCCGGCAATCTGGTCGGCACGCCCTATGTTGGCACGATCAGCGACACCAGCACGTTCGTCAACCCGCCGGCAGCGGATCGCTTCACTGCTGCAACGCTGTGCCCGTCGTTCAAGAATTACGATGCAGCCATTGGCAATGCAGACAATGCTTACTTCGACATCAGCGTCCCTGAGCCTGCAACGATGTCTCTGCTGGGCTTGGGCGTTCTGGGTCTGCTTCGCAGGCGGACCGGCAAGTAAACGAAGGTTCTTAGATGTCCCGCATCGCCCGGCCGGTCATGCCCGACTGGCCGGGCACTGCGGAACCAATCATTTGTTTGCGGCCTGGCCGCACCGATTGAGGAGTAAGCTAATGAACAGGCACAAAGGACTGACGTTTGCATTGCTTGGGATGCTGATCCTTGCAGGCACGGCCTCTGCTCAAGTCAACTACGTCATCGAGATCAGCGTGGACGGGCTGGGCGGGACGTACCTGAACAAGTTGTTCAACGGTACAGCCGAGGGAGGATCGTACGCTATCCCGAACTTCACGAGGCCGAATAACGAGGGCGCATGGACGAGGGCCGCCCACTGCGACAATAACCCTTACGAGACCTTGCCCAACCACACTTCGATCATCACCGCCCGGCCAAGGGATGGCGCAAATGGCCATAATTGGGGAATCAATGGCGACCCATCCAATGGACAAACGATCCACTCCAACAAGGGCAGCTACGTAGCCAGCGTCTTCGATGTAGCCCACGATAATGGCCTGAGAACCGGCATGTATGCCAATAAGTCCAAGTTCTCTTTGTTCGACAACACTCAAGACTATCCCGGCGGCGGTTCCTACAACGCCACCTACGGCGCTGCCGACAATGTTGGCGTGGATTATGGGCGCGATAAGGTCGACACCACGTACATCAACACCTCGCTGGGCGGCATCATCGTGGACACGTTCATCGCGCAGCAGAAGTCCGCGAGCCCCAATCAGTTCTCGTTCCTGCACATTAACGAGCCTGATGCTTACGGCCACGGAACGGGCTGGGGCAGCCCCACCTGGAATAGCCAGGTGGTGAATGTTGATACAATGCTGGGCAAGATTTTCAAGCTGGTCGAGCAGGACGTTCCCGCAATGATCGGCCACACCGCGATCATCCTGACGGCCGATCATGGAAATCAGGATAATCCCCTGACCGGTGCCGACCGCTATTCAGTTCCATTCTTCGTCTGGGGTCCGGGCGTGGCTGCCGGAGCTGATCTCTATGCACTCAACGCGGGCCTTCGGCAGCAGGCTTCAACCTATCCGATGACCACCTATGCCGGGCTTCAGCCAATCCGCAATGCTGAAGCCAGCAATCTGGCACTAGACCTGCTTGGCCTTGACTCGATTCCCTTCTCGACTTTTGATTATGCGCAGGATTTGGTCGTTCCCGAACCGGCCACGCTTTCACTGCTGGCACTGGGCGGGCTGGCCCTGATCCGGCGACGTCGCTCAGCCTGAACCAGACAGTGTATAGTCAGAGCAAGTTTAACGGGCGGCCTTTGACGGCCGCCCGTTTCACGCGCATATAGAAATGAGATTCACTACAAAGCAACCTGCTATTTTGCGTGTCGCGGGCGTGTCGCGGGCGTCTCGCCCGCGTGTACCGAGGGCATTGCTACTCTGCGAAGTAGCTCGCTACGTAGCACGAGCTTGCCCTCGCATCTTCGGACTAACTGCAGGCAAGATGCCCTCGACACAAAACTGCGCCGTACTGCTAGAGCGCGCCTATAGGAAGCCCCCCTGCCAGGACAGTCCCGTGCGAAAGCGCAATCCCCGGCCTTTCCGGCCGGGGCTTCCAGAAAGCCCCTGAAAGGAAGCTCCCTGCGGAAGCAGGGGGATCCTCCGCCTTCCGCTGGGGGCTTTCAGTCGGTTAAACTACTTTTCCGCGCCGCAGCACTTCTTGTACTTCTTGCCGCTGCCGCATGGGCACGGGTCATTTCGCGAAGGGGCCTTGTCGGAGTGGATCGGCTCGGTCTTGGGAGTTTCCTTCAGAAGCTTCTCCTCAGCCTCGATCTCCTCCTTGGTCCGACTCTTTTTGGACAGTTCCTCCAATTTGTGCTGCTTCTCGCGCTTTGCAAACCGTTCGCTCATAGGATCGCCAGCCATCATCGCAATTCCTTTCGCCTAATCCGAAATCCGAAATTCACAGTCCTCAATGCTCTACAGCCCCTTGCCGTGGCAGTGCTTGTACTTCTTGCCGCTGCCGCACGGGCAAGGGTCGTTGCGCCCTACCTTGGGCGTCTCGCGGACGATCTGCTTGACCTTCTGCGTTTCGCCCGCCTGCGGCTGCTTCGACATATCCTGTGCCAGGTGGTCGTAGCCGCTTAGCTGCTCGTGAACCATGCTGGAAACCTGGTAAACGCTGGCAGCCTGCGCCCCGGCCTGCAGGCGCACCTTGAAGATCATGTCCGTAACCTTGTCACGCAGGCCGGCCACCATCTCGCCGAACAACCGCGAGCCCTCCCGCTTGAACGCCACGCGCGGATCCTGCTCCGCATAACCTCGCAGGCCAATGTTGCTCTTGAGATGATCCATCGCCAGCAGGTGGTCCTTCCACGAGCCGTCGTAAATCTGAAGCAGCACGAATCGCTCGAGTTCGTTCATCTCGCGGCGGAGGAAATCTCGCCCCAGATGAACCAATCGACCCACGACATCGCCGTCTTTCTCCTCTAACTTCAGCTCGCTGTCGAATCGGCTCCTGGCGAAGGCCACAGCCTGCTCAGCCGTCGGCGCCGGCCCGAGGACGGAAACGATTGCTTCGCGCAGGCGAGCGTCATCTTGCCACCGTTCGGACTGCTCAGTGAGCATCTTTCGGATATCTTCAGGCTTCATTGCTCGAAGCTTCTCGGCGTCGAGTTTCAAATCGAATTTGCGATTTGCCCAGGCCGCCAGAGAATTCAGCGCGTAGATATTGTCAACGCCCCCCTGCCCCAGCGTCATCTCCATCGCGAACTCAACCGGGTACTCGATCTCCCGCCGGCGATATGCCTGCCTTACCTTCTCCAGCAACTTGCTCTGCACCTCAGATGGGGCTTCGCTGGCCAAATCCTCCGGAGCAACAGCTATCGCGAATTTGTTCCTCGCCCACTCCGCCAGGACCGACAGGCCATAGCCCTCTTCCAGGTACTTCCCAGCCGGCGAAATATCAACAGTGTCAATTCGCTCAGCCGCCGCCCGGGAAAGCTCGCTTTCCATTTCCTGCGGCGTCATCTTGCGCAATTGATTCTGCGAAAGGTTCACGTTGAACCGGCTCATTGCCCAACTGCTCAGGCCGCGAAGGTCCCATTCCTTGGCATCCATCTCGGGGTCGATGTACTCGCCGATCGTGTTGCTGATGTTGGCGAAGGCTTCTTCCTTGGCCCGCTGGCGCAGATCATTCGCCACGCTGTCCAGATCGTCGATGTGCTCGGCCCGAACCTGGTCCTCGCGGATGTCGATCTGCAATGCCTGGCGCGCCCAATTGGCGATGCACACGCGCGGATAGTTCGCATCCAGGTACTGGCCGACTGCCTCCTGGACCACCTCCTCGATCATCTCCTCGACAATGCCCTCAAGCTGCCGGCCTTCGAGGATCGTCTGCCGCTGCGAGTAGAACGCCCGCCGCTGGTAGTCCATCACCTCGTCGTATTCAAGCAGGTTCTTGCGGGTCTCGAAGTTTCGCTCTTCGACCTTCTTCTGCGCCCGCTCTATACCCCTGGAAATGCGGCGGTCTTCGATGGCCTGGTCGGCCGAAAGCCCAAGCCGGCCAAGCACTCTCGGCGTCCACTCGCCGGCAAAAGTAGCCAACAGGCCATCACGCAACGACAGGAAAAACCTGCTGGAAACGAGATCGCCCTGCCGGCCGGCGCGGCCGCGCAGCTGATTATCGATGCGCCGCGCCTCGTGGCGCTCGGTGCCCACGATGTGCACGCCGCAAGGAACATTGATCGGACAGCGTTCGCGGCCGCGCTTGGGGAAGTCGGCATCGATCTTCGGCTTATAGCAGTGCGCGCAGTTCGTGGAGGGATCGTATTGCGGGCAGTGGATGCAGCACTTGGTCGTGCCGGGCGGAAACAGGGCCTCCGGCTTGATGCCCAACTCCACCAGTTTCTCCATCGAGCAGGTCTTGCAGTTCTCCCATACAACGCCGGGGCCAAGCTTGATGTCCGTGCCGCGACCGGCCATGTTCGTCGCAATGGTCACCGTGCCGACCATTTGCTTGGCGCCCGCCTTGAGCTGATGCTGCTGGCCGGCCTTGGCGACGATCTCCGCCTCGCGGGCGGCATTCTCCGGCCGCGCGTTTAGCACCTGGTGCTCGATCCCATATCGATGCGTCAGCATGTGCGAGAGCCTCTCGCTCTTCTCGATGCTCGTGGTGCCAACCAGCACGGGCCGGCCCGTCTTGGAGACTTCATTAATCTCCTCCACGAGCGCGTTGTACTTCGCGTCGACCTCGGCATAGATGCGGTCATTATGATCGACCCTGTTGACTGGCCGGTGCGTCGGCACAGCCGCCACGTCGAGCTTGTAGATCTTCATGAACTCGCCGGCCTCGGTCATGGCGGTGCCCGTCATGCCGGCCAGCTTCTTGTACAGCTTGAAGTAATTCTGAATCGTGATCGTCGCGATGGTCTGCGTCTCTTCCTTGACGGTAACACGTTCCTTTGCTTCCACCGCCTGGTGCAGGCCGTCAGACCACTGCCGCCCCTCCATCAACCGCCCGGTGAACTCATCGACGATGATGACCTCGCCCTGCTGCACGACATAATCACGGTCGCGCTCATAGACCAGATGCGCCCGCAGCGACTGGTCCATCATGTGCGGCCATTCCATGTTCGTCCCGGCATAGAAGCTGCCCACTCCGGCCACTTCCTGGGCAGCCGTTACGCCCTCATGCGTCAGGTGGGCCGACTTCTTGTCCATCTCGACGTCGTAGTGCTTCACTTCCTGGGCCAGGCGCTCTTCCGCTTCAGCCAAGTCGCGCTGGGCCTGGTCGAGTTCCTTCCTGACCTTCTCGCCGTTGCCGTTGTGCGACAACTCGCCGCTCAATGCCTTGATGGTTCGCTTGAGGCTTTCGACGCGCTGGTTGGCGCGATCCCAGGGCTTATTGCGGTTAATCAATTCGCGTGTGACGGCGTCCACCAGGCGATACTTGTTCGTGTCGCCATAGGACGGGCCGGATATGATCAGCGGCGTGCGGGCCTCGTCGATCAGGATGTTGTCCACCTCGTCGACAATGGCAAAGTCCAGCCGGCCGCCCTGCACCTGGTCGGCCACCGACATCTTCATGTTGTCTCGAAGGTAATCGAAGCCGAATTCGCTGTTGATGCCATAGACGACGTCGCAGCGATAGGCCTGCCGCCGCACCTCTGCCTCGCTGCCGTAGGCCGGCATGTCGGACGTGATAAAGCCCACGCTCACGCCGAGCTTCTCGAAGACCGGGCGGGCGAACTGCATTGCATCGCGCTGGACAAGGTAATCGTTGACGGTGACTACATGAACCTTCAGGCCGTCGAGGTAGGCCATGTAGATGGCTGGATAGCACGCGATGGTCTTGCCCTCGCCGGTGGCCTCCTCGGCGATCCAGCCTTCATCCAGGATCATGCCGGCTACCAACTGAACGTCAAATTGGCGATGGCTGATTGCCCGCCGGCTGGCCTCGCGAATGAGCGCGAAGGCCCGCGCCTTGATGGAGTCCCTGCTGGCGCCTTCGCTGCGGCGGCGCCTGAGCTCTTGACTGGCCTGGAGCAATTGCTCGTCGCTCAGGCTGCGAACCTCTTCTTCCAACGGGTTGACCTGCTCGCGGACGAACTTCAGCCGGCTGCGAACGATTCGCTCGTTGCGCGTGCCGCCCAAGGCCTTCAGAAACATATTTTCGATCAGTTCAAACATGCCCTTACCAATCTTCCCAGGCTGTATTCATGCCATTGTTCAGAGATCAACGCGGGGACGAATCGGAAGTATCCCATATAGCCAATATCTACGTCAACAGCGGCGATAAGTTGGGGCCAACCTGATGGACGTGGCGCGGACATCTTGTCCGCGAGTACCGCAAGCCTCTCGCCTGCGCGATAGTGGAATTTTGAGGACAGATATCCCCAGCCGTGCTGCTATTGCCCATTCTGGCTGGCTGGTGCAGAGGTGGCAGGTTTCGTGGTGGCAGACATGGTGGCGACTGGCTCAAAGCTGTTGCGGACATTGCTCCAATAAAGCGTGTTGCCACCGTACTGGTACTGCCTGTTAGTTGAGGAACTATTCAAGTTGATGATCAGCCGCTGCTGGCTCTGAACTTGCCCTCGCGGCTGAACGTTTTGCGCAACACCACGGGCTGAGGATTGCGCGAATCTTGTTAATTGCTGGTTTGCGGCCGATGTCTGCGAGTGCAGGGCGTAATTGTGGGCATCCTGGGGAACGATCTTCTCTTGAGCGCTGGCCGGCCGGCTGGCTGATGGCCCTGCGAGGCTGCCATTAATTAATGCTCCACTCGACCTTGCCGGCGCCGAAGCAGGCGCCTGGACTGGCACAGTGACCACAAATCTCGTTTTCGATTCAGCAACCTGCTTCTGATCGAGATCGACAGGCATACTGGCGGGCAGTTGCGGGGCGGATGCTGCTGCTGAATCTGAATCCTTTTTCACCGTTGCAGCGTTGCGCTGGCGAAGTTGAAAAGCCGGCTGCTCAGCCTGAACCGCCGAACCAGGGGCATCGACTGCTCCATTGTCATGTGCGCCCGACAGTTTCGCGCCTTCTTCCACAATTTCATTCTCTATCTTAGCCGCGACGGTACCTGATGTGATTTGCTCATTGGTCAATAGCTCGCCGGGCTGGCTGTTTGCTTCCACTGCCTTGCCGCGGAAGGTTGGCCCAGCGGATTTAGCCATCGCTGGCTGAGTGGTGCTGCCGTCCTTCGTGGCAATGTAAGACTCATCAAGGCCTGAAACATCACGGCCAACAGCGCCGTCAGCCGGCTGATCGACCGGCGCGGGCGCAGCCGCCGCCGGCAGCACAATCCCATCCGGCAATCGTTTGGCGCGAATGCCGTCTCTTGTCGCCGTTTCAGAGTCAACACGGCGAGCAACATCGCCCGCCATGCCGCCCGTTATGCCATCGGCGGCCACGCCAGCTGCGTAACTTGTTTCTTCGCGCATCTTGCCGGCAATCTCGGTCTGCCTAAGCAACCTGTTGCTGGCCGACTGGCTGAGCACGGCGTTTCCGATCTGATTCTGCAACTGCTCCGCTTCGTGCGCGGGAACGTATGCGAGAATCTGAATCTGTTCATCGTTGCGAACAGCCTTCCAGTTATTCACGAAGGCGATGTTGGACGCAGCCGCGTCGAATGACTTCTGCTCAACGGGTTCGATGCCGTTGCTGATAAGCACGTTCTTCACCGACTCGAATGCTTCAGGCAGATTCTCGGCGTAGAGCTCGATATTGGTTGTTTCCGCCTCGGCCGGCAGTTGTGCTTTCATCAACATGCCGCTATCGGCTGAAGCACTCCCATCCGAGGCCAAACGCCCATCGCCAACCTTGCCCGCAGACTTTGCGTGTACATCGCCGGGCTTCTCACTGCTGGCCAGCGTCGGCCCATTCGCCCGCCGCTGACCCTTGTTGACGGCCGGAGCGTTCACCAGGCTCACAAGAATCACCGCGCATGCGCTGACGGCAATGAGCACCACAGCCGCCGTAGCAAGATGGCGCAGCCAGTAATGACGCGGGCGATCCTGATGATGGCTGGTGGCCGCCACCAATTGGCTGCGTTCAGCCCTCGCCAGCACACGGGCGACAAAATCCTGCGGCGCCTTTTCCTTCGGCAGGCCGCGAAGGAGCTTCTTGACCGCCCGCAACTGTTCACATTCACGCGCCAAATCCGCATCATCGGCCAGTGCTTCTTCCATGTGGCGCATCTCGTGCGGCGACAGTTGGCCGTCGATGTAGGCTGAGAGTTGCTGACGATGTTTCTCGCGTGAACTCATGATTGCATCAGGTCCGACAATTTCTCTTTTAGCATCTCGCGCCCGCGGTGCAGGCGGCTCTTTACGGTGCCTATCGGCACTTCAAGAACTTCGGCTATTTGACTATAGTCCATTTCCTCAACGTCACGCAGGACCACCGCCAGGCGAAACTCGTCATCGAGTCCGTCCAGGGCGGCCATCAGCCGGCTGCTCAGCTCCGCAGTCATCATGATGGCCTCCGGCGGCGGCGTGTTTGCCACAGCCAGGCGAGGGGCCAAATCAAGCGTCTCGCCATCGCCGTCGTCGCCGGCCATGAGCGACTGGAACCTTATCAGTCCGCCCCGCCGCCGATGAGAGATCGTCAGGTTCGCGGCGATCCGGAACAACCAGGTGTAGAAGCCGCTCTGGCCGCGGAACTGGCCGATCTTCTCCAGCGCCTTGAGGAACGTTTCCTGTGCCAGTTCCTCTGCGTCGGCAGGCCGGCCGCACATCCGCAAGATCATGTTGTAGACGCGGTCCTGGTACTTGGCGACCAGGGCCTCGAACGCTCGCAAATCGCCCTTGCGGCAGCGATCAACCAGCGGGGCATCCTCAAATGCCAGAGCGTCGCCGGATGTCGCCGGCAAACGCCTCGCCGAGTTGTCCTGTGCCGATATGTTTGACGCTCGATCCAACACAATGTTCCCGTGAGTGCCTGTTGAGCGAGCAATGAATATACCATCCCCGGCCTGATGTCGGAAGACTGTTCCATATTGCTCATCTGGACAAGCGGAGTATCCTATCAGCGCACGAAAGGCGCGCCCGCATGGCTGCGTTCTTCGCCTGATGAGTATGATTGGGTAGACTCACATGATCGACGCATCGAAATTCCTGATCGGAACAAGCGGCTACAGCTTCGATGATTGGATTGGCCCCTTCTATCCGCCGGGCACGACTTCGCGGGACATGTTTGCCCAGTACGTGAAGCGTTTCCGCATGGTGGAGCTGAACTTCACCTTCTACTCGATGCCGTATCCCCGCACGCTGGATGCCCTGGCCGGCAAATCGCCCGACAACTTCTTGTTCTGGGTCAAGGCAAACCAGGAGATCACGCATAAGGGCAATCTTCGCATCTGCCGGGAATTCCTGGAAGACCTATCGCCAATCACCACGCGCAACAAGCTGGCCGGCGTGCTGCTGCAATTTCCCCAATCCTTCCATCGCACAATCGCCAATCGCCAATATCTGGCCAAGCTCATCGAGGCCATGCAGCCGGCCCCGCTGGTGATCGAATTCCGCCATGTCTCCTGGGATACAGCCTCCGCCGTGGCAGGCCTGCGCGAGCGCGGTGTGACGCTGGTGATTCCCGACGAGCCCGACTTGCCGGGCCTTTACCGCCCCCGCCCGGCTGTAACATCATCCATAGGCTACCTGCGTCTTCACAGCCGGGACCCCAAGAAGTGGTACGCCGGGCCCGCAGATCGATATGACTACAGCTACAGTGAGCAGGAACTGCGCGAATTGCTGAGTCATTGGCAGAATCTGGAGCAGCCGGTGGATTGCGTCAACGTGTGCTTCAACAATTGCCATCGCGGCCAGGCGGCCCAGAATGCCGAGACGTTCAGGAGGATTCTCGGACAGATTGAACGGGCCGGCTAGAAGCAAGGTGCGACTGGCTGTTTCATGTGGCGCGGGCGTCCCGCCCGCCTGTGCCGAGGGCATTGCTACTCTGCGAAGTAGAAGTAGCTTCGCTACGTAGCACGACCTTGCCCTCGTATTTTCAAGCCAGGCCGCAAGCCTGAAACCTTCGCCACGTACTAATGCTTTGCCGGCTTGGCCAGGTCGCCCCTGGCAATGTCGCCTGCCTTGGTAACGATCCTCGCGACGCTGAGCATCGGCTGGACGTCCGTTACTTCAATCTCGCCGACTTCGCTTTCTTCATCAGTACTGTCCGGCTAATGAATCTTCTATATTACATAATTCGATGTTGCTTAG
>CAYQJH010000105.1:0-12248 GCA_964417755.1 uncultured Planctomycetaceae bacterium
ATTAATGGGTTCGGTTGCCGGCGGGCGATGAACAGTGCCTGAGGAATTGGCGTATGTCCCTGGCTGCCTCGCTGCGCCACTGCGAGGAAGTCTATGCCCGTCTGGGCGTCGGCTGGGCGCGCGAACATGTCCGAGGCGAGAGTGCCTATAACGACGACTTGGCCAAAGTGGTGGCAGACCTCGACAAGGCCGGCCTGCTGAAGGAATCCCAGGGCGCGCAGTGCGTCTTCCTGCCGGAATTCGTGGCCAAGGATGGTTCGCCGCTGCCGCTGATCGTCCAGAAGTCCGACGAGGGATATCTATATGCCACGACGGATCTGGCTGCTATTCGGTATCGCGCGGGGCAATTGCATGCGGAACGCATCCTGTACGTGGTGGATGCCCGGCAGGCGCTGCATTTTCGCCAGGTCTTCGCGACAGCCCGCAAGGCCGGCTTTGTAGCGGACAACGTCAGCCTGGAGCATGTGGCCTTCGGCACGATGATGGGCAGCGACGGCAAGCCTTTCAAGACGCGAACTGGAGGGACTATCAAGCTGGTTGACCTGCTGAATGAAGCGGTGGACAAGGCCGCCGAACTGGTGAGGCAGAAGAGCCCCGAACTGCCGGCTGACCAGCAGCGCGAGATCGCGCAGACGGTGGGAATCGGCGCGGTGAAGTACGCCGACCTCGCGCAGAACCGCAACAGCGATTATGTCTTCTCGTGGGAGAAGATGCTCTCGCTGGAGGGCAACACCGCGCCATACATGCAGTACGCTTATGCGCGCATCCGCAGCATCTTCCGCAAGGGCGGCGGCCCGGCGCCGGATGAAATGCAGGGACAGACACCTTTGCCGCAAACAACAACGGCGCGGAAGACGAGTCAGTCCCCGTTTTTCATCCAGGAACCGGCAGAGCGCCAGTTGGCGGTCAGGCTGCTGCAATGGCCTGAGGCTATCTCAGCCGTCGCCGATGAATGCCTGCCCAGCATCCTTTGCAGTTATCTTTATGATCTGGCTGGGGCATTCACGAGCTTCTACGAGAATTGCCCCGTGCTCAAGAGCGACGAGCCGATCCGCTCCAGCCGGCTTGCCTTGTGCGATATCACGGCGCGGGTCATCAAGACCGGGCTGGGCCTGCTGGGCATCGGCACCATCGAACAAATGTAAGCCCGAAAAAAGGAGACGTTGCATGATGAATCGCAGTGGCCTTTTCCGCATCTGGGCGGCAACAGCCGTTATGGTTGTTTTAAGCGCCGCGCTTCATGCGACGGCTGCGGGCGTGCCTGCATCGGCGCCCGCGTCTATGCCGGCAAGCCAGCCGGCCTCCTTCACGTTCATTCACGCCGGCGACCCGCAGATCGGCGGATGGGTGCCGATCAAGGAATCGCAAGCTCGTTTCATCGAACTGGCCCGCCAGGCTGACGAACGCGGGGTAGACTTCGTATTGGTGGCTGGCGACCTTGTTCACGTGGGCAAAGATGCGGAGCAACTGGCTGCCTTTAGAAAAGCGATGACCTACTTCAAGGTACCGGTCAAACTGGTTCCGGGAAATCACGATGACCTGGCGACCTTTCGCAAGCTCTTCGGCAAGGACTACTACAGCTTCACCAAGGACAATTACGAATTCATCTGCCTCAACTCAAACCTGATGCTAGAAGCCGATGCTGGCGGCAAGACGGAACCGCAGGCACAATGGCAATGGCTGGACAGGACGTTGCATACTGCGCAGCAGGCCAGACGCGAGATCATCGTACTGATGCATCATCCGCCAGCAGCGCTGGGCGAGGGGGCAGACCGCTTCGGCAAATTGATGAAGAAGTACGCCGTCAAGATAGTCCTGGCTGGGCATGTCCATATCACCGGCGAACTGGTGGTCAACGGCTACAATCTGTACACCGTTGGCGGGACGGCCACGGTGTTTGACCAGAAGGGCTATGGTTATCGATTGTTTACCGTGACCGGGCCCAAGGTCGAGCAGGCCTATGTGCGCATGCCGGCGGTGCCCACGAAGAACCCGGCCGCCAGTCAGCCGGCCAGCGCCGTTGCGCAATGATGCCTTTGACCGCAAGACACTGTCTCTCTGCTCGCCGGGAATTGTGTTGGCTGGACCAACGGCACGCGGCCCCGTCGTTGAAAGCTGCATGCCCCCGACAGACTCTGGACAGCCTGAGTCTGTCGAAGGCTTTTCTCTGCGGCCTCTGCGCCTCAGCGGCAGCTCTTATGTCTTCACATGGGCCATCACGAAATCGAGCGTCTGGCGGATGTGGGCGTTCCAGTATTCCCAGGTATGCTCGCCGGGAAACTCCTCGTACTGGTGGGCTATGCCAAGTTTCTCCAGGTGCTTGTGGAACAAGCGATTGTCCTCGATGAGGAAGTCGGTCTCGCCGCAGTCCATGCGAATTGCGATCTTCTGCTTGGCCTTGGCCATCGCCGTCGCAAGCCTGTAAAGGTTGTACTTGTCCTTGGGCAGGGCCCGGACATAGGCATCCAAAGCCGGCCGACCTGGAAATCTCCTGGCGGCAAAACCGAGCGCGCCGCTGTGCGAACATGCGGCGCTGAAGACGTCCGGATGACGCATCGCCAGCATCATCGCCCCATAGCCGCCCATGCTCAGGCCGGCAATGGCCCGGCTGCGGCGATCGGCGATTGTGTGGAACGTATTATCCACCGTCTGGACGGTCGCCTGCCAGATGTGGTCTTCGTAAGCAAGCCCGCCCGGCCGCGGGTCGTTGCAGTAGAAACTCCTGCCGCCATCGGGCATGACGATAATCAGCGGCAAGTCCGCGGCCTTGCATTCCACCATGCTCAGACGCATCCAACCGGTGTGGTCGTCGCTGAGGCCATGCAGCAGGTACAATACGGGGAAGGGTCCCTTGCCCGCGGGCACCAGCACATTCATGCCGATGGCCTTATCAAGGCTCTTGCTGACGTAATTGACAGTGCAGATCATGGCGGCTCCTTATTGACATACGGGATCAAGTCCTGCGCTTTGATGAATCTATCCTGGGTAGGTCTGTTTCGCAATTGGTTGCGAATTGGAGCGTCTGAACAACTAAGCAACCGCCGCAGAGACGCTGAGAACACAGAGGAAAGCCCGGTAATATTGTCGTTCTCAGCGGCCTCTGCGTCTCTGCGGCAGGTTGCTAAGGCAGTTACAATTGCGGATTGCCTGGAATCTATTCCTCTCTACTTTCTCCACTGTAAGGCATTTGATTCCGCACTGACATGCCTTGGTATATACTGTTGCTGAAGGAGCATTCATGGGCCTGTTCAACCGCACATACTGGAAGACTCAGCAGGGGGGATATCGGGAAACCGGTTACTCTTCCTCCGGCCTGACGTATGGCCTGCCTCGGCCAAGCACAGCGGTCAAGGTACTGCTGATCGTCAACATTGCGGTATTCATCGTGCAGATGCTGCTTGGCAAGAATCGTGGCGCTTACGATCTTCCGCTGATGAATAGTCTTCTTGGTGTGACGGTCTCGGGTTGGTGGCAGGTGTGGCGATACATCACCTTCCAGTTTCTTCACGCCGACGGCTGGCACATATTCCTTAACATGCTTGCGGTCTACATGCTGGGCACGCCGCTGGAGCAACATTGGGGCACTTGGAAATTCACCAAGTTTTATCTTGGTTGCGGGGCGGTTGCTGGGCTGGCATACGTCATCATCGGGTTTCTGTTCAACCTCCCGCCGGAGATGCCGATCATCGGCGCATCGGGCGGGGTATATGCGATCATCCTGGCCTGCGCGGTGCTCTTTCCGCACTTTCAGCTTATCGTGCTGCTGTTCCCGCTGCCGATCCGCATAGTGGCGCTGGGCATCTTCGCCTTGATGATCTTCAACGTCCTTTCCTCGTTGGCCAATGGCCAAGCCGGCTCTGCCATGAGTGATGTTGCCCATTTGGGCGGGGCGGCGGCTGCGGCTGTTTATCTGCTGCTGCCTCGGCTGAGAGAGATACGCCCCGCCTGGCCGAGCAATCCAAATCCTTCCGGCTGGGCGCGCAAGCTGGAGATGCAGCAGAAGCAGCAGGCGGAGATCGACCGCATCCTGGCCAAGATCAGCCAGCAGGGTCTCGCCAGCCTCTCCCGCAAAGAGAAGAAGACACTGCAAGACGCCACCGACCGCCAGAACAAGCAGGAGCAGGAACTGAGGCGGATGTAGCGCTAGCGAGCCGTGGGGTGATTCAGAAGGCGCGACGGCTGCTGCCGCGTTCGCGGGCCTGAGCGATGGCGGCTGGCTTGCCCATGTTTGCCCGCGGCAGATGGATGATGCAGCCGACGCTGTGCCCTGGATCGTATCGCCGCTATATCCGCATCTTGTCTGGATAGCGAATACGCAGCCTGCAGGTTGAGCCAAAGCTCGGGGCTCGTTCCAAATGCAGCGGCAAGCTCAGTGGCTGTTCTCGGCGTGATGACCTTCTTGCCGGTTATAATCAGGTTGACGGACTGAAGCGGCCGGCCAATAATTGTTGCCAGGTCGGCCTGCGTCCATCCGCGTGCTTCCAGTTCTTCGCGAAGGAAATCTCCCGGTGGGAACACTTCTACTGGTCTATCGTTTGCCACTAGTGATAATCCTCAATCTTAACAATGCGGATCGCATTCTTGGGCTGATCTTTGACGATCTCAACGATCAGTCTCCATTGGTCATTCAATCTGAGCGAATGCTGATGCACGCGGTCGCCCTTGAGTTTCTCGAATCTGCGCGATTTGAAGGCATAGAGTTCTCGCTCGTCGATAGCGGCACGAATAAGCTGTATGCACCGCCTGTATGCTTTGACAACGTCCTGCCCCAAACCAGCGCTGAAGTTCGCATCCATTTCAAGCCGCTCGAGGTCTTTCTGGGCGAACCGAACATTCATTGCCAATAAGTTCCTCAGACTCCATCGATATAATTCTCGCTCTTGTAACAGAGAAGTCAAGAGGAAAAGACAGCCCTGCACTGAAACAGTGATGTCCTTCGGGCTCAGTAGCTATCGCCTGCTTGATGTTTGGGTGCGATCTCTGCAAGTTGACATACCAAGCGGGGGCTTCTACGATGTCGGCCAGCCTTAGTTTGATACCCTGCGCCATTTGAGGAAATATCATTATGGCCAAACCGTCAAAGAAGTCTCCGGCAGAGCGACGCTGCGTTGAAAAGGCCGCCAAGCCATCCCGGCCCGGCCGGTCGGCCAAGTCCTGGCAGGGCCGGCTGACCGCCGACGCCGATGCCGCCACCAGCAGCCTGGTGGCCAGCCTGGACGTGGATGTGGCCTTGTGGAAGTACGACATCGCCGGATCAATTGCCCACGCTGAAATGCTCAGCGAGGTTGGCATCATCACGCCGGCGGAGTTCGATGCGATCCGCCGCGGCCTGCTCGAAATCGGCGAGGATATCGAAGACGGCAAGCTGCCCATGCCCATCGAGCTCGAAGACATTCACATGGTCATCGAGAAGGCCCTGATCGAACGAGCCGGCTCCGCCGGGGCCAAGCTGCACACCGGCCGCAGCCGCAACGACCAGGTTGCCACCGACCTGCGCCTTTGGGCCCGCGACGCCGCCGATCAGCTCGTCGCCGACACCCGCGCGATGCAGAAGGCCCTTTGTCTCTTCGCGCAGCGCCAGGGGCAGGTCGTCATGCCCGCCTACACCCACCTGCAGAGGGCCCAGCCGATACTGTCGGGCCAGATGCTGCTGGCGTACGTGGAGATGCTGGACCGCGATGCGCAACGCCTGATCGACGCCCGCAAGCGAATCAATGTCAGCCCGCTCGGCAGCGGGGCGGTGGCCGGCACAGGCCTGCCGCTGGACCGCGCAGCAACCGCCCGCAGCCTGGGCTTTGGGGACATCAGTCGCAACAGCATCGATGCCACCAGCGACCGTGACTTCCTGGCTGAGCTGTGTTTTGCGTGCAGCCTGCTGGCGGTGCATTTGTCGCGATGGGCTGAAGACTGGATCATCTACTCCACGACAGAGTTTAATTTCCTGAACCTCAGCGACGCCTACTGCACGTCAAGCTCGATGATGCCGCAGAAGAAGAATCCCGACACGCTTGAGCTCATTCGCGGCAAGAGTGCCAGCGCCATTGGCAACCTTTGCGGCCTGCTGACGCTGATGAAAGGCCTGCCGCTTGCGTACAACCGCGACCTTCAGGACGATAAGCGGTTCGCTTTCGCAACCGTCTCGGCCATGCGCCAGGTTCTTGCGGTGGGCAAGGGCATCGCCGAAAGCACGACGATCAACGAGTCGCGGCTTGCCGGCGACCTGGACAAGGGCTTCCTGGACGCCACTGCCTTTGCGGAATATCTGGTGACGAAGGGGGTTCCCTTCCGCCAGGCGCACCACATTGTCGGGCAGTTGGTCAGCCAGGCGGAGGCTGAGGGCAAATCGCTCGGACAATTGACCCTTGAGGAACTCAAATCAGCCTGCCCGTGCGTCGAAGCCGAGGTGTACGGCTTCCTGGGCGCTGGCAACGTTGTAAAGCATTATGCCCCGCAAGGCGCCGCCGGCGTTAAGCAGGTCAAGCAGCAGTTGGCTTACTGGTGCAAAAATCTCGGATGCTGAGGAGGCTTATGTCCGGCGTCGCAGAAATGCTGCGATTCCGGTCAGAATTACCGCCAGCGTCGTCGGTTCCGGTATCACTGTGAAAGTCATATGGTCTTGGCTGATGGTCCCGTAATCAGATGCGGTCCCCGCATCGCCATTGCCTGGATCGAGCGGTGGGACGGGTATTTGCCACGAGGTGGGCACCGGCGCCTCGAAAACAGTCACACCATGTGCCGCAGCAAAGGCAGCAGGATCGCTTAGGAACTGATCTGCCAGGACAGGGTCCCATTCTTGCGTGCCCCAACGGAAGAAACTGGCCACCACGTTATAGGTGCCAGCCGGCAGTTGCCCAATCATGCACCGATACTCATGAGGGCCGTATATAGTTTCTGTCATGGCCGTCATCAGGAAATAAGCATTGATCCTGAGCGTATCTCCCTGAAGTGACCAGTCTGTTCCGAAATAGCCCTGCATCGGCAGGTGTCCAAACAGCGGAACGAGAATCGTCAGCTGGTCTTGATCCGTTAAGACGATGTCCTCCTGGGCTGGCGCCAGGGGCGGCTCCTGAAATGCTGGAAAGAAGACCCACTCCGGCGGATCGATGCTAAGCTCAGCTTGTGTAGATGGCCGGGCATAGAAGCCCATGCCATCCACAATCTCAGCTTGCGCTGAGACCGGCAACATGAAGAGAACGAGAGCTAAGCAAAACAATGAAATTGATAACCTGTTCATGGCTGACTCCCTTGTGCCCGCTTTCCCGTCGATGACCGCCTTGCCGCAATCCTGAGCAGTCTGAATCTATCATAAACTAGTAGCGATTATTGGCAAGAGCCAAAATCCATGCTCTGGCTGCCATCGCGCTGAATCCTGCAACGCCACAGCTACATGGCAGCAAAGTCGAAGGTTCCCTTCTGTAGTTGAGGCGCTACTGAATCTTGACACTGCCGCTGGCCTGACCTACCATCGGTTCTGTATAATCAGATGTCTTGCGGGCCGATTTTCCTCTGGCCTGAATCGGTCCTGCCGGAACTAATTCATGCCGGCGCACGCCGGCTTTGGCGAAGGTGAGTATGCTATGCGGATGACATTGGCGAATTGCGTGGTGGCAGTGGCTGTTTGCGCGAGTGCTTCGGCGGTACTGGCTGCCCCGGCGGCGGTCGACATCCCCGAGGACGCGCTCAAGGCCAGCCTCTCAGGCCAGTACGTAAAGCTGATCAGCGACTGGACGGACTTCTACTCCAAGCAAATGCTTGAGGCGAAGGATGAAGCCGGCGTGGTGGCCGCCCGCACTAAGCTCATCGGCCCGGATGGCTACGGCAAGTACGATTCGCCCGAGTTCCGCTTCGTCTATGCACGCGAAGCCTGCAAGAGCCTCACCGGAGCGAACGTCCTGGACGCCAAAGATACGCTGAAGAACATTCGCGTCGTCAACGCGGCGCTGTGCGTCAGTCGAATGCCTCAGCCATCCATCCAGGCGACGCTGGATAAGATGGTTGTGCACGCAAACCCGGCGGTGCGGTATTTCGGCTGGCAGGGCTATCGCCAGATTCGTGCCGGCCTGATGAACCTCAACAAGGAAGCTATAGGCAAGATGTTCAAGCCTTTGAGCGAGCAATTGCCTAAGGAGGCTTCTCCCATCGTCGTCGAGGCAATGCTCGCGGCGGCGAACCTGGCGACGGTTGATGTCACCGCCGTCAGCGAGGACGTCCGCAAGTTCGCGTGGGCCGAGTCTTACGCAATCTACATGAAGAACTGGCCGACCTTCTGCCAGGCGGCAATAGACGGCAGCGGGCCGATGGCCCTTGCCTGCCGGGAAGGCGTGCAGGCCCTGAAGCACTTCGGCAATAGCTTCGGCGCCGACAAGGCGAAGATGGCTGCCATCCAGCAGGCCGTTGCGGATGCTATGTGGTGTGCCGGCAATTCATACGATGCCGCACGAAAGCTTGCAGCCGCATCCGACGGCCTGACCAAGATGGCAGCCGAGGAAACTGCCGACGCCGACGCCGTGCTGCTGCGCGATTGCGAAGATATCCTCAACGCACTGGCCGTGCTGGCCAATCCATCGGCCAAGAGGAACAACTTCGTGACGGCCCCGCTGCAGGACCCCAAGGAAAAAGATGGCGCAGCGGTTCTGCTGGGCGTGGTCAAGTGGGTTGAGGCGCTCAAGCCCAATGGCGTGAATCAGCCGGCATATAAGGTACAGGTTGCGGCGGCTGAGCCCGCCAGTGTGCCCGCATCGGCGACAGCAGATTCCACTCCGCCGGCACAGGTTCCCGCGGCCACACAGCCGAAGTAATATCAATCGGCATTGCCCCTAGCGTTCCAGGCTCAGCCCGCAAAGGCTGTGCCTCCACAAGGACTGGAGCATTCTCCGGGCGTGAAGTGGTTCTACATCATCTCGGTGCTGACGATCGCGGCCATGACCGCGGGGCCTTACTTCTACCTTCGCGATAAGGCGCAGGCGGCTCAGTGGGGCGATCCTTCCCAGGGGGTGGTCAACTACTCCAGCTACGGTGCCAAGGTTCGTTCGCTGGACCCGGCCACTTGCGGTGATACGATCTCGGCCATGTTCCAGGGCAACATCTACGAGGGCCTGTACGAGTACCACTTCCTCAAACGCCCCGTGGAAGTCGTCCCGTTGCTGGCGGAGGACATGCCGCAGATATCGGATGACCTGCTGACATATACGATCAAGATCAAGAAGGGCGTGAAGTACTGCCGCAATGCCTGCTTCGGGACCAATGAGGACGGGACCCTCAGGACGCGCGAGGTAACCGCGCACGACTTTGTCCTGGCGTTCAAGCGGATTGCCGATGCGCACCTTGTGACGCCAATGGCGCTGGCGTTCATCGAGGACAAGATCGTCGGATTGAGGCAGTACCGCGACGCCACAAGGGCCTACGCCAAGGGCGACTTCTCCCGCTACGACAAGCTCGACTTGCCCGGCGTCAAGGCCCTGGACGACCATACACTCCAGATCAAGCTCTCCACGCCGTTTCCGCAACTGATCTACGTGCTGGTAGTCACCTGTTACGCCCCGCTGCCGCCAGAGGTAATCGACTACTACCTGGCCCGCCGCAACGGCGGCGAGGAAATTCCGCTTGCCGCTCGCAGCACGCGCATCACGGACAAGGCCGCCATGGTTGGCACCGGGCCATACCACATGCACCAGTACGTCGACGGCGGCGACATCGTCCTCAAGCGCAATCCAGATTTCCGCAAGGCATATTATCCCACCGAGGGCGAGCCGCAGGACGTGAAGGATGGCCTGCTCAAGGACGCCGGTAAACAAGTCCCCTTCGTCGATACTCGCAACTTCACCTACATCGCGGAGAATCTTCCGATGTGGGAGAAGTTCCGCCAGAAGCAGCTCGATACGGGCGGCATTCCCGAGCAGTTCTACAGCCAGGTCATCACGCCTTCGAAGGAACTCACCGACAGTTGGGCCAAGGAAGGCGTGCGGCTAATCAAGTATTCCGACCCAGCCGTCTTCTGGTACGCCTACAACATGGAAGACAAGGTCCTGGGCAAGAGCAAGTCGTTGCGGCAGGCGCTGTGCCTGGCCTTCGACGTTGAGGCCTACGTGGATGTCCTGTTCAACGGGCGGGGCAAGCGGGCGATGAATATCATTCCGTCGGACTTCGGCACGCAGTGGGACATCCAGGCATACAAGGAGGCCGGGCCCAGCCCATACGCTCGGTTCGACCTGGACCTGGCCCGCGAAAAGATCAAACAGGCCCGCGTGGAGCTAGAAGATGCGGGCATCATTGCCCCCGGCGATCCACTGCCAACGATTACGCTGGACTTTGGAGATATGGACGAGCAGACCCGCCGCATCGGCGAATTCGCTCGAAAGCAGTTCCGCAAGATCGGCGTCGAGGTGAAGATAGAGTTGAACGATTGGCCTACGCTTCAGCAGAAGGTGGAGAACAAGCTCTGCCAAATCTACGCGATGGGCTGGCATGCCGACTACCCCGATCCCGAGAACTTCTTCCAGCTTTACTATGGGCCCAACATCAAACGCGGCACCAATAACAGCAACTATCAAAACGACCAGTTTGACCGGCTCTACGAGCAGGCCGTCGTCATGCTGCCCTCGCAGCAGCGGGCCAGACTCTACGCCGAAATGCTCAGGATCGTCCAGGAAGACTGCCCCGTCCTGCTGCTGACCGAACCCACCAGCTTCGTGCTGGTGCATGATTGGGTCTACAACGTCAAGCCGCATCCGCTGGGATACGGCATGTTCAAGTACACGCGGATCGATGCCGCCCAGCGCAGAGCCGAGGGAGGACCGTAGTGGTCTACTATATCCTCCGCCGGCTGATCCAAACCGCGCTGACCGTCCTGGGCGTGATGCTGATCACGTTCCTGCTGTTTCGGGCGATTCCTCGTGACATCGCCTCCATCATCCTTGGCCAGAAGGACACTATCCAGCACAAGGCGGAATGGCGGCACGCCAACGGCTACGACTTGCCGCTCCTGGTTAACACCGCCCGGCGCATCGAGATCGTCGACAAGACCAAAGGCCCGGCGCCACTGAGCGTGAAGGATGCCCCAGGCAGCCTGGCCGTAGAGGCGTTGCAGCTCTTCCTCGAAGCCAAACAGACCGGTAGCGTTGATGGCAAGGATGGCGCGCCCGCGCAACAGGGCCGCCTCCAATTGCTCGGCCGATACGTTTCGTTTCTGTCTCACGACACGCCGATTGAGAAGCTCACCGCCGGACTGGCAATGACCCAGCCGCTGCGCCAAAGCCCCCGGCCGGCTGCGGATGGTTCAGCCAAGCCCGAAGATGCATCCTCCCAGCCGGCTACACTGACCTCGACAGCGACTCAGCCGTCGCAGCAGGCTCGGCCGATTCTGATCTTCTCGCTTGCGGACGGCTCGGAGATCACCGCCGATCTAACCGGCGCAGCCACGTGCGGCCAACTGCTGGCGAGGATCAACCAGGATCCCAGCCGACTTGAAGCTGCCATCAGTGACTATCATCCATGGCAGTTCTTTGATTCGCAGTTCTTCCGCCACCTGTATACGTCGATTACTTTCCAGTCCAAGAGCTTCAAGGATGACCGGAAGCTCACAACCATTATTGCCGAGCATGGGCCGTACAGCCTGTCTCTACAGGTGCCGACCTTGGCGCTGGAGTGGCTCTTTGGCCTGGTGATCGCATGTTACGCAGCCTACTACCGCGCCAGCACATCCGACAAGGTGGGCGTCTTCCTCAGCGTGCTGGGCATGTCCATACCTTACCTGGCGTTCCTTATCCTCGGGCAGTGGCTGGCGTTTCGTTGGCTGGGGCCGAGTTGGGCCTATGGGTTGAGCAATCCCGGCAATATCTACCTGCCGATAAGCCTGATGGTGCTGGCTGGGCTGGGCGGGCAGGTGCGTTTTTACCGCACGATCATTCTCGATGAGACCGGACGCGATTATGTTCGCACCGCGCGGGCCAAGGGCGTGCCGCTGCCTTCTATCCTCTTCAAGCACGTGCTGAAGAACTGCATGCTGCCCATCCTCACCAGCCTGATCAGCACAATACCATTCCTGATCCTGGGCGGCCTGCTGGTGGAACGCATCTTTGGCATCCCCGGACTGGGCGACCTCATGATCACGAGCATCAACAACGGTGATGAGCCGATAATGAACGGCTTGGTGTTCCTGACCTCGCTGGTCTTCTGCCTGGCTGTGCTGGCGACGGACGTTTGCTACGCGATCTTCGATCCGCGAATCCGGCTGAAATGACACAATGACG
>CAYQJH010000106.1:0-11997 GCA_964417755.1 uncultured Planctomycetaceae bacterium
GTCCTGGATGCTGTAGCTGGGCGTTGCCTTGCCCGGCTGGATGATTATCGGCTCCTTGCCGGGTCCGATGATTCCATAGACGAATTGGTATTCTCCCGCGGGCACTTTGCCTTTGGCCGCCACCAGGTCGACACTCCGCCCGCTGGCCTTGTCGCTCATGATCACGCACATCAGCGAAGGCATCTTCAGGACAGGCGCCTCAACCTGGGCCAGCTTCAGGTCGCTCTTGACGTAGCTGACGCTGAGACCATCTTCCGCCACGGTCAGTTCCGCGGGCAATTGGCCGATAAGGTGCGTCTTGAGCAGCGGCATGGCGTACAAATTCTGGCCGATGATAATTGCATCTGCCCCGTCCTGCGTAATCTTGCCATCAAGGTTGTCATCGATCAGGCGGACGGTTGTCTCGTTGATCGTGCCCTTGTAGCAGTACGCGGGGCTGTAGCGGGCAGAGACCCGGGCGACAGCATTATTGGCATCCCGGCTGATCGTCACCTTCCAGAAATGAATCGCCAAGTCATTCTTCGCATCGCTGGGCGACTTCATCTTCAGGGTGATGGTGCCGTCGCCTCCTACTCTGATCATTTCTTCGTTGTCGACCTTGCCGTTGTCGTTGGAGTCGATGCCCAAGACCCTAAAGCCGTTGCCCTCGTCAAAGAGAATTGGCACCGTTTTGCCTGCGATCTTGATCTCAGCCGCCGTCGTCTTGGATTGTACAGCCGGCTGAAGCGAAGCAGTCTTCGCCGGCGTGCGCATCTGAGAAAGCTCAGGGGCGACATCCAGAACAAATCTGACCTGCCCCGTGTCGGCCGCCCATGCCGGCGAGGCGCAAAGCATGGCGGTAAGGATGAACCGGAGGCTCTTCATAGTCCTGCCCTTTTTGAAAAATGCCGACCTACATGACTATGCGCCCCAAGGAACAAAGTCAAGCTTTTTAGGAGGCATCTATGGGAGAGCCTGACTATCGTCGTGATTTCCTGGGCGGGCGCTTTGTGCCTGACAGCAGCTTCAGTTCCCGGCTTGTCAGCGGGCGGAAGCGCCCTGTCTTCAGGCTGTGATCTGTCAGCGGGCCGATGCTACGGCGGTGCATTCGCCGGATCTTGTGGCCCATATTGTGGAAGATTCGTCGGATGATCTTGTTGCTGGTTTCGGTGGTCTTGATCTCCACGGTCGAGCGGATCGGATCGGGCTCGATGATGGTAATCTCCAGGCCGGCCGTGCGCTTGCCTTCCAGAAACGCCCCGCGCTTCAGCGGCAGCAGCGAGTCCTCCTGCGGACAGCCGTCGATGTCGGCTACATAAACCATCTCCAGCGTGCTTTGCCGGCTGGTCAGTTCGCGCGTCAGCTTGCCGTCGTTGGTGAAGATAATCAGGCCGGTGCTGTCCTCGTCCAGGCCGCCCACGCAGTAGAGGCGCTGCTGCTGCGATGGCACGAACTGCGAGGCCAGTGGCCTGCCCTGGGCGTCGGCCTCGGTGCAGATTGCCCCCTTGGGTTTGTTCAGCAGGTAGTACACCCGCTTGGGCTGGCGGCGGCGAACGGGCTTGCCGTCAACGGTAATATCATCTTCTTCAGGATCGACAAAACACGGCAGAGCATTGACGATCTGTCCGTTTACGCTGATCCGGCCTTCGACGATCATTTCCTCTACCGCCCGCCGCGAGGCAACGCCGAGCTCCGACAGCAACTTCTGTATACGCACGTTTTCCATTACTTCTCCGGGAGGGTAACTTCCAAATATCGTGGCATGGACATCTTGTCCATGCGTCGCAGGGTCGTCTCGATCCTGCTTTGGGATGCCTCCACGGCCGGGACGGCCGTGGGAAACACCGGCAAGATGCCCGTGCCACAAAGCGCGGCCGGCACAAGAACGGTGTCGCCGGCAGATAAGCTCACGCTGGGCTCAACCTCGCCGCTGTGAATGAGTTTGGCTTCGCCGTGCAGCATCATGATGGCGACGCACTTTCCCGGCGGCAGTTTCGCCTCTTGAGCGGTTGAAAGCGTCCTGCGGGCGACGATGAAGTACTCCGTCGCCAGCAGAACATCGCCGCCGGCGCCGGGCGCGTCATCACCGGTAAGCTCCGGCCGGATGCATTGCAGCGAGCGTTCCAGGTGTATCTCCCGCCCGCGCCCCCAGTCGGTAACGCGGTAGGTTGTATCGGAGGGCGTCTGCACCTCCGCGACGACTAGGCCGCTGCCCAGGGCATGCACGGTTCCGGCTGGCAGGTAATGAAAATCCTCAGCCCGCACGTCGATCCGCCGCACGACATCGACGGCCCGGTCAGACTGCAATGCCTGGCGAAACTGCTCCGCCGCCACGCCAGGGCGGATGCCTTTGTAGATGAACCCCTCTCGGCTCTCGAGGACATACCAGCATTCGGTCTTCAGCGCCGCCGAGGGGCCAATCTCGCCGACAGCCTGCTCGTCGGGATGCACCTGGAGCGAGAGAGTGTCATTGGCGTCGAGCAATTTCAGCAGCAAGGGGAATCTGCCGTCGCCGGCTGTGCGCGCATTGCCAAGGAGCTTATCGCCCAGGCTGCGGGTCAGCGCCGTGATGCTCGTCCCGGCAAGCGGGCCGTTGGCGACGGTTGTAGCGCCTTCGTCCAGGTCGGCAAGCTCCCAGCTTTCGCCGACGTTGCCCGGCGGCAGGCGACGGCGGAAGAGGCGCTCGAGGTTTCGCCCGCCCCAGATCTTCTCTTTGTAGATGGGGGTGAATTTGTAGGGGTAGATGTCCATCATCTTTATTACGCTAACATTTTTTGGTCAAGCCCGAATGACGAAACCAGAATGACGAATCAATGACGAAGCGACAATGACGAATGCGACAAGACGTAGGGCGTTTCGTCATCTGGTTATTGTCGTTTGGTTCGTCATTCTGGTTTCGTCATTCGTCATTGCCATCCGGCCTTGGAGTACTTCAACAATCATATCGGCTGCGTTGCCGAAGGCCGTCTGCGGCGGCGATGCTCGAAGGGAATCCGTCAGGGCCAGCAGTTGCTGGCGGACCTGGCAGAGATAGCCCATTTCGCTCATGACCTCGCTGATTGTATCGGCCAGTGGGGCAACGCGTCCGCTCCAGGGCATCAGCTCCGGCACGATGCCCCGCCCGGCCAGGATATTCACCAGCGAGAAAAACGGCGTGGGCACGGCCCATCGCCCAACCAGCCGGCGCAGCAGGCGAAAGATCGCCGGCGTGCGGTAGAAGATCACCATTGGCACGCCGAAGTAGGCAACCTCAAGCGTGACGGTGCCGCTGACAGCCACCGCAAAATGCGATTGAGCAAGTGTCTCTCGCGTCTGCCCGACAGCGATCTCAAAGCCGTCAGGCAGTTCCTCGTCCAGGCTGCGGCGCAGGGTGGCCTCGGCGGTAGCGTCGCGGGCGGTAAACGTGCAGAGGGCCTTGGGCCAGGTTCTGCGAACCGCTTGCCCGGCGGCCAGCAGTGCTCGGGCATGGCCGGTTATCTCGCCATTGCGGCTGCCGGGCAGGAGGGCGATCTTCCACTGGCCATGCGCCCAGGCCTCGATGATATCGGGCAATGCCGCCGGTCGCGGCGGCAGGCTGTCCAGCAGCGGATGACCTACATAGCGGGCATTGACGCCGCGATGGCGGAGGTAGCTTTCTTCGAAGGGCAGGATGCAGGCCACGCGGTCGGTCAGGCGGGAGAGTTTCTTGACCCGCCATGGCGCCCACGCCCACACCTGCGGCGCGATAAAGTACACGACGGCTGAGCCGGCTTTCCGCGAGGCCTTGGCCAGGTGCCAGTTCAAGGCCGGCGAATCCACCGGCACATGAACGTCCGGGCGAATCTCCGCGATGGCGGCCTTGATGCGCTTCAGTGCGCGAATGTAGTAGCCCAGCTTGGTGAATGGCCCGCCGAGCATGCTGGCCTGCTGCGTCATGTCAAGGACGACCTCGCAGCCCTCAGCCGCCATCTTTGGCCCGGCAACGCCGATGAACCTTGCCGTCGGCAGACGCTGGCGCAAGGCACGAATCAGCCCGGCGGCATGCTCGTCTCCGCTGGCCTCCGCGGCCGAGAGAAAGATGGTTACCGGGCGATTCGCCATCTAGTCCAGTCGCCCATTCTCATGAATCATCTCGTACATCGCCAGGATGTTCTCTGTTGGCGTGTTGGGCTGGAGGTTATGGCACGGCGCGCAAACCCATTTCGTCTTGCCGAAGATCTCGATGTTCTCCAGCACTTCCTTGCGGACATCATCCACCGAGCCGAACGGCATGGTCTGCTGGTTGTCCATCGCGCCATGGAAGATCACCTTGCCGCCAAAGTCAGCCACCAGTTGCCGCCGCTCCATCCCTTCGCATCGCCATTGAATCGGATTCAGTATCTCGATGCCGGTGACCGACAGCAGCAGGGGGATGACCTCGCGGATCGACCCGTCGCTGTGATAGAAGATATGGATGCCATGGCTGCGGGCCAGGTCGCCCATTTTCTTCTGCAAAGGCAGCAGGAACGTCTTGATCTGCTCCAGGCCAAACAGCAGGCCGGTCTGGCTGCCAAGGTCTTCGGAGATGTCGGTGATGTCGATTCGCCCGTGGCCGATCTCGAACATCCGCTCGGCGACGCGATAGTGCCAGTCGAAGATGTGGCCAAGGATGCAGTGGGCGATCTCCGGCTCGACCAGCAGGTCCATCATGCTCTGCTCCAGGCCTCTCATGCGGCAATAGAGCAGGAACGGCTCGTAGACGCCCGAGGTGATCGCCCGCCGGCCGTCAGCCTGCTTTATCTCCGCCGCAAAGGCATCGTAATCGACCGCGTCGGGGTCCGGCCAGATGAACTGATCGATCTCGCTGACCGCGTTCATGTTGGCAAGCGGATGATACACCGCCTCGTCATAGCTGCCCGGGCCATAGCTGACTCTCTGGTAGCGAATGCCCCACATGTCCGCCTGCGAATCATTGGGGTGGCAGGTCTGTTTCGAGCGGGCGGTGATATGCCGCTGGCCGTCGATATGCAGGCGGTCGTACATCTCATACACGTCGCTGCATTTCAGTTCGGACAGAAGGCGCTTGGTCACTTCCTCCGTCGCCGAATAATCAGTGGGAATCCGGTCGGGCTTCTGTCCAGCCAGCAGGCACATCCAACGCTCACGCGGGGTCATGCGAACACTCCTGTGAATTACTATTTGTCAATTCCTGGTTAGCCAAAGAAGATTTCTCGGCGGGCATACAAAACAACGCCTTTGAAGAAAGACTAAGACTTTCTGTCCGACAATCCAATCGCCGAGGCGATGGCATGGGTTTCTATATGGCTGATGGAAATCAGTATCTCCGCCAGGCCCAGTTCATCGGCGATCTGCCGGCAGCGCCCGCTCAGGTGGACCTTCGGCTGGCCCGAGGGAATATTCCGCACCTCGATTTCCGTCCAACTGATGCCGTCGCGCCAGCCTGTGCCAAGGACCTTCAGCACAGCCTCCTTGGCGGCGAATCGGCCGGCCAGGTGCTCGATCTCGCGCTTCTTGCCCTGGCAATAGCCCAGTTCCAGCGGCGTAAAGACGCGGCGCAGGAATCGCTCACCGTGCTGGGCGATTGCCTCCGACAGCCGCTTGCAGTCCACCATGTCCACGCCGTGGGCGATAACGTTGGTCATGCTTGCTTCCTGGCTGACTCGATCATCTGCCGAACCTCCGGCCTGAGGTAGCGCTGCTGTAGCTCGGCATGGCCGGCCAACGCCTCAGCCACCACGCCGACCTGCTCCGCCAGGCCGGCAGAGGCCTCCAGGAAGATGACCTCCTTGCCCTTTAGCCGCACGAGCGACCCACCGGGACGCTCCGACGATTGCCCAGGCTGGCTCAGAGGACGCACCTCGATGCCCAGTTCCTCAGCCAGGTCCAGCAAGGCTGTCAGTTGTGCCATTTCGTCCATAGAAGAAGCAAGTCTGCCGCTGAGGCGCTGAGAACGCAGAAATCCATGCCCGGCCGTTCTCTGAGATCTCAGCGCCTCAGCAGCATCCTGTTGTTGGTCGTCGGCATCTCTCAAGTTCCAGCCGGCTTTGGCCGATGTCTTTTAAGACACACGTTGCTGTCTATATAGCCAGCGTCCCTTTGATTAGCAAGAGGTGGCTGTTACGTGACCATCGCATCGACCGCAATAGAACCGGCGGCAGCCTCGCATGCCGAGCAGTTGCAGCGCCTCCAGGGCGAGGTGGAGGCCCTGCGCGAGCAGCTCCGCCGCGCCCAGCGGCTGGCGGCTATGGGCACCATGACGGCAATGGTCGCGCATGAGTTCAACAACATCCTCACGCCGATCATCAACTATGCTCAACTGGCGCAGAAGAACCCCGCCCTTAGCGGCAAGGCCATCTCCCGCGCCGCTGACGGCGGCCAGCGGGCGACGCAGATCTGCAAGGCCATCCTTGACATGAGCCGTGACGGCCTGAAGGAATTGCAGGAGGTGGACCTGGTCGAACTTGTCGACCAGACGCTTTCAGCGATGGCCCGCGATCCGCGTAAGGATGGAATCGAGCTGCTAATCGAGGCGCCGAAGACGCTGACCATCCACACGCGGCGGGTAGAGATTCAGCAGGTGCTGCTGAACCTGCTGCTCAATGCCCGCGCCGCCTTGCTGGCAGGCACCGGCCCGAAGCGGATCGGAATTCGCCTTGCCCGACAGGCCAGCGGCGTGAGCATTGAAGTCTCGGACACCGGCGTCGGCATCGCGCCGGAGAATCTTCAGCGGATCTTCGAACCGTTCTTCACCACCAAGGACAGCGACCAGGACGCCGCAAAAGGCCACGGCCTGGGCCTGGCGATATGCAAAGACATCATCCAAACCCTAGGCGGCCAGATCAGCGTCCAAAGCAAACCAGGCCAAGGGGCGACGTTCAGCGTCATACTCCCAGCGGCGGATGTTGACTGACTGGAGCCTGATTAACTGGCAAGCTGCCGCCTGAATGCCGCCTGCCTTTGTACTACTATCCAGCAATCTTGTCTGGCATGAGCGCCCAGCAGGAAGCCCCCTGCGGAGGCAGGGCGGTCCCCCGCCTTCCGGCGCGGGCTTCCAATTCACCAGTTCACCAATTCACCAGCTTACCAGTCCACCAGTTAACCAGTTAACCAGTCCACGAGTTAACCAATCAAACATCTTCACTCCGCGTATATCTCGCGCCGGGCTTCAGCGGCGCTGGTGCCTCCGGGCCGGCTCTGGGCGGCGACCTTGCCCAATTGCTGAGCCTTGGCCAAGAGCGAATTCAAGTCATCCAGTGTAGCGGTCTGCACAACGTTGTTGTCCTGATCGATCAGGATGACCGTGCCGAGTTTCGGCCGGCCATACGCGTTCCAGACCACCTTGCTCGTATCGCACAGCGACATCAGTCCCGCATGAAGCCGGCAGCCCTCGCTGCATCCCGGGCCGTGCGAACACTTCTCCGTCGGCAGCGAGATTTCCGCCACGGTTACCGGCAAGTTCCACATCTGGTTAGCCAATGACACCACCTTCGGGTCCAGCCAGCAGCATGCGTTGCCGGGGGGGCTGGTGAACGCCAGAATGGCAACCGGATATCGCACCTGGCTGAACGTCGCCTGCCGGCCGGTGATCGAAGTGTACTCAAAGTCCTGCACCTTCGTGCCCACTGCTGGAGCGGTCGCTGCGGTGATCAGACCAGATGTCGGTGCACAGCCTGCAACGAACATGGCGGCTGCAACAAGCACAACGATTGTCTTGAACATGCCTCTTTCCTCTCGGAAGCTGGTGGTGGCCTGCCGAGGGTGCCCAACACAATGATTGCTTCATCCCTTCGGGATTTCGCAAACGCGGCACCGATCGGTCGACTTGTCATAGAGCACTAACCATGAAATCATAGGCCTGGATTTCAGCAGCCGACTCTTGCCGCAGACAAATGCAGCGATCCAGGGCTCGGTGAAAAGCGTCATTTTGAAGTGTGCAGCACGATTGACACGGCCAGGGCGGCGTGTTAAGGTTTTGCACGGTATAAAGACTAACGCAGCAATCCAAGGAAGGAGCATGCCATGTTCGCCAGGATGGTAGGTCTTCTGTGCATCGCATCAATCGCTACCTCGGTTCTTGCCCAAAGCCGCACTCCAGCCACAGCCACTGCGCCCGCGAGTGCACCGGCTGCCGCAGTGCCGGCTGCAGCGCCTAGTGCCGGGCCAACAGTCGGCACGGTTAATGGCACCGAGGTATACGTGCGGTCAGCCCCATCGATGGTCGCGTACCCTTGCGCGAAGGTCTCGCGGCCGGCCAATGTAACCGTTGTCGGCAGGCAGGATGACTGGTACAAGATTCTGCCGATAGCTGACACCTTCAGCGTGGTTGACAACGCGATGGTGCAACTTGATTCGGGCAATCAGACCGGCACGATCAAGCAAGACACCTTCGCTCGCGCCGGCGGCGTGCTGCGAGGCAATGACTTCAACGCCTTGCAGGTAAAGATAAAGGCTGGCGAGAAGGTCAAGATCACTGGCGAAATCGGCGACTATTACAGGATCGTGCCGCCGGATGGCGCCTGCCTGTACATCAATGCCAAGTACGTTGACCTGCCAGGCAGCCCGGCTGTTGCCGCCGCCAGGACGGCTGATGCTTCTTTAAATGGCCTAAGAACACTTGAAACGGTTACGGTCACTAAGAAGACCACTACCACTTCTGCCCCCGCGCTGAGCGCCGAGGCGCTTGCCCAGGCCAAGAGCCTGCAAGACATCGAGCAGAAGCTCATCGAAGCCTTCAAGGGCCCGTCCGACAAGATCGACGTGCCGGGCCTGCTGAGCGAGTATCATGCCCTCAAGGTTACCACCCCGCGGATGAAGGAAATCGTCGATTACCGCATCAAGTCCCTGCAGAACCTCCTCGATAGGCGAAAGAACCAGCAGGATACTGAGGCCCTCATCAACGAGACGCTCAAGAACCAGAAGAGCATTGATGAGGAAATAGCCAAGCTGACGATACCAGGCATAGCACCGGAACTGCCCGTCCAGCCGACCGCCCAGGGCATTCTCGTCGAAAATCCCCTGTTTCCGGGCGGCGCCACCGGCCCCAAGAGGTACACGCTTCGCGACCCGGTCTTCCAGCGAGTTGATGCCTATGCACAGTGCACCACCGGCGCGGTCAACCTGCAGGAGTATCTGGGCAAGGCCATCGCCGTCAAGGGAACCGCAAAGTTCGAGCCCGATCTGAAGCTCAATGTCGTTGAGGTGCAGGAGGTTATCCTGCTCAATGACAAGTTCGAGCTTCCGCCGCTGAATAAGCCCACGATCATCGAGCCGCCAGCCCCGCCGGTTAAGGTTGCACCAGCCTTCAAGTCCGAGGCCGCGCCCAAGGCTGAGACGCCCAAGCCCGCTGATGTTTCTGCCGCCGAGCCGGCAAAGGCCGAAGCGCCGAAGGTTGAACCAGCCGAGATTATTCTCGAACCCCTGCCCGCCAGTGAGGCTGCTCCATCAGTCACCAGCAAGCCCCTGCCGGCGCTGCAAGACTAGACAAATAAAGATCGAACGTGATGAAACCCGAATGACGAACCCCACCAAAAGGCATCGTCATTCGGGTTTCATTATTGATTCGTCATTCGTCATTCTTATGTCAGTCTTCCTCGATGTACTGCGCGCTCATAAGGAAGCTGATGCGCTCCAGTGTTTCCTTGGCCAGCGTCTGCTTGAGGATCTTCCTGGCCATGGCCATGTTCGTCCGGCGCGTGACGTGAATCAAAATGATATGCTCGTTATTCATGCCTTCGAGCATCTCGGGCAGGTCGTTGATGTGGACGTGTTTGCCCGCCCGCGCCCTGCTGACGTGGTCGGGGTCGAAGAATGTGCATTCCAGCAGCAGGGCCTTGGCATTGGCAACGTAGGGTAGAGACGAGTAATTCATCTTGCCGGTGTCGCCCATATAGGCCACCAGCGGCACCTCGATGCGGTTGGTGATCTCGACGCCCTTCTTCTTGATCTCCACGATCTGCGGACCCGCAAGGCCCAGGAACTCCTCCTTGAGCTTCTGCCGCACGTCAAGCACGGCAAAGCCCAGGGACGTAACCAGGTGCTTGGTCGGAAACGTTCGCGCCACCAGGCCGCGACGAATCTCGAAGTCCTCGCCGATTCGCATGCCGACGAATTGGTGCGGCGGCACATGGCCTTCGACTCTACCCCAGGCAGCCATCAGGTTCTCAAGCGGGCCCACAAGGTCCGCCGGCACCAGGGCCGTGCCGCCGGAGATGCCCTGGAAATCCCGTTGGGCAAAGTAATATGGCAGGCCGGCTACGTGATCCATGTGCCCGTGCGAAAGCAGCACGTGATTGACGTTCAAGGCCTCTCGCGGGCACTTGCCGATGTCGAACGTGCAGTCCAGTTCCGGCGCGATGATGAGCGATTCCTCGCCGGCCACGCTGTAGCCGGCCAGGTGGAAGTCATCAATCTTCATCTGAGACAACTTGTAGGTGCGGATCTTCATCGGGCGGTTTGTCCACGAAGTACACAAATGACACGAAGCAGGAGACGCACGTTTCCCGCGGCCTCCGGCACAGGTGCAGCATGATGCCACAGGTGCGGCGCTAAGTAAAGGCTGGGATGTCAGGGCCAAAGGCCCGAGATATGGAAGCCCAGGCCGAAGCGCAGCGCAGGCCTGGGTAGAGATCGCCCTCGCCGAATGAGCCCTGTAGGGGCGAAATCCGTGCATGTGCTGACAAAGAAGGCCTCTGCGGGAAAGCGGAGCTGCATCTGGGTCGTGCATGGCGGCGAACGGCGGCCGCCACACTGGCAATGCCCAGAATGTGCAGGCGAGACGCCCGCACCACAAAACAGCAATGACCCTTCCATGTTTGCCCCCTGCAACCGAGGCATTACCACGGCGCCATAATTCCGCTTGTCCTGAATCGTATTAACTCATATCATGGGCGTCTCGCCTGCCGCAAGCGGCGGGCGTGCTTGGTTATCATCGTCACGTGTAATTGTTTTCGTACTTGGAGACCATTATGCCAGCGTCGAGACCGGCGGATATTCGCAACATCGTCTTTGTGGGCCATGGCGGATCGGGCAAGACCACTCTTGGCGAGGCGATGCTCTTTGCCGCCAAGGTCACCAACCGCCTTGGCAGCGTTGCCGACGGCACCGGCATACTCGACTACACCGACATCGAAAAGGAGCGCCAGCACAGCGTCGAGCCGTCGATGGCCCATATCGACCACGAAGGCAAGACCATTAATATCATCGATGCGCCGGGCTATCCCGACTTCATCGGCGGGGCCATCTATGCGATGGCCGGCGCCGACACAGCCGTGGTGGTCGTCTCCGCCACTGCCGGCATCGAGGTAAACACCCGCCGGCTCTTCAAGCAGGCGCAGGAATCCGGCATGGCCATCGCCATCGTCGTCAACAAGATCGACGGCGAGAATGCCGATTGCGAGGCCCTTGTGGGCCAGCTCCAGGAAACCTTCGGCCCGGCCTGCAAGCCGATCAACCTTCCCACCGGCGGCGGCAAGAGCGTGGTCGACTGCTTCAGCGCCACCAGCGGCAGTGCCGACTTCGGCGATGTCGGCGAGGCCCATACGCAACTCGTCGAAAGCATCATTGAGGCCGATGAGAAACTTATGGAAAGTTATCTTGGCGGGGAGGAAGTCTCAGCCGAGGCACTGACCGGCGCCTTCGCCAAGGCGATGGCCAAGCAGACGGTCATGCCCGTGTTCTTCACAGCCGCCCGCAGCGAGGTAGGCGTCAAGGAGTTCATGTCGGCTGTCGCGAAGTACTTCCCGTCGCCGGAGCAGGTTGCCGGGCGGAGCATCAGTGAATCCGAGAAGGCAGATGCAGCCGAGGTGCCGGTCAGCCCCGATCCCGCCAAGCCGTTCATTGGCCAGGCGTTCAAGATCACGGCAGACCCGTTCGTCGGCAAGCTTGCCTGGGTGCGCATCCTCCAGGGAAGCGTCCAGGGCGATACGACCTACCTGCTTCGAGATGAGAAGAAGGGCGCCAAGGTTGGCCACCTCTTCAAGGTACAGGGCAAGGACACGCAGGAAGTCAGGCAGGCTGTCGCGGGCGATATCATCGCTCTGG
>CAYQJH010000107.1:0-11855 GCA_964417755.1 uncultured Planctomycetaceae bacterium
CATCGCCGCGCCGATCTGCGCCGCGATCGGCCTCGTCATCGCCTGGCTGCTGGCCTGCGCATGCTGCACAATGGCGATGCTGTGGCGAGGCGGACTCTTCATTCCGATATTCACTCTTGCTTGCGCATTTGCATGGGGACTTACGCCTGCCATGCTGGAGGTCGCGGCCCCACGCCGAAAAGGCAGCAGCCTGCTTATTGTCATGATCTGCATGACGATCCTGCTGGGACTGGCGCGGAATGATGGAATGCTGGGGTGGTCTGTCAGCAGGCTTGGTGGCAACGATAAGCTTCTGCATGCGGCCGTGTGCTTCCTGGCCAGCCTTACCGTTGCCTGGCATGCCGGCGCTAGAAAGCACTGGTTGGCGATGGTGGGCATCATGGCAGTTGTTGCCGCTGGCGGAGCGGGCGAATTCGTACAGAAGGTCGCATCTACGCGAAGCATGGATTTAGTTGACTGGTTCTACGATGTGGCGGGCTCGGCTGCGGCTGCGGCGATCTATCTGCTGGTCGTCAGCAGCCGGCTGTGCGAGTCTCCCGATGCAAAGGCGGTCCGGATTGAGAATCCATATTGACATCCAGCGATTCTCGTGGAGCGTGGTTGCTCCGCTTCGCTCCGCAAACCACGGCACCCCGCAAATCACGGCGCTCTGCTTCGCAAACCTACGGGATGTTATGGCGCCAGCCGCAAGGGCAGCGCCTTCAGCGGCATCTGCGGGTTGTTCTTGAACGGATTGTACAGAGGATCGGCAATCAGCATTTGCCGCCAGGTCAGGTTCGGGATTGTCCGCCAATAGCATTCTGCGATGGTGTACTTGCCCGTCATCAGCAGGGGGAAGAAAGATTCCGCCGGCGGGGCTGTTTCCAGATAAGGCTCGAAAACAGGCCCCAACGTTGCGGCTATTCCACTGCGGATCATCTGCGGGCACCACTGCTTGCTCGAGGCATTGCGCAATTGCATAGCCTCGAAACTGGCGATGTGGAAGCCGACCGCTCCGCGATTCCACGTAAAGGCCGGGATGTAGTTCTCCAGACTGTACCAGCCGACGTACAGCGCCGCATCAGGACATGAGCCAGCCTTGAAGACGGCCTCGTTCTCGTCCAGCACGACTTTCATGGTTGAGTTGGCAGCCAGGAATGACGCTAGACGCTTGAGATGCTTCGTGTCGTACGCGGCATAGGCTGGTGACTTGTTGCCGCCGACGGTGGTAACACCGGCATCGATGTAGAAGGTGCCCTTTAGACCTTCCTTCTCCGTCGCTTGGCCATCTTTGATCATCCGAAGGACATCGGCCTTGCCGGGCCCGTCCAGGCGCGAGGTCATAAGCACTTTAGGCATGCGCTGGAGGATGCCGCTGGGCTGCTGCCAGTGCATGGGATTGGGCGATGAGCCAGCCATCGGCTTTCCCGGTTCAACCGATGATCGAAGCCCGCTTCGCTCCAGGTCGCTCCAAAGCACCAAAGTCAGTTCGCTGTCGACCGCATTATGGTTATCAGGGTCTCCGCTGCCGGGGGCCGGCTGACCCAGTTCGCAGAGCCCGAACAGGCCTTCAATACGCTCCGTTAGCTTACAGCGCTGCTCGGCTGCCTGCGATGACGTATCAGGCCGGATGAGTTTTGCCAGTTCCTGCTGGGCCTGGGTCAGTTGCGCCTTGATCTGCTGCAGTTCGGGAGCGCCGTCGGGCTTATTCGATTCGATGAACTCTATCAGCCCCTTCAGGCCGCCATTGTCCAGGCTTATGGCCATCAACTGCCGCATGGCGATGGCGCGGACGCGGCTGTCGGCTATCAGCGGCAGAGACGAGAGCTTCTCTGTCATCAGGGATTGAATGTCCTTGCGAAGGGCATCGACACTCAGCAGCGGCTCATGTGGCGCCAGGTTAGACTCGGCGAAGAACTTTGAGGCCGGCAGGAGCTGGCTGGGAATAGAAGCGGGCATGCTCTTGCCGACCAAGGCGACAAGCTGATGATTGATCGCCAGACGATAGTGTGCCTTGGTTACCGAAGCTTTATAGAAATCGTTCTCGGCGCCGAGCTTATTGTTGATCCGAACCGGAATGCCATAGGTCAGGCAGATGCAGCGGATGTCGTCGCCGCGGCGCTGGCGCAGCAGCAGGGCCAGCGGCTGAACGATCTGGGTGTCGAGGTCCGCGCTGGTGATTTCATATTGCGTGCTCGTGCTGACGACCACGAGGTTTTCAGGCGGAATCTCTCTTTCCTTGATGTAGTAATTGGCGATCTCAAGCGAGTCCGGGCTGTTGCTGTTTGCCACAACCAGCACCTGGGATGGCGTAAGCGCCATGAGAGGGCTTGCCCATAGAGCGATCAAAATCAGCGAGCACAGGCAGACATATCTTGACATTTTGGCCTCAGATTGAAGGTCAATGCGAGTCTAAGCATACAATACGTCTTGCGGGCGGCAAAAGCCCATTTTGCTGCCGGCGGATTCAGGATATACTCTGGGGCATGTTCAAGCTCCGAATTCCTATCGCTTTGCTGCTGGCATTGCTGGCCGGTTGCGTGCCGGCAAAGCCTGAGACACCCTATCCAACGCAACACTATAAGTTGACCGGCGGCAATTCCTACAGCCTGTACGCGCCAAGCTATTACAACAAGGATCGCGACTGGCCGCTGGTTATCGCCCTGCATGGGACATTCGGCTTCGACAATCCCGACTGGCAGGTGGCGGCCTGGAAGGACGTGGCTGAGCAACGGGGGCTGATTGTGGCTGCCCCGGCTTTGCGCAGCGTGCAGGGCATTCTGCCAGTGCTGAAGTCGCAGAGGCTGCGCGACCTGCAGGCCGACGAGCAGACGGTGCTGGCGGTGATCGACGATGTTGCGAAACACTACAACATTGACCGCCAAAGCGTGCTGATGACGGGCTTTTCCGCTGGCGGTTATCCGCTATATTACGTCGGGCTGCGAAACCCTGAGAAGTTCAACATGATTATCGCCGGCGCAGCCAATAGCAGCACTGACATCTTCGAGCAGGTCAAGATCACGCCGCAGACCAAGGCTCTGCACATCGCCATCTTTGTAGGCAGGGACGATCTGACCGTTATTAAGGATGAGTCCTGGCAGGCGTATGCCTGGCTGCGGTCGAAGGAAAACCAGTGCTACCAGGTCGAACGAAAAGAAATCAAGGGTGGTCATCTTCGCCGGCCTGAGATATCATATCAACTGTGGTCGAGATACCTGCCGCAGCGGCACAAGGCCCGGCCGTAGACCTGCTTGTTCACGATGCACACGTCCAACGAAGCAACAGTAGCTGCGAGGAATGACGAGGTAAAGGAGAAGTAAGATGCCCAATTCCATTGTCCCTGCCGGTTTTCCTGATCGCAAGTCCGCCGAGTTCAGAGAGCGTCCGTTGGCAGCCAAGCCGGTCTCGGGCATTTTTATTGTGGTGCTGATGATGGGAACGATCTTTGTAAACATGTCGGGCACTGCTATTGTACAGGCGGCACCCAACGGGCCTCTGCGCGTGCATCCGACCAACCCGATCTATTTCACCGATAACAGTGGCAAGGCCATTCGGCTTGGCGGTCATCAGATCTTCAACGACATGCAGGACCACACCTTCAGCTCCCGGTATACCTACAACTATGCCACGACCCTGGATTGGAACTGGTATTTGAATTTTGCGACCGCCCGCAACATAAACTATATTCGCGGATGGACGCTGTTTAGCTTTGGAAGGGGAGCGACGGCGTCTGATCCCGCCATCTACACCCAGCCGCTGCCATACGCCCGTACGGGGCCGGGGACGGCGATAGACGGAAGGCCAAAGTTCGATCTCAATACGTTCAACCAGGCATTCTTCGATCAGATGTACTCGCGGATAAACAGCGCCGGCCAACGAGGCATCTACGTGTCCATAATGCTCTTTGACGTGTTCAACTTCCTGAACAACGGCCGCACTCGCCCGAACTCGATGTGGGACGGCAATCCGTATTACTCAGCCAACAACATCAACTCGATAAACACTGACACTGACGGCGACGGCAACGGGACGGAGTTCTTTACCACGACCAATCAGACTTGGCTGAATTATCAAAAGGCCTACATCAGAAAGGTAATCGATACCGTCAACAGCCTGGACAACGTGATATATGAAGTGGCAAATGAAGTAACCTCGCCCGCGTGGCAGGAGGAGATCGTCGCCTATATAAAGACCTACGAGGCTGGAAAACCCAAGCAACACCTGATCCTGCGAAGCCCGGGGACACAGAACGTCGGCGGAGATCAGGAGTTTGAAGCCAAGACTTCGGTGCTCAATAGCGCCGCGCAGATCTATGCAATCGCAAACTGGGGCGAAACCAATAATACCGTGGGCAGGCCGGGCATCTGGGACATGGACCATACCGTGCCGGGAAGCACCGACCATAAATTCCCATGGAAGGCACTTACCAGGGGCTATCATTTCAATCTTTATGATGCGCCTTTTGAAGACCCTGCCCAGGAGAGTGCAGCGTGGGAGAGGGTGCGTTATAACGTCCGCGCGACCAATACCTATGCTGGCAGGTTCAACAATCTCGCAGCCATGATCCCGCAGAGCAACCTGGCCAGCACATCGTATTGCCTTGCCGATGCCGGTAACGAGTACATAGTCTTCCAGCCGGATTCCTCCAGCAGCTTTACGGTCTATGGACTGATTCCTGGCCGGCAATACAGCTACGAGTGGTTCAATACTTCCACGTATTCGGTCACGGGCACAGGGAATGTGACGCCTTCGGGTTCGTCATATTCCTTCACTCCGTCATACACCGGCGCGGTCCTATATCTGCGAAGCAGCGCGATGATCAGCGTCGCTGCGCCCAACAGCGGAGAAATCTGGCCGATTGGCTCGACGCGCACAGTTACCTGGAGCAGCACGGGCAGCGTGGGAAATGTGGATATCGAGCTTTCAACCGATGGCGGCAGCAGTTGGAGGCCCGCGCTGGCTACAAATACCGCCAATGATGGCAGCCAGGCAATAGTCGTTCCGGATGCCTTCAGCAAGACCTGCCGCATGCGGGTCAAGCAGAATTCAGGCGGCAGCCCGGCGGATACTTCCGATGCGAATTTCACCATCACGCTGGGCGGCGATGCGACGCTGGACGGCTACGTGGACGGCCTGGACTTCAGCATCCTGCTGACGAACTGGCACACCAGCGGGAAGAATTTCACAACCGGCGATTTCACAGGCGACGGCTATGTCGATGGCCTGGACTTCAGCATTCTGCTGACGAATTGGCATGTTCGTGCCACGCTGGCGGGCAATGCTGCCCCGGCAGCCTCCGGCGGCCAAAGCCTGTCATCGCCGGCATCCGGCTCTGCCGATGAAGCGTCAACTACTTCCGCCAGGACGATCAAAGTGAATTTCCAGCCCGCATCGACAGACTCGCCAGCGGGCTACCTGGTTGACGGCGGCCTTGTGTTTGGCGACAGGGGCAATGGATATAGCTACGGCTGGGCTTCTGCCAATGTAACTGCTGTCGATCGCAATTCCTCGGCCTCAGCCGATCAGCGGTATGACACAATGGTGAACCTGCCGGCCGGCGGCGCCTGGGAGATCGCGCTGCCCAACGGCCAGTACAGCGTCAAGCTGGTATGCGGCGATGCCGGCAGCACGGGAACATACAAGGTCAACATCGAGACCGTGCCTGTGGTCGACGCACAGACCTCCAATTTGAAGCGATGGATCGAACAGAGCATCGCGGTGGTTGTGTCCGATGGCAGGCTGACCATCAGCGGCGCGCCCGGTTGCAGCCGCGCAAAGATATGCTTCGTGGAGATCACAGGCCAGTAGCCAGCAGCGTGGTTGCTCCGCTTCGCTGCGGTACACTTTGGGGTTTTAACGCCGCTTTGGCTTGCACTGCCAGCCGGGCCCGCGTACTTCCGATGAAGTTATTATCTCAGCCAGCCAAAGCGGTGCCGTCGCCCCTGCAGCCCTGGTCACCGCATCTCGGCCCATTTCCATAGATAACCTATGCCTCCGCCACTAGTTCCTGACGCTGACGGTCTTGGGCTGCTCCACCTTCCTTCGGGCGTGGACGGCCAGGAAACTCAGCACAGAGACATAGAAGAAGCCGAACGCGAAGATCAGCAGGAAAGGCAACGTGAGGATCGACTTGGGGGTCATCGCGCAGATGACTGCACAGCCGATCATGTATAGCCCCATGCCGAACTCAACATAGGGCAGGATGAACTTCTTGCGGTTTTTGCGCGCCTGCGGCAGTTCGATGGCTGCCTGAGCGATATCGCCATACTTGGGTGTGCGGACGAATTCGCTCTTCTTGCCCAGCAGGGCCTCCAGGATCGCCAGAGTGTTTGAAACGCACAGCCCCACGCCAATGGCCATCAGGATCGGCATGTACTTGAAGGCCGTCCGCCAGTCGCCGAACAGCTCGACCTGGCTGGCAATGTAGAACACGCTGGCCGACATGGTCGCAAGCGCGAATACGCCTACGTCAAACACGCACTGAATCAGCGAGAAGCCTTCGCCGGCTGCGCATCGCATGTAGACCGCGGGGAACATCATCAGCACCAGCACCAGCATGAGCAGGTGCATCGAGAAGCACGTCAGGTGGAAGAAGGCCTCGCACTTAACCTTCAAAGGCGCCTTGGACAGCATGACCTTTGGCAATAGCTTCAATGCCGTCTGTGCCCCGCCCTTGGTCCAACGGAATTGCTGGACCTTGAAAGCGTTCATCTCCGGCGGCAGCTCGGCCGGGGCAGTCAACTCCGGCAGAAACACAAACTTCCAGCCCTTGAGCTGCGCCCGGTAGGATAGATCCAGGTCTTCCGTCAGCGTGTCGTGGTGCCAGCCGCCGGCGTCCTCAATGGCCGAGCGCCGCCACGTGCCGGCTGTGCCATTAAAGCTCATGAACCGCTCGCTGCGGTTGCGCGCAACGTGCTCGATGGCAAAATGCCCGTCGAGGAAGATCGCCTGGCTGCGTGTGAGCATGTTGTCCTGACGGTTGAGATGCTCCCATCGCGTCTGAACGACGCAGACCTTGGGATCGGTGAAGTACTGAATCGACCGCCGGAGGATCTGCGGGTCCGGGATGAAATCAGCGTCGAAAATGGTGATAAATTCGCCGCTTGCGCTCTTCATGGCGTTGGACAAGGCGCCGGCCTTGAAGCCGCTGCGGTCGCTGCGGTGAATGTACTGGATGTCGTAACCGGCAGAGCGGGCCTGGGCGACGGCGGCGCTGGCTATCTCTACGGTGTCGTCGGTGCTGTCATCAAGTACCTGAATTTGCAGCTTGTCCTTCGGATAGTCGATTCGGCAGGTGGTCTCAATGATTCGCGCCGCCACACTGCGCTCGTTGAACATCGGCAACTGGATGGTAACACGCGGCAGATCGGTGAACTTGCCTGCCGGCTGAGGGATATTCCTGCGGTGGCGATAGTAAAGGATGACGATGATGTAGCGATGCAGGCCGTAGATGGATACCACGACCAGCAGCGCCATGTAGAGCGTCAGAAACGCGTTTTGAGCAATCGATGCCCAGTCCATGTTCGGTCCTATCCGTAAAGCAAGCGATACAAAGTCTGTATGAAGCGAAAGCGATACCAGGTCCGCCCGGTTGATGGGACATTGTATGGCCAGCCCCGCGAAGTGGTCAATATCTAATTTTGGCTGCATTGTGGTGCAGGCGTCCCGCCTGCAGTCCTGCCAATGCCAAGGGTAGGCGGGCGAGACGCCCGAATGGGCGCTTGAATCCTGCACGATGGCCGGGGAGAATTGTCGGAAGAAGACCAAAGTATCTCTGCTAACCTGCAAGGTGTGCAAGTACGCCAGACGTCCAATACTGGCAACTGAAAGAAGAAATACGATGGCCCTGTTCGACATCAAAGCCCAGCCGAACGTGGATGAGTTGATCCGCATATTGCGTCGCGAGGGCGGGAATTCCAAGTCTCACGGAACCGCGATCAAGGACTTCACGCCCTCACGCGTGCACAATATGGAGCTCTTTCTGGACGTGGAGATCCAGGAGGCGGTGGCAGAGCGATTTCGACTGCTCATGGGCCTTCGTCACGAGGATCCATATTACCACTGCAAGCGCAACGCAGCCGTGATGCGATTCCTGGGCTACGACCATGTCTTCTCGTTTCTGGACATCGAGATGCCACTTTTCCGGCTGGATACAGCCGACACCGCCGCCTTGCCGCGAGCGGCCCGGTCTTTTCAGGACGAGCATCATGGCCCCATCATGTCCTGGGAAGACTTCGAGAAGTATCCCTGGCCGGATGTGGCAACCTCATCCTTCGCGGATTTGGACTGGTATCAGGAGAACTTGCCTGAGGACATGTGCATAATTCCTTCCGGCACGGGCTGGCTGTGTGAGCACATAACATGGCTGATGGGCTATGAGACGCTGTGCTACGCGTTATTCGATCAGCGCGATCTTGTGAAGGCAATCAGCGACCGGCTGGTGGCGATAGCACGCCAGGCTCTTGCGCGCGTGCTGAGTTACTCCAAGGTCAAGGCTGTCTGGGGCCATGATGATATGGGCTTCAAGACTGGGACGCTCATCTCGCCGGCGGACCTGCGCGAGTTCGTCCTGCCTGGGCACAAGATGCTGGCCAAGATGGCACACGATGCCGGCAGGCCTTACCTGCTGCACTCGTGTGGCCAGTTGAGCGAGATAATGCCCGACCTGATCGACGATGTCGGCATTGACGCCAAGCACAGTTTTGAGGACACGATCCTGCCGGTTGCCGACGCCAAGCGCCTGTACGGCGAGAGGATTACCCTGCTGGGCGGCATCGACATGAACTTCATCTGCACCGCCGACGAGCCAGCCATTCGCCGGCGCGTCCGCCGGACATTGGATGCTTGCATGCCCGGCGGCGGCTACTGCCTTGGCACGGGCAACTCGGTTGCCAATTACATCCCGCTGGACAACTACCTGGTTATGCTCGACGAAGGCAGGCGCTGGGGCCGCTAAGAAGCTGTCTGGCCAACTTGTTTGGGAGCACGGGCAACCATCGCCAAAGCAGCGCCTATGACCAGCATGACGCCGGAAACAGTGTAAGCGGCGTTATAGGAGCCCAGCCAGTCGCTCACCCTGCCGCCCAGCAGCGACCCAAGCACGCCGGCTGCTCCAAAGGCGGTGAACACCAGGCCGTAGTTGACGCCCAGGTTTCGCACGCCATAGAAGTCGGCCGTGGCAGCCGGCATCAGCGTGAAGATCGTGCCGTAACACAGGCCGGTTAACGCAGCGCCCGCAATGATAAAAGCTGGATCTTTATACAGCGAAAAGGCGAACATGTTGGCCGCCTGGATCAGGAAGAACAGGATCATCGTTCGCGTGCGCCCGATTCGGTCTGAGACGAACCCGCTGACAAATCGTCCGGCAGTATTAAAGCAGGCCAGCACCATAACGGCTACGAAGCCCTCTTTCCAACCGGCCTGGCTTTGAGCGATGGTGGCGACGTTGGCGATCAGCATCAGTCCGGCTGATGCACTGAGGACGAACATCAGCCAGAGAAGATAAAACTGCGGAGTCCGCAGCATTTCGTTCCAGTCCAGATTGTTGCCGGTAGATGGCTTGGCTGGCGCTCCAGATGCAGGCGTGGCGGTAGGCACACTGGATGGGTTGACCACGAGGATCGCCAGCAGGCAGACCGAGACCGTGCAGCCAATGCCGATAATCTGGAAGGTCTGCGGGATGCTGGTGCTCCTGAGCAGGTACTCGGCCAGGGGCGAGCCATACACAGCCGCCAGGCCAACACCGCTGACGACGATGCCGGTTATCAGGCCCTTGCGGCTTGGAGAGAACCACTTGATTGCCGCTGGCGTGGTAGCTGCATAGGCCAGACCGAGTCCAACGCCGACAAGACCCATGGTAGCCATCATCTGGTTGGCTGCCTGCATGAAAGATGACAAGTAGTATCCCAGGCCCAGCATCACGCCGCCCAGCATTGCAACCCGACGCGGGCCGATTTTGTCCTGCAATCGCCCGGCGAAGATCATGGTTATGGCGAAGGTGGCAGTGGCAATAGCAAACGGCAGGACGGCCTCTGTCTTGCTCCACTTGCGCTGGGAAGCCAGCGCCTTGCCAAGGACGCTCCAGGCATAGATCACCCCGGCCAGCAAGTTGATGCCCAGGGCCGCAAACGTAACAACCCACCCTCTGGTGTTGGATGTCGATTCGCTCATGTGGCGTCCTTTGATATGAAGAAGCAGGGCAGCGATCAGACACGCTGTATGAAACGCAACTGTATGGGTCAAAGTCTATGCCAAAATTGCTTTCACAACAAGGAAGAATGCCGGCGAATTTGGGCGACTGGTGTCGATCAGGCAGATGAGGTTTGATTATCGTCCGCTGTCGATGTAGCCAAATCCTGACGGCGCAAATTCGTAGCCATGTAGTATATGAAGATGCCCAGCACCACCATGCCCGTGATGATTGCCGCTGTCTGATAGGCCCAATAGATCGGGGTCAGTCTCACCGGCCAATTGGAGGTGATAAACCCTCTGTAGTAAGTGGTGGCGTTACACGCCATAAAGGTACACCATCCTACCGTTGGGATAAGCGTCCATCTCGCCATTCCTCCGCTTAGGCCCAGTACCAGCATACAAGGAATGGCAGCCGCCAGATATTGTGCGTATGTCATCCTATAGAACACCATAAAGATCAGGAAGAATACCGACACACCGTATAACAGCAGCATTTTTGGGGTCATGCGCTTATGAAAGAACCAGAGAGTTCCGGCCAGAATGCTTAACCCAACCATCGTCAAGAGGGGCGGCACAAATGAGCCTGCAGTCGTTGCGGAAGCCTTGCTCACCGGAAACCAGAGATTGCCGGAAGTAACCCTCAGTGCCAGGTTGTCACTGTCGCCGCCAAATCGATCGTATTCAAAGCACAGTGGCTTGGCACCCAGGCTCAGAATGACGGCCACAACCACCGCGTTGAGGCTGACGAACAGTAGAAGGCTCTTCCACCGCTTGTCACAGAACATCGGCCAAATCACTCCCAAAGTCAGTATCTTGGTGGCGTTTAGCAGTAATGCGCCGACGGCACCGGCCAGCACAAATCCTTTTCGCGATATCAGCCACATCGTGATCCCAACCGCCAAGACCATCAGTGATTCATCCTGGCCCTCGAGCCACAGGCATACCAGGACAATTGGATTTACCAGATACAGGAGGCAACTCTGCCTGGCCTTGATATCATCCAACACCCCGCCTAGCGACTTGAAGAAGAGCAATGCGCCAATCAATTCCAGTACCTGGCACATGGCAAGGATCGACAGCGGACTATTGCAGATTGCCACCGGCGCCGCCATTAGGTATGTGAACCCGAAGGCATACGGAGAAGTAAAATCACGACTAGGAACCTCCCCGTGGAGGACGAGTGTGGCGTGCTCGTAATATCCTTTGGTGTCGGCTGGAATATCAAAGTTCAGCGGGCCATGCAAAATGAGCAGGCCGCCGACCCTCAGCACCAAGGCGAGCAAGATCATGCTACCAATGCTTAAACGTGGGCGAATTAGCCCTTTGAGGATCAGCAAAGAGAGCAGGCATCCCGCCAAGCTGACACAGATTTTAGCTAGCATGACTGCCATGAATTTCTCCGTGCCGACAGGTTGGCCAAGCAGGCACTGCGGCGGTTCATTTTCGTCTATTCTACACCGCATCGAGTTCCGTACAAGCGTGTTCCTTGGGGTTTTCCTGGAGTGCATGCGTTCCGAAAGCCCAAAGACGTTAGCCCCTGCAGATCTTCACCAAATTGCGGATGAGTCAGCCTTATCGGCGAACCATCCAGCAGAGAGCCTGTTGTAGCAATGGATGGTTGAAGGTGAATCCGGCCTGCGTCAGCCGCTCTGGCTGGACGCGGAGGCTGGCGAGGAAGAGCTCGT
>CAYQJH010000108.1:0-9637 GCA_964417755.1 uncultured Planctomycetaceae bacterium
GACACACGATCCGCCTTCCGGGAAGGAAGCCGACCGCACTACCGGCGACACGCGATGCCGCGAGAGATCGTCTCGGTAGAACGTGATGTCCAGCACGCCGAAATCCCCCTGCAGTTGCGGGCGATCCTCCGCACGGCGCAGCATGATCCGACGCGCCAATTGCTCGCCCCGGCTGCGAATGCCCACCACGCCGATCCGCCCGCTCTTGGGCAGGTCCTTCAGGATGGCGGCATAGAGCCGGTCGAGGGCTTTCTCTACTTGCTCGGCTTGGAGTATTTTCTTCATGGCCACACGCGAGATGTTCGCAGCAAGTTCCGGGTGATTTTGGAGAGAATCCTAACGTTTGAAGCAATCGAACGCAACAGCTTAAAACCGAGTGTCATGCTGAAGCCCGCAAATCATGGCGGCAAAAGCCTATTTGCCGGCCCCAGACGGCTGGCTGGCTGTGCCGAAGCGGTCCACTGGTGCATGGCATGATGCCCGGCCGGGATGCTTTGCCAGGTAGTCCTGATGGTAGTCCTCGGCGGCCCAGAACGTCTTGGCTGGGCTGACCTCCGTCACCACGTCATAGCCGCGCTGGCGCAGCAGGTCGATCAAACGCTCAGCCGTCTTCTTCTGCTCGTCGTTAGTGTAGAAGATGGCTGATCGATACTGGCTGCCGAGATCCGGCCCTTGTCGATTCCTCTGCGTGGGGTCGTGGATCTCGAAAAATCGCCGCGTCAACTGCTCGTAGCTTACCTTGGCGGGATCAAAGAGAATCTCCACAGCCTCGGCATGGCCGGTCTTGCCGGAGCATACCTGCTGATAGGTCGGGCGCTGCGTGTGCCCGCCTGTGTAGCCGGAGCGTACAGCCAGCACGCCGGGCACATCGCGGAAAAGATGCTCCACGCCCCAAAAACATCCGCCTGCAAAGATGGCTCGCTCCAGCGGCCACTTGTCGTCGTCCACGAACACGATAGAGGTGGAATTCACGCAGTGCCTGGTGTCCTTCGGCGTGCCAAGCTCGCCTAGAAACACATGGCCAAGATGGCCGCTGCAGTTGGCGCAAAGGATCTCGGTGCGCCGGCCATCGGCGTCTATCTGGCGTTTGACTGCCCCGGGAATTTCATCATCAAAGCTCGGCCAGCCGCAGTCGGACCTGAACTTGCTTTCAGAAAGGTAAAGTGGCGCGCCGCACTGGCGACAAAGGTAGACGCCCCTTGCGAAGGTGTTCCAATACTTGCCGGTGAACGGCCGCTCCGTTCCTTTGCCGATGATGATGCGTTCTTCTTCTGGCGCCAGTGCAGGCATGGGGCCGATAGGGGAGTCGACTGGCTTGGGTGTCGGCGCTGCGGATTCCCTGTTTCCGCCGCCGACTCCACGCACGAGCATCACCGCAATCAGCAAGCACACCAAGAACAATAACGTCAGCCAGCCGGCCATAGACCCTCCCGTTCATCGACTACCCCATTCTACGCCTGGAACAAGGGGGTGGCATGGCGGCTGTCGTTTGCCGCCATGCTGGATTAACATTTCAAAGACTCAATTGGGGCAAAGTCTCGCGATCAATAGGCACTGGATCATCAATGCCGTCTTGCCAAGCCCGAAAACTGCTCCATTTCCATTTTGATGGTTCCTCCACCAGTTCGCGCCTGACAGGATTTGCATGCACATACTGAATCTTTTCATGTATATCGCTCACGCTCCGCAGGATCCTGTCATAGCCTCCACCTCTCTGCCAGAATCGATGAGCTATAGCTCCATTGGGCTGGCGGTCCTCCAAGCGGTGAAGGTGTTGCGGGGCATTTCTTCTGAGCCATCCAACAGCCCAAGTTGTCACCGGCTTCTTCACATGGTACAGGATTCTGCTGATGGCAACGGCCTGATGCGGCATGAGAACGAGATGTACGTGCTCCGGCATGATCACATAAGCCCAAAGATCAAATCCGCACTTGGTTCTGGCACGAGCCAGCGCAGAAGTGAACCACATGATGCAGCGATCCTTGGACAGCAACGATTGGCCGCGAAAGCAAGAGAAGGTCAGGCAATGGGCCTGGTAATCCTCATCATATCTTTTGCACAGCTTGCGGTAGATTCCCCGGCTGATTCTCATGGTGGACGATTCTGACAAAATTAGGCGGCGAATAGTCAAGCATGGCGGCGAAAAGCGGCCGCCATGCCACCCGATTATCCCGCCACTCGCACTTCTTCACCCTTGATCTGCATCAATTGAAGCAGCAGCACGGCTGTGTCCAGTTGCAGGTCGGCGCTGTACTGCTCTGCCATGTCTTGCTTGAGTTCCTGTGGGTCAAAGTCCTGCAGCAGGTCGGTCTTTCGGCGGATTTCCAGCCATCGCTTGGTCTGCCGCGGCGTCATCAATACTTCAACGTCAGGGTCCACGCCCCAGGCCACATCGCCGTTCTTACGGTGCAGGCATCGCCCCGACGGCAGATAGTAGTAGGCAGTGGTCGCCTTGAGGATGGCCTTGCCCCTGCTGATGCGAATGACGTTCTGCACGCTGCCCTTGCCATAGCTGCGCTGGCCGACGACCATCGCCCGCCCGCGATCCTTAAGCGCCCCCGCGACGATCTCAGCCGCCGACGCGCTGTACTGGTTGACCAGCACAATCAGATTGCCTGTTTGATAGTCGCCCGAGGGCGTGGCGTTCTTGACCGTCTCAGCCGTCTGCCGGCCCTTGGTGGACACAATCCGCCCGTCGCGAAGGAACTCATCGCAGACACCCTCCGCCGAGCGAAGCAGCCCGCCTGGATTAAAGCGCATGTCGATGATCAAGTCATGACAGCCTTGACTCTTGAGATCCTTGAGCGTGGCGACCAGGTCGCCCGCAGTCTGGTCGGTAAACTGCGTGATGCGGATATAGCCGATATGGTTCTGCGGATCGACAAGGTAGTCCCACTCCCCGCCGTCCTTTCGCTGCCAGCCCTTGACGGTCTTGATGCGAATCTCTTCGCGGACCAGTTCAATGTCTCGCGGCGGCTGGCCGGGGCTCTTGATCCGCAGAACGACCTTGGTGCCCTTGGGCCCCGTAATCCGCTTGACCAGGGAGTCGACGCGCTGATTCTCGGTCGCCAAACCATCCACCGTCAGGATGAAGTCGCCGCTCTTGATGCCGGCCTTGTACGCGGGCGAATCCTCCAGAGGCGAGACGACCTTCAGAGGTTCTCCAGGATCTTTGGCAATCTGGATGCCCACGCCGAAGAACTGGCCCATCGTCTGCTTGTCGAAATCGCTTACCTCGTGCGGCCAGATCATGTTGCTGAACTTGTCGAGCTCCTCCAGCAGGCCGTCCATGAACTCAACCGCGACAACCTCATTGGCGATGCCCACCGTGCGCTCGCTGGAGCGCACTGCTGAGTTCATAATAAGTATCAACTCATTGGCATCGTTTTCGCGCTTGGGCAGGCTTTTGGACAGCCCCTCAAGCGCGTCAAGAAAAGCCTGGCGCTTCTGCGCGTCGCCCAGTCCGGCGAAAGCGTGGGAGGCCTGCGGCGTCTGCGCCAGAACCTTCAAGGCCATCAGTCCTCCGCGGGCCAGTTTGTGGTAGTCGGGGGCCTCTACATAGTTGTCGCCCAGTTGCCTGATGGCGTCGCGAACCATCTCCATGTCAACGCCGGAAACCAGGTCTTGCCAGTTTGAGGCCTCGGACTCTTCGGAGGCCGGCGCAGGTTTAGTTGCGGGCTTCTGCTGGCCGTAAAGCCCCAGCACGCGAACATGGCGCTGGGTGGTCTTGGCCAGGGACTTGTAGGACTCGTTATTGGGCTCAAGTTCCTGAAGGTTGCCGTAGACAGCCATTGCCTCGTACCAGTCGGACTTGTCCATGTACTCCTTGCCGAGCTTCTCCACCTCGCCGACAAGCTGGCGGTACCATGGCTCCTGCATCACCTTCTGCTTCTGGTTCTCGCTCCAGAGCTGCAAGGCCACGCGCGCCTGCGTAAGGGCCGAGGCCCACGGCTTCTCGATAACGAGGGCTTCCAGGCTGCCCAGCGAATCGATCAAATCGTCCTCGATCTTCTTAAGCTGCTTAGCGCCGGCGGAGCGGGTCTTGTTTTCATCAGTCTGGATGCTCTGCCATGCCGCCAGGTACGCATCGAGCTGCCTGCGAAGCGCGCCTGCGAGCTCCTCAAACCGCTGGGCATATTCGCCGGCATCTTCCTTGGCGATGGCCAGCGCCTCATCCAGTTGCACGAGCGTCTCCTGCAAGGCGTCTACCGACTTCTTCTTCATCGCTTCAGCCGCTTCGGCGTCGCTGGTCGATGAAAATGCTTCAGACAGTGTCACACGGTTGAATGCGCCAGCCAGGCTCGTTTTCGCCGACTCCTGGGAGGCCGGCTCGCTTGTAGATGCCGGCTGGGTGTCGACGCTCGTGGCTGGGGCATCTTCGTCATCCTGCTCGCCATCAATAGCCGCCATGACCCTGGGGCTCTTGGCATAACCCATGACCTTGAGGCGAAGCTTCTTGTCCAGGCCTTGCTCAGCCAGCTTGGGCAGATAGGCCTGCGCGAACAGGCAACGCTCGACCTGCTTCACGGCGTCGTTGTATTCGCCGGTCCGTTCCGAATCGCTCTTGTTGAGGACCGACATGTATGTGTCCAGCAGCGAAACGGCGGTAGAGGCATTGCTATCTTCGGAGAGCTTGATGGCCTTGCGAAGCTCGCCCAGGCCTTGCTCGAAACGCCCAGCCAGGGCGTCTTTGAGGCCGGCTGTCTGGAGCGTGGCAGCCAGGGCCTTGGCGTCCACCTCTTGCGAGGCGGGGCTGGCCGGCCGGCTTGCGGCGATGTCCATAGGCCCAGAAGCGCTGATCTGGGTTTGCGGCTGCGTCGTCAAAGCATCTTGTGCCTGCAACGGCCAAGTGCCCAGGATTACCGCCTGAATGAAAACCAGGCAGGCCACTGCGGACAAAATCCAATTTCGTCGGCCGGTCGAATATCGATTCACGCGTTTCTCCTGACGCTGCGAACAATACACAAGCAAACCGCAACACAAGTCAGCCATTATACCAACCCGCAAGCCCCGACTGTTAGTCCTCGCCGGCGGGAAAGTGCGACACAGCACGAAGGCATGTTGTCATGGATCACTCTCACTATCAGAGCAAATATCGGGTGGTCGGAGAGCAGAAAAATGCGTGTCAGCGGTCAGGCATCATCGGAGGAATGATTTGACCTTTGCGGCAAGGCCCTCAGTTATTAATGTCTGGCATTCCCAGATAACGAAGACGCGCCAACCTTGTCGGCGCAAGTGATCGATGTGCTTCTTGTCTCGCATCGCGTTCCTCAAGAGCTTTGGTTGCCAGTAGTCTTGATGTGATTTTGGCATGCGCTTGCCATGCCGACAGCAATGTTGATGCCAAAAGCAGCCATGAACGAAAATGACCGCACGGCGGGACGGGAACACGAGGTCGGGGCATCCCAGCAGCGTCCTGACATGGAGACGATATCGATACCCTAACGAATGAACAAGGCGACGGACTACCATTTCTGGCTTCGTATCTTTGTAGCGAACAAGAGACATTCTATGGCTGCGTTGTGTTCTGGTCAGTATGTCCATCGCGTTAAGCGGGAGTACGAATGTGGCACCTGGGGCTAGAAATAGCTTTGTTTGATACTGCGGCCTATCTGGGCTGCCAACAACGGGGGCACAGCATTGCCGACCTGGGTGAATTGACGGGCGGATGGCCCCAGAAATTCGAAATCATCCGGGAATGTCTGGAGTCTCGCAGATTCCCGGACGCTCAGGGTTCGCGGAATCTCCGGATGCAAGTGTGAACGCCCTCCACCATTGGTGCCACCGGCAATGACCGTTAGGGAGGGCAATGTTGGATCAAGCCTGTTGACGCGTCCAAGCTGGTCGCGTTGCCCGTAATCGAGGCGCATATACCTAAGAATCGACTCTGCCTTGTGCTCTCGTGTTTCATTATTCGCTGGCGAAGGCCTCATTTGGCCAAGAACGCTCGCCGCGCCTACTGGCATCGGCGATGGGTTGGGAGGAACAAAAACACCTGGCCCGCGGGAACCAATGACGAATAGGCGCATCCTTTGTTGTGGCACGCCGTAGTTGGCTGCGTCAAGCACAAGTGGTTCTGCCATGTGATATCCGGCCGCCTTCAATTGGCGCGTCGCTGCCGCCAGTTGTATGCCTCCGTCGAGATCGCGAAGGCCTGGCACATTTTCGATCACAAACGCTCTCGGCTTGAAGGCGATGATCAATCGCAAGAACGCAAACAAAAGATTTCCGTTTGTTTCGTGGGCAAAACCTATCCTCTTGAAGTTGCCCCCGGACTTAGAATAACGCTGACTTGAAGCTATTGAAAACGGCTGACAGGGCGGCCCGCCTGCAAAAAGTCCTTCGAACGGCACTGGAACGATTGGGGTGCAAGCTGCGGCAACTTCCTCGAAACGCGAAACATCTCCAGAGTGCGACGGCGGGCCAAAAACCTTCCACGTAGGTCGGTTGCGGCGAAGGGTCTTGCAGAACAACTCATTAATTTCAAACCCCGCCACGTGGCGATAGCCGGCCGCCTCCAGGCCAATATCCATTCCTCCGCAACCGGTGAAAAAGCTTACGAAAGGCACGTGATGCCTGGGCGAAGCGCATTCGTGCAAGGTTGGCGGGCGCGACCCAGCCCACTTCTTCAAATGAGACTTACTATAAATCAAATCATCGTAGGACAAGCCACTCCTAGCCAAAACATCAACGAGCGGCTCACCAGTCTTTGCTGCCTTGGCCAGAAGCCTGCGCTGCTCTGTCAGGTGAAGTTGACTACTGGGATTCTTAGGCATATACCAGCCCAGCGAATTGCTGCTTCAAGTCCCCATAAACGTTTCGCGCTTCCTGCCTATTCCTGAAATCTTTGCGATCCATCTTAGCAAGCCATTTGTCGTAGAAGCGATGAGTTGCTCTGTGACAAGTTGGGCAGATAGGAACAAGATCATCGAACGTGGTGCTGCTCTCTTCGACCCGGGTGCCCGATGAAAGTGGAAGAAGATGGTGAATATCTAACACCCGATCTGTCCACGGATATGATTTTGCGGTTTCGAGGCGGCAGATATCGCAGATTGGTGCCGAACGGACCGCAAAGAACTGCATTCGCAGCGCTGCGTTTCGCTCGATTACAACATGCGTCTTCTTGACCTTGTTACCCTCGTGAAAGCCGCTCTCGACGACATCGTCTATAATCGTGTGGGGAAAGTCAAAGTCGATGCTCGTGCTTCCATCCTGAAAGAGCGATGCCAATCTTAGTATTTCCGCCTCCGGGCTGCGAGCGCAGGGGCCGACAATCGGGTGCAAGTCGTCAAAGATCGAGTTGGCGTCCTTCGGATGTAGTGACACGGTGATGTTGCTTGCGTCAACGTGAAGGTACGAAATCTGGGAAATGACAAGCAAGCTTTCGCGAGCCTGCCTGCGAACGTTATGGCTGATCGTCTGCCCTATTGCTGCGTAATCAACCCTGTCCCTAATAGTGGTGATGAATTGGCTCTGATCTTCGGTGCCGATGAACGCCGTCTTCTTGTATGCACCGATCACTTCGTCGATGCCCGCGACAGGGTATTCGTCCATTGCGGCCTTTGCCAACAGATACTTGAGCGCAAAGAGCAATGGATATCTGAAAGTCGCATTGGGCCGCCAGTCCTGCAAGGCAGGGGAAGGATCGGTTGTGGCTCGCACCAAGAAGTGAAGATATTCATCGCAGGTGACTGCCCCAGGCTGTGCTAAGATGTGGGCCACCGCCGTGGATCGTGCTTCCTGACGGCGCTCAGTTACGAGCAAGCATAATTTGAGCGCCCGTGAATAGTTTCTCCAAGGGCTATGTGTCTTGGGGGCCGCAAAATCTAGGCCGGTCGATTCTAATAACTTTTCTCTGCTCGCCTTCTTGAAATCATTTGCATTGACAAAGGCCGCAATTTGTCGCAAAGCGTCGAATTGAAAATAGGCCAAATGCCCTTGGTCCCAGTGCCACATCTCTGGGTATCTCCATAAACATCTATGACGAAAGTCTTGGTCTCCCGTCGCCAGCGTCTAGACCATTATGAATGGCATCCTACCCTGCTAATAGCTAATCTCAATTGAAATCTTCGTGCTTGTATGGGTTGTCCCGTTCGCTCAGGTCTTGGCCCATAGGCAACCAACGGCAACCGCAGACATCAGCCGGCTTTGTCAATGCGAGGTGCTGTCGTTACTTCGATATTCTGCGGTTCCAGATTGCGCCTACAGCCGGCGTAGGTGGAAGCCTCCATCGACGTTGATTACCTGGCCCGTCGAGAAGCCCAGCAAATCCTGGGCGATGGCTGAGACGGCGCGGGCGACGTCGCCGGGTCGGCCCCAGCGGCGGATCGGCGTCAGGCCGTCGGCGATGAGCGAGTCGTACCGGGCGTGGGACGCGTCGCTGGCGGCTGTGGCCAGGATCCCGATCCGTACTTCGTACACGCCGATGCCATACTCGCCCAGGCGGTCGGCGAAGAGCTGCGTCATCATGCCCAAGGCAGCCTGACCCATGCATTGAGCGGCAGAGTCCACGCTGCTGGTATAGGCATTGATCGAGTTGATCGTAACGATCTTGGGGCTTTCCAGACGGCCGGCCTCAACCAGGCGGACCATCTCGCTGGCGATCCGCTGTGTCAGAAACAGGCTGGCGGTCAGCAGGTTCTCGATGGTGGCGGCGTAGGTGCTCTCTGTCAGTTCCAGCAGGTCTTCCTGGGTTGCGGGCGCAACGGCAGCTGTGTTGACGAGCATGTCGATTCGGCCGAAGTCCTCCAGAACTAGCTCTATGAGTTGCTCTCGCTGCCGGCTGTCACAAAGGTCGGCGGGTTTGGTTAGCACCTGCACATCCCGGCCGGCCGATTCAGCCGCCTGCTGCACCGCCCGCTGTGCCTGCTCGCACGAGCAGGCTGGCAAATGCTGAAGACAGACAGACCAACCCAGGCGCGCCAGTTCAATGGCAGTTGCCAGACCGATGCCGGCTGTGCCACCGGTAATCAGGGCCACGCTCTGATCGGCATTATCCATGCCGACATCCGCCTGCGCCTGCGCTTGAGGAAGGTCATCCCCCTCTGGCACAAAGAGACCCTCGCATGCATCGACAGGCACTTGATGTGTTTTCTCATCCATGAGAAGGCTCCAACGACTAACAACGGGCTTCGGGCTTCCGGCTCCGGGCTTCGGGAACGGCAACAGAAACGGCAACGACGCAACGGCAGCAGCAACAACAACCAGCTTCAGACTTCCGTTCGTGGCACGGGCGTCTCGCCCGCGATACGCGCGGGCAGGATGCCCGCGCCACTGACAAAAGGATCATTTGATTTATCGCCAAACAGCCCTTTGATGCGTGAGGAAAACAAGATCGTGTGATGCGCGTCAGAGAGATTGCCGTTGCCGTGTCGTTCCTAGAGACTGGGGTCTTGAGCCTGAAGCCTGTCGTTGTCGTTGCCTTTCCTGAAGCCTGAAGTCTAGAGCCTGAAGCCGCCGGTAAAAAAAGTGGCGCGACAGCCCATTCCTACGCAGAAAGAGCTGTCGCGCCGATCCTCGAAACCCCTCGGCGGCCCTGGAGATTGGGGCGGCCGATGAGTGTTGCAGCCGTGTTGTTTCTGTCGTTCCTGAAGCCGGAGGTCTGGAGCCTGAAGTCTGCCATTCTCACACCATGCAG
>CAYQJH010000108.1:9737-11802 GCA_964417755.1 uncultured Planctomycetaceae bacterium
CGTTCCTGAAGCCGGAGGTCTGGAGCCTGAAGTCTGCCATTCTCACACCATGCAGACCGAGATCCCAACGAACTGCGCCTGGAACGTGCTCAGCGGCAGCCTCAGCAGGCCGTCGTTGCTGTTGGAGTCCCAGTTCTTGCCATCGATGCCCCAGGGGTTGTACACAGTGACGAACACGCCGTCGGCTGTGGACTCAACGCCTTCGAGCATGTATGCGTGGTTGCTGACGATCGGGCCAGAGGCCGTGGCCTTGCTGGCCAGTGTTACCGCGTGGCCGGCGGCCAGTTGGTTCATCATGTAGCTCACCAGGCTGCTTGAAGAGCCGCTGGTGCCATGGTAGCCCGCTGACACATTGGTGATCTCCTGGTAAACCGTGCCCATCCAGCCGCCCTCGATGCTGCCGTAGCTGTTGGCGGCATAGCGGAAATAAGCATATGCCTTTTCGATAAGCGGCACCCAGAGTTCGTTGTCGCTGCCCAGCGTGGCGTAGGCCAGGCTCTGGCCGCGAGAGACCGGCAGGTCAGCGTCGATCCGCAGATAGACGGCCTTGCCGCCGCGGTAGAAACGAACCGCATAGGTGCCGTCGCCCAGCGGGGCGATCATCTGCTCGATGACCGTCGGGTCGCTCTGTGTCAGGCTGGCCAGCGAGGCAAGCAGATAGCAATCGCCCAACGCGCCTTGCTCGATGTCGCTGAACTCCGGGCTGTCCGCAAAGAGCGGCCTGCTGGCAAAATTGGCATAGCCGCCGGCATAACCGTTGATCGTCGGGTCCACCAGGTTCTGCCCGGCGATCTCCAGGCTGACGTATTTCGCGCTGGCCTTATCGCTTGTGTAAGGCTGGTAGAACTCCGTGATCGAATGGACGCTGGCGGCGCTGTCTTCGGCGGAGGAGGCATCAGCCATGGCGTCTGTACTGTCCTTCCAGACGCTGTCCAGGCCGGCCCCGCCGATCAGGTTGTCGGCAGAGCCGCCGACGCTGACCAGCAGGTCGTTGCCGTCCTCGCCCAAGAGGATGTCCGCGGCTGTTCCGGCGCAAAAGATGTTGTCATTGCCGGCTCCGCCATACATCGCGGAGATGATCGAGACGCTGTTGCTGATGCGAATCACATCATCGCCGCCAAAGCCGTAGATGCTTATCGTGCTGAACGTGCCATCAAAATTCGTGGCACCCGCGGAGGTCGTCAGCGTGATGCGCCCGCCTGTCTGCGACAGAGTGATGACGTCCGCCTGGTCGGTGCCCAGGACCACCAACTGCAGGCCGCTCTGCGTACTGACGACGTGGCCGCTGATGGTGGCGCCTGGGGCCAACTGATAATCGGGATCCGCTGGCGGGACGACATCCTCCGGCGGATTCGGATCAGGGTTTGGAGTCGGCGGCGGCGGTGGAGGAGGAGTCGGCGCCTTCTGGACGGTCGCCGCCCGCAGTGTGTAGCGTCCGGTGCTGCCGTCATGGCTGTAGGCCAGGACGTAGTAGGTCTTGCCTGCTTCGGCATCAAAACGCACAGAAGAATCCAGCGTGCCGCCGGCATTGTCATTGGCGACGATCTGGACGCCGTTGGAATCATAAATGGCCAGCTCGCAGTTGAGCATGCTGCGCCGCGTGGCCGATCTCATGTCGATCTGCATCTGCCCAGTCTTAGTGGCAACGATCTTGAGGACGTCCCCGTCCCGGCCATAATTCATCGTGCCGCGCAGCGTGCCGCTTCCGTAAGGGCTCAAGGACCAGTTGTCAGCCGTCGCCAGCGTATTGTGATAATCATCGTAGGCGAAGCTGCGGAGGTTGAGGCTATAGCTGCCGGCGGCTTCGTCGGCGGCGGCTGTGCGAATGTAATAGGTTTTCCCGGCTTTGAGTTTGATGCTCAGGTGGCTGTCGGTGGTGCCGCGAGCAGCGTTATTGTTGCCGGCCAGGCGGCGTCCGCGGCTGTCATAGATCCGCAGGAAGGTATCCATGTCGCCAGATGACATGTCCACGTCGAAGCGCGCCAGGGCCTCAGGCGGAGCGGCATAGAGTTCAGCTTGTCCGGGGGTTGCCAATTGGCCATCGATGATGATGCGGCCGGAGGGG
>CAYQJH010000109.1:0-11671 GCA_964417755.1 uncultured Planctomycetaceae bacterium
ACCGTCCTGGCCCAGTTGAAGCCCTCGAACAAATCCTCTCCGGTGGCTGCCCGCCAGGCCTGAAGCGCCCCCATCGTGCCTACGTACTCGTGCTGGCCGAGATAGTCATGACTGTTGCCGTCGCCGCCGCGATCCGCCGCCCACTCGTCCAGGTACTTCTTACGCGCCAAAACGGCCTGGTAGACTTTCGAAATGATGTCAGCCATCTCGTCATCATTCTGGCCACTGCCCCAGATGCCTACTGCATTGGTCAGGGGTACCAAGTCGGTGGTGGTGGGCGAGCCGCGGCGGGCGTAGTCCAGCATCTTCTTCTCGCAAGCTTGGCGCTCCTGCGGGCTGAGAAGGTCATAGATCAGGTCATAGCCATACGCGCCCATCGTCGAATAGACGCCAAACGGCGCCTTGAGCGTAACAGCCCGGCAGGCCTGGCCGTACTTCTCTTCGCCGGTGATGTGATAAAGCAGCCCCAGCGGCACGAGCACCTGGGCTGGGTCGCGATTGGCCATCGCCTCCACGCCCTGGGCCATCTGATCATCCACCGTCTTCTTCATCCGATCGTAGATAGGCTTGAGAGTTGGCTTCTTGATTCGCTCTTTGATGCCGGGCAAATCGGCCTTGGTAAAGAGCATGCGGGGATGCTCCTTCCTGGCCAAGGCGCAGTCGGCCGGCACGCTGATGCTGCCTATGCGAACCTTCATCCCGCCCTGCGCGGCGGCCGAGGCGGGTTGGGATGTCGCGGCGGCGACGGCTGTGCCAGGCATGGCGCAGGCAAGAATTACTATGACAGCGGCGGAAAGGGAGTTCTTTGGCATGATGGTGTTCCTTGTTCGTTCCAGGCAATTGAGCTCTTGTCTTCAATATGCTCTCATTTGAACACCACCAACGCAAGATGGTAGCGTAAAAAATCCGCGGCCTTTAGCGTAGCAATCTACTGGCGCATCACAGCCAGTACTTGTCCCGGCCGTAGTATTCAAACACGGCGTCTTCGTATTGGCGAGTGACTTCCTGCGTGGGGTCGAACACGGGCGCCTGCTTGATTTCCTTCTTCAGCAGGTCTACGCCGACCTTGCGCCGCAGCCAGTCCACCGAGAGGACCCATTGCGGCGAGATCAGCACGCGCCGGCCCGGCAGCCAGTTGCGCGTATCGACCACGATGTACCGCATGATCCATTGGCCGTCCTCGACGAGCATGTCGTCGACGTGTCCGGCGTCGCCATTTATGGCGTGGATGTCGTAGCCGACAAGCTCGCGCTGGCTCCGCAGATGCGGATCGCCCTTCTGCTGCCGCTGAACGACGGCGGTTTCTGCTGCGATCGTGGCCGGCCCCATCCCAGGCATGGCTGGCTGAAGCGGCATTGCCATTCCTACCGGCGGATATGCCGCAAAGTAGCCTTCCCAGTACATCGGCCAGCCGTAGTACTGCACCAGGCTCGTCTCCTGCTGGCGCGAAACAGGCTTGTCGGCATCGATGCCCGGGCTGTTATGCACCTGCTGGCGGGTGAGCGTCACGTCCAGGGCCTGCTGCTCCCATCGCGCCTGCGAAACAGCCACCGGCGAGACAAGCACCTGTCGGCTCTTGAGCCACGTGCCGGTGTCCACGACAAAATACCGGACGGTCCACGATTGGTCGTCGAAATAGATATCCTTGACCTTGCCGACTTCCCCGTCGGAGGCAAGTATCCGAAAGTTCTTGAGCTTGCTTGCACTGCGAAGCATGTTTTTCCCTCGCAAACTTCTAGGCGTGTTGCATCGCACTCCTCAGCGACGGCCGGCCCCGGCCTCTTTCCCCTCAGCCAGGCCCGGCTGGCTAATTCATTATAGGTAAAGCCCGCCAGCCACCCGCCCGGTAGAATGTGGTCCGGTAGAATGTAGTAACAGCAGAACGCAATGCCAGACAACGCCGCCGCCATGACCATTGCCTGTCGTTGTCGTTCCGGGAGCCGGAAGTCCGGAGCCGCCGTTGTCGTCGCCGTTCCTGAAGCCTGGAGCCTTTCGTTCATGCATGAAGCAGGCATAGCACAAGGGTTGCTCGATGCCGCGTTGGCAGCCTTGCCAGCCGGCAAGGTGAAGATTCTTAAATTGGTCGTCACCGCTGGGGTGCTTTCGGGCGTAGAGAAGGAATGTTTGTCTATGTACATGGCGCAGCTTAGCCAAGGCACGCCGGCTGAGGGTGCCGAACTGGAGATGAAGATCGCCCCAGCCAGGCTCCTCTGCCGCACGTGCGGACAGGCAAGCGATTACGATGGAAGCGGGCCCGTGGAAGTGTTTTGCGGCAAGTGCGGCGGCCCCAACAGCCTGGAAGGCGGACGCGACGAAATTATCCTCGAAAGCCTGGAGATCCTCCAAGATGAGTAGAATCAAGATCGACGCCGGCAAGAATGTCCTGTCAGCCAATGACCAGCAGGCCCTGAAAAATCTTCAGGCCATGAATGGCTTATCGCTGCTGGCGGTTAACGTGATGGCCTCTCCGGGGGCTGGTAAGACTAGCGTCATCACCAGGGTTCTCCAGGGCCTGCCCGACGGCCTGCAATCAGGCGTAATCGAGGGCGACGTGGCGTCGTCTCTCGATACCGACAAACTGCTGGCGATGGGCTTTAGAGCCACGCAGATCAACACCAACGGCGCCTGCCATCTGGATGCCAACATGATCGCGGCCGCGCTTGAGCATCTGAAGCTTACAGGGCCTGGCTTCATTTTTATCGAGAACATCGGCAACCTGATCTGCCCGGTGGATTTTCAGTTGGGCGAGTCGAAGCGGCTGGTCATTGCCTCGGTTCCAGAGGGCGACGATAAGCCGGTGAAATACCCCGGCATCTTCGCCGCCGGTGATGCAATTATCCTGAACAAGACAGACCTGCTTGGCCACGTAGAATTCCGCATGGACTTCTTCACAGCCGGCGTGCGGGCGGTCAACCCGCATGCCCCAATCTTCCACGTCTCCTGCCGGGCCAATGAAGGCATCGATAAAGTCGTCGCCTGGCTGCTGGAGCAGCGCGAATAGAGGCAGGGTTGTTCAGAGCAGACAGGCACTCCGTAATGAATTCTGGGTTGACTTGCGGCTTAATTATGCCGAAAATGAGTTAGTAATTCCTAAAAGGATGCATTTATGGAGTTAGTAACTCGTCTTTTGAGTGGCGGGAAAGGAAGCTTCTTTCTATTTGGCCCCAGGGGTACGGGCAAGTCGACCTGGCTGCGCCAGGCCTATCCGCGAGCGATCTACATCGACTTGCTCGACCAGGAGGCGTTCAGGACATACCTTGCTCGTCCCGAGCGGCTTGGCGAATTGATATCGGGTAATCCCGGCGTCAAGACGATTGTCATCGACGAGATACAGAAGGTTCCATCGCTGCTGGACGAGGCGCATCGTCTCATAGAGGCCCATCGCGCGCGAGGCTTGCAGTTCATCATGACCGGTTCGAGTTCCAGAAAGCTCAAACGCACCGGGACCGATCTGCTGGCCGGGCGGGCAGTGCTCAAGACGCTGCATCCTTTTATGGCTGCGGAGTTAGGACATGAGTTCGACTTCGCCAGGAGCTTGCGCCTTGGGATGCTCCCGCTGGTGTTGGGCTCGGCCAGCCCCGAAGAGACATTGCGATCCTATGTCTCGCTTTACCTTCGCGAGGAAGTGCAGGCTGAAGGCCTTGTTCGAAATGTCGGTAATTTCGCGCGGTTTCTCGAAGCAATCAGTTTTTCTCATGCTTCCGTGCTGAACGCCGCCGAAGTGGCGCGCGAATGCCAGGTCAATCGCAAGACCGTCGACGGATACGTTGAGGTGCTGGAGGACTTGCTTCTGGGTTTCCGACTGCAGGTGTTCTCCAGGCGCGCTCAGCGGATGCTTGTACAGCATCCCAAGTTCTACTACATGGATGCCGGCGTGTTTCGGTCCATCAGGCCTAAGGGGCCGCTGGACTCGCCTGAAGAAATCGGCGGCGCCTGCCTGGAAGGCCTGGTCGCGCAGCATCTGCGCGCCTGGATCGCGTACAGCCGCGGCGAACACAGCCTGCATTTTTGGCGAACCAAGGCTGGCTTAGAGGTCGATTTCGTAGTCTATGGCACTGATGTCTTCGTCGCGCTCGAGGTCAAGCGATCCGCTTCGGTCACACCCAAGGATGTCAGAGGTTTGACGGCCTTCCTTACTGATTATCCACAAGCCAAGGCATGTGTGCTATATGGCGGCCGGGAACGGCTGAAGATCAACAATGTACTCTGCCTGCCGTGCGAACAGTTCCTTCGCGAACTGGCCCCTGATCGTTTGCCCGCGTGAGCTTCCGCCGCGGGCTTCCCGGCCGTATGATGGGCATGATGGCGCAGAACATTGATTATCTTTGCCTCGATGATGCGGCGATGCTGGCCCAGTGCGACTTGCACACGTACAAGTCTTCCGGCCCCGGCGGGCAGCATCGGAACAAGGTGTCCTCGGCCATCCGCCTCAAGCACCGCCCCACCGGAATCTCAGCTCACGGCGACGACTCGCGAAGCCAGCACGAGAACAAACGCCTGGCCATCTCCCGTCTGCGGATGAACATTGCCTGCCAATTACGCCAGGCCATTGATCCAGCTACTGTCGCCATTCCTGCAACTGTGGCAGAGTGCATGTTCGTCGCTCGCGGCGGCGACGCCAAGGGCAGAAAACGTCTGGATGTCGGCCCAAAGGATCATCGCTTCTGGCAGGTCGCCTGCTTCCTCCTGGACTTGCTGGAGGCCTGCAAGGGCCAGCTTTCATCAGCCGCCGCCTGCCTGGGCATCACCACCGGCAACCTCGCATCGCTGCTGGAATCGCAGCGGCATCTCTTCGCGGCAGCCCAGCAGATCCGCAAGACCCACGGCCTGAAGCCGCTGCAACAGTAACCGAGTTGAAGGCCCAGGGCGTGGTTGCTCCGCTTCGCTGCGCAAACCACGGCACCATCACCCAGAACATGCAGGCCAGGCGCCTGCACCACAACGGCATCTACAATCCCAGGACGTCGGCCATGCTGTACAGGCCCGGCTTCTTGCCTGCAAGCCATGCAGCCGCCCGCAACGCGCCGCGGGCGAATGTGTCTCGCGTGTGCGCCGAATGGCTGATGGTGATCGTCTCGCCCAGGTTGCCGAAGTAGACACTATGCTCGCCGATAGTGTCGCCCACTCGCAGGGCATGCATGCCGATCTCGCCGGGTTTGCGCGGGCACTGGCCGCCCCGGCCATACACCATCGTCTCGCCGGCATCCTTGCCCAAGGCTGCGCAGATGGACTTTGCCAAGGCCAACGCTGTGCCGGAAGGTGCGTCCTTCTTGAAGCGATGATGCGTCTCGGCGATCTCGACGTCGTAGTCGCCGCCCAACGCCTTGGCTGTCTCGGCCACAATTCCCAGCAATACATTCACGCCGACAGACATGTTGGCGGAAAAGACAACCGGAATGCTCGCCGCCGCGTCGGCGATGGCTGCCTGCTGCGACGGCGTAAAGCCGGTCGTGCCGATGACGATGCCGACGCCCTTCTGCCGGCAGGTCTCCAGCAGGGCCAGGCTGGCCTCGGGCGTGGAGAAGTCGATCACCACCTGCGGGGTTTGTTCCAGGCCGGCAGTAACCTTCACGCCGAACTGCCCTGCTCCGGCCAACTCGCCAACATCCTGCCCGATGAGCTGGCTGCCGGCGGCCTCGAGGGCGGCAACGATATCGAACTGTTCGGACTCAATAGCCAGTGCGGCGATCCGCCGCCCCATTCTGCCGGCAGCCCCGGTGATGGCAATCTTTGTCATAGGTTTCCTCATAGCTGGAAGCCGCCGCCGGAAGGCGGGGGGACCCCCCTGCTTCCGCAGGGGGCTTCCGAAATCGGCGATCCACAACATCAGACAATTACGGAGCCATTCATCACGTTGCGGGCCGGCCAGATGAAGCCGCCCTTGGCGATCCTTTCGTCCATCTCAGGGATATTGCTGATCCTGCCAGCCTGCAGTTCCGCCAGCCGCTGAGCAAGCTCCTGGTATCGCAGTCTCATGCCGCCCAGGCGAAGCTGAAGCGTCTCGAAGCCGTGCGGCTTGTTCCGCCGATACCACTGCCTGCGGAAGGAAACATGCAGCGCGTCGAGTCTTCGAATCACCTGCGGAATCTGCATCCTCACCGCCTGCAGCCCGGCCATGTCGCGCGCCGCGTAGGCCTTCTCCAGGTCCAGCTTAAGCTGCGTCTTGGCCAGCATGAACTCGACCATGGCTATCGCATGGGCAAAGTCGATCGGCTGGGTCTGCTTGCGAACCGGCGCCAGCCGAGCAAGCAGCGCCTGGTAGTCGATAACAGCCTTGTTCCAAACATCCGCATCCTTGGTCAGCAGATCCTTCCAGACGATGCCCAGGATCGGGTCGTCCCACAGCACGTCCAGGTGTGGCAGGTTCAGGGCCGACGCGTCGCGGACCAGGCTGTAATCGCTGCCGCAGACGGCTGCAAAACGTTTGTCCAGGTCGTCCTGCGCGAAGCCCTCGCCGCGATAGGCGATCTCGGCTGTATGGGCCAGGCCCGCCATCGCGGAGTCAAATTCACACGCGGCCCCATCGTCGCCCCACATGGTAAAGAAGACTTCCTTCAGGCCCTTCTCGCGACAGGCGGCCACGCACGGGCCGGCCGAGCTCTCCGTCTCATATCGCTGATACCACAGGCATCGCCACGTCCAGACGCCCGAGCCCATGATCGGCTCGAAGCCCAGGGCCCGGTGCCGGTCGATCATGTCGGCGTACTCCTGCTTGGTCTTGTGGTAATAGTCCCAGTAGACCAGTTGCGCCTCGCGCGGCATAGCCGCCTTGACATCATCGGGCACAAGGCAATCGGCGTCGTAGTAGGCCTGCGTCTTGCTGCCCATGCGGAAGTACATGTCCGACCAGATCATCGGCGAGAGGCCATGCTTCTTGCACAGCTCGATCACGCGCTTGAGGTGGCGGTTGAAGATATCGAATGGCCTCTCGTAACCTTTCTGGTCGAGGAAGCGCCCCCGGCCGAGATCGTGCGTCTCGTCCATTCCGATGTGGATTCGCCTGCTGCGGTAGCACTGGGCGAAGTTGGCAAGCATCTTCTCGATCAACTGGTAGGTCTGCTCTTCATCGACCATCATGACCGCCCCGGTGTCGCGGACCTTGTCATAGGCCGGCCAGTGCAGGATCTGCTCCAGGTGGCCCAGCGTCTGGATGCAGCCGATCATCTGCATGCCGATGCTGGCGGCGTAATCGTCGATCTCCTTGAGTTCCCGCTGGCTGTACGCGCCGCGAAGGTAGCCGAAGTATTCCTCGCCGGGCAGCTTGTAGGTGTCCTCGGTGTAGAGCATGGCCATGTTGTAGCCCAGCAGGCAAAGTTGCCTCAGCCAGCACTTGACGTGCTCAACCGTCATAACCGCATTGCGAGAGCAATCGAGCATGATCCCGAATGTCTCGAACGGGATGAAGTCGCTGTAAGGCCGCTCTGGCTGCACCAGGCCGGCCAGAACAGCACCCAGGCCGCGGGCGGCGTGCAGCGGCTGATCGTACTTCACTTCAGCTTCCCGGCCGTGGAGAGCAACCTCGACACTGCCCTTGCTCGCACCGGGCTGGAACTTGACCCGGATCGCGCCGCGCTTGGCGCCCTCTGTGATAGGATAGTGCTCGCCAAGCACGCGGAGCATGGAGTGAAGCTCAGGCGGGGTCGTCTGGGCATTCCAGGAAATAGCTTGTCTTGTAATAGCCATATAGACCTCTTATCAATTGCCTCAGACCTGTGGCACACCAGGCGGCAGTTCGCCGCAAAGAATACCATTCTGCCTCAACCGGGCGGAAGTCAAAAGTTGCCGCCAGCCGTGTCGCGGACATCTTGTTCGCGCGTCGTGGCGTGGTGCCACCCCCAAGTACCCTTGGGGGTGTTCGGCTGATCGGGCCAGCACCCCCAAGCAAACGACAACGGCGCTTGGGGGTGGCACCAAGTGCTTTGGGTGGCGCCACGTGCTTTGGGAGGGCACCACCTTGCCGCCAGTCATTGCACCTGGCGGCCATTCAAGGCAATCAGGAAGGCTGGACGATATAATCAAGGGGAGATCGCTCGTTTTTGGACATCATGAAAGGAGTAGAAAATGGCTGAGCTTAAGGGAAGCAAGACAGAGCAGTGCCTGAAGGAAGCGTTCGCCGGCGAGTCACAGGCCCGCAACAAGTACACATATTTCGCATCGGCGGCCAAGAAGGAAGGTTACGAGCAGATTGCAGCCATCTTTCTTGAGACGGCTGACAACGAAAAGGAACATGCCAAGTTGCACCTGAAACTGCTTTCGGGGATCGGCGACACAGCCGCCAACCTGAAGGCCGCCGCCGGCGGCGAAAACTACGAGTGGACCAGCATGTATCCAGGCATGGCCAAGATCGCGCGGGAGGAAGGCTTCGACGAAATCGCCCGCATGTTCGACGGCCTGGCGAAGATCGAAAAGGAGCACGAGGAGCGTTACAAGAAGCTGCTGGCCAATCTTGAGTCCGGCCAGGTGTTCGCCAAGCCGCGGCGCGTGAAATGGCGCTGCCGCAACTGCGGCTTTGTCTATGAAGGCGACAAGGCCGTCGAAACCTGCCCCGTCTGCAAGCATCCGCAGGCATATTTCGAGGTGGTGGCTGACGGCTTGTAGTGTTTTCAAGGTCCCCGCAAGGCCTCAGTTACAGAGAGGGCAATCGTGGTGCGGGCGTTCCGCCTGCACCACAACGGCAACGACACTTCCATGTTTGCCCCCTGGAACTGAGGCCTTACCGTTTTCCCTGGCCGTCGTGGTCTTCGAGCTGCTTGGCCTCGCTCATGCGGGAACTGATCCAAAAGCCGATCATCGCGCCACCGCAGCCGGCTGTCGCCCAGTCGATCGGCAGGGCCGAGGCATAGCTCCTGACGCTGATCCAGGCATTAAGCCCGCTGCCAACATGGGTTGCCCAAGCCAGGACGCAGAAGACAATCCCGAGAACTATCGGCATCAGCAGGGCCAGTAGGCGCCATGGACACGCTGCAACGTGCTGTGCTATCAGCACCGCCAGCAGGCAGGCAGTCAGCAGAGCAAAGATCACCTGCCCGCGCTGGGCGTCGCCATGCCAGTCAGACGGCGTGCGCATAAGCAACAGCACCAGCACGAAGGCCACCGCCAGGCTGACCGCCAGGTTGCTCAGCACGGTCAACAACTTCTGCTGCGTCTTCAGGTCGGCAAATGGGACAGCCGGCGTCTTGCCCTTGGCTGACGGCTTGGCAGGTGCAGGCGGCGTTGCAGACACAGGCGAAGACCACACCCAGGCTGGCTTCATCTTACTGACAGCCTTGCGGATGGCGATGATGATCGCATAGGCCGCCAGCAAAATTGCCAGCATCACAAGCAGTTCAACCGCCATCTGGAGATAGACGGACGGAATCGATGCATCCTGCCTCCAGAAGATCGTCCGCAACTGGCTGCTGCGAAGGCTTACGCCGCCGGCGGCGATGAGCGTAGCGATCATGGCCCCCTCGGGGCGGGTTCGTATGGTGGCTATCGCCATCCCAGCCGCCAGCACCCAGACAAGGACGGCAAAGCGGGCCAGCATAGCCGGCGCAGCGGCGGGCACAAAGGCCAAGGCCTCGGCTGGGTCGGCCAGGCGAAATGACGGCGCGACGAGGAAGTAAATCGCCGCCAATGCGATGGCCGTGGCGATCTGAACCTGCAACTTCTCGAGGTAATGAACCTTCTGATGAACCATGTCCGTACTCGACATAATTGGCTTTGGCGGTTAACATGACTTGCCGCCGAGAGTTCGGCCATCGTAACCCACTAATACCAAAAAGGCAAATTATGAATCCCGTCGTTCAGCGCATCACCCAGCGAGCCATTGCCGCCAACAAGCGAATCGTCCTGCCGGAGGCAGAGGATGATCGTACCCTGCGGGCCGCCCGCCAGATCACCGACCTCAAATATGCCCGCGTAACCCTTCTGGGCGACGAGAAGACTATCAAGAACCAGGCCGGGCGAATCGGCGTCGACCTCGCCGGCGTGGAGATCGTCAACCATCTGGAAGACAGCGACCGCAAGACCTACGCCACCATGCTCTGTGAGAAGCGCAAAAGCAAAGGCATGACCTACGAGCAGGCCGACGCGTTCATCTGCCGCTCGATGTATTTCGCGGGCTTTATGGTCGGCCAGGGCCGCAGCGACGGCATGGTCAGCGGCGGCATGAGCCCCACAGCCGACACCGTGCGGGCGGCCTTGTTCGGCATCGGCCCAGCCAAGGGCATCAAGACGATTACCTCATGCAGCGTCATGAACACGATCATTCCAGAGTTTGGCGTCCAGGGCTCGGTGATCTTCGCAGATACCGGCGTCGTGCCCGAGCCGACCGTCGAGCAACTGGCCGATATCGGCATCCTTGCGGCCGAGGCGTGCAAGGTGTTGCTGGAGGCCGAGCCGCGAGTGGCCATGATGAGTTTCTCGACGAAGGGCTCCGCGATGAGCCCGGCCGTTCAGAAGGTCATTGACGCAACAAAGCTCATTCAGCAGCGCCGGCCGGACCTGAATGTCGATGGCGAATTGCAGGTGGATGCAGCCATGATCCCGGAGATCGGCCAGCGCAAGGCCAAAGGCTCGAAGGTCGCAGGCTATGCCAACACGCTGGTCTTTCCGGACCTCTCGTGCGGGAACATCGCGTACAAGCTGGTTGAGCGATTCGGCAAGGCCACCGCGCTAGGCCCCCTGCTGCTAGGCCCCGCCAAGCCGGTAAACGACCTCTCCCGCGGCTGTAGCGTGGAAGACATCGTGCTGATTACAGCGATTACCGCGATCCAAGGGGCCTACTGACGTGCAGTTTCTTGTTTCTGTTTTCGAGGTAAGCCAATGGCACGATGGTACTGCAACGTTGGCGGGCAGCAGTATGGCCCGGTAACCAAGGAAGAACTCGGCCTATGGGTCGCGCAAGGACGAGTCAAGGGAACCGATTATGTATGGGAAGAGGGAATGGCCAATTGGGTTCTGGCCGCCACGGTGTTCACTCCTGTTATCTCCCCGCCGCCGAGCGCAATTGCTTCTATGGTCGCCGTCGCGCCGCCCGGCGGCACCGGCGGGCAGACGCCCAACGGTCAACTCAACGACCAGGCCCTGGAACTATTGCGAGGCCGATGGGGCCTGGCCATGGGATTCTGCGTACTTATATGGTTGATAGAGATGGGGATCAGCCTTGTCCTGGGCCTGATCCCGCTGGGCAGCGTCGCCGCCGTGATCGTCAGTGCCCCATTCAAGCTGAGCATGCCCATCTTCTTCCTGACATTCGTCCGCCGGGGAAGCGCCGACATGGGGATGTTGTTCTCCGGCTTCAACCGGTTTGGCGCTGCCTTGGGAACAATACTGCTGATCAGCCTGTTCGCCGGCCTGCTGGCCTTTGCGGCCGCGCTGCCAGGACTGGTGATCATGCTCATTGGGGCTGTCGCCGATTCCGATCATGGAAATGAAGGATTCATTCTCGGAGGGGTCCTGGCCTACATTCCAGCTATCATCGTCTGGGTTATCGTCTTGCTGTGTTACTCCCAGTCCTTCTATTTGCTGGCCGACGACAGGAATCTCGGGCCAATGTCCGCCATGCGAGCCAGCAGGGAGATGATGCGCGGCTTCAAAGGCAATCTGTTCGGGTTGGGATTACGGTACTTCGGGTTGGGCCTGTTATGCATCCTGAGTTTGGGACTCGGCTTCCTCTCGTTTGTGCCCT
>CAYQJH010000110.1:0-11664 GCA_964417755.1 uncultured Planctomycetaceae bacterium
CCATCTACCCACAAGCCTCTTCCCGTCAAATGACTTCCAACATCGCATCCGTCTTGCTGAGTGGCGAAGCTTTCTTGTCAAATCGTCAGCCTTTCAGTAGACTATCTGCTTAACCAACCGGCAGGGATAGCCGGTGAAAGGATCTGTACGAAAATGGGCAATGACAACGGCTGCAATTGCGGTTCAAGACATTTCTTCACCAGCGAATCGGTCACCAAGGGTCACCCCGACAAGGTGGCGGACCAGATTTCCGACGGGCTGCTGGACAGCCTGCTGGCGTTCGACACTGAGGCCCGCGTGGCTTGCGAAACGCTGGTGACCACCGGCCTGGTTGTGCTGGCCGGCGAGATTACTGTTCATAATCACAAGGCGGAGGAAGCCCTGCTGAAGGCGGAGGACACCGCCCGCGAGGTCATTCGCTCCATCGGCTATGACGATCCGACGACAGGCTTCGATTTCCGCTCTTGCGCGGTGATGAAGACGATTCACGGCCAGAGCGAAAACATTTCACGCGGCGTGACGGCAGGCAAGCAGAAGGAGCAGGGGGCTGGCGACCAGGGCTTGATGTTCGGCTTTGCCTGCAACGAGACCAAAGAGATGATGCCGATGCCGATCCAGTTGGCCCACCGCCTGACGGCCCGGCTGAGCCAGGCCCGCGAGGACGGCATCGTAAAGTGGTTGCGGCCTGACGGCAAGAGTCAGGTAACCGTCGAGTACAAGGACCGCGCGGCTGCCAGGATCGACACGATCGTGCTTTCGACTCAGCACACGGAAGAGGCGATAGATTCCAAGAACGATTGCATGTCCAGCAAGGCGCGGCAGACAATTGTCGAGAAGATCATCAAGCCGGTCGTAATGGAAGAGGCCCCTCAGCTCTGGAACAACAAGATCAAGTTCCACATCAATCCCACCGGCAAGTTCGTGATTGGCGGCCCGCACGGCGACACCGGCCTGACGGGACGGAAGATCATCGTCGACACCTACGGCGGGCGCGGCCGGCATGGCGGCGGGGCGTTCTCGGGCAAGGACCCGTCCAAGGTCGACCGTTCAGCCAGCTACATGGCCCGTTATATCGCCAAGAACATCGTCGCGGCCAAGATAGCCTCAGCCTGCGAAGTCCAGATTTCATACGCTATCGGCGTCGCCGAGCCGGTCAGCGTGCTGGTCAACTGCGAAGGCACGTCCATTGTGGATGAGACTATCCTCTCCAGCGTGGTCCGCGATCTCTTCCCGCTCAAGCCGCAGCAGATCATCAAGCACCTTGATCTCAAGCGGCCGATCTATCGCGACACGGCGCATGACGGGCACTTCGGCCGCAGCAAGTTCAGTTGGGAGCGCACCGACATGGCCAAGGCACTGCGAAAGGCAGTTGGGCTGTAAGAGACGCCGAATCCAAATGCGAAAACCAAAACCCTCGGACATCCGAGGGTTTTGGTTTTAGAGGGAGCGAGAGGCAGTTCGGAAGAAAAACTAGATGACCTGGACCTTGCGGCCGGCCCGACGTTTGCGATTAATGGTCTTGCGGCCATTGGTGGTCTTCATGCGGGCGCGGAAGCCAATCTTGCGGGCCCTTTTGCGATTCGAAATCTTATGCGGATAATGCATCGGTCACCTCTGATGTCCTGTAGTAAGAACCGTTACGAGTCAAGAATAGTATCGTGAGCCAGGCGGCTTGACAAGGGAAAAGTGTGATCGAGCATTCATGGGATATTACGCCGAGGCAGGCCATCGCGTTGCAGCAGGCTCTTTCACAGAAGGTGCGGGTTTGCCCGCTGGCACGCCCCGTGCGAACTATTGCCGGCGTGGATTGTGCGTTCGTCGACAAGGACACGATAATTGCGGCGGCCGTGCTGCTGGATGCACGTACGCTGGAGATAATCACTCGCAGCGACACTACGAGGGCTTGCACTTTTCCATACGTTCCGGGCTTGCTGAGTTTCCGCGAGGCCCCGGCCATTCTCGACGTGCTTGGCAATCTCGCTGAGGCTTCTGCCGCGCCGGACCTGCTGATGATCGATGGACAGGGGCTGGCCCATCCGCGGGGGCTGGGCATCGCCAGTCACGTCGCCTTGCTTAGCGGCCTGCCGACCATCGGCGTGGCCAAGAGCCGCCTATGTGGGGAGCATCGAGATCCGTCGTGGCGGCGCGGCTGTTGCACGCGGCTGATTCTCCAGGGGCGGCAGGTTGGCGTTGTCCTGCGGACGCGCGACAACGTCAAACCGCTGTATGTTTCAATAGGAGGGCAGATCACGCTGGAGGAGTGCATAGCGTGGACGCTGCGGTGCGCGACCTCCGCCCGCCTGCCCGAACCGACGCGACGGGCGCACCAGTATGTGTCATGGCTGAAGGCGCGTACGCAGTAGCGTGCTAGCATGCATCGCAGTAGATATTTGTCACTGGGCGCGGTTTAATTCATTTGTGGAACAGATTGTTTATATTGCATTGGGCAGCAACCTGGGCGACCGGCAGTCGATACTGGACAAGGCCGTCATGATTCTCGATACGCTCGAAGGCGTGTCTGTGCTGCGTCTGTCGCATTTAATCGAGACTGTGCCCCAGGGCGGGCCGCCGGGCCAGGGAAGGTACCTCAACGGCGTTGTCGAAGTGCAGACCTCGCTGGGCCCGCGCGAACTCCTATCGGCACTTCAGGACATCGAGCGAGCCCTCGGACGCGACCGCACCAAGGAGCAGCGGTGGGGGCCGCGCACGTGCGACCTCGATATCCTGCTTATGGGCCAGGCCGTCATAAACACTCCAGAATTGACGATTCCGCATCCGCGGATGCACGAGCGGCGTTTTGTGCTGGAAGGGCTGGCCGAATTGGCGCCTGCCGCGATGCACCCGATCCTTGGGAAGTCGGCTGGGCAGTTACTGGCCGATATGGCGCGGCGGGAGCGGTCGAAATGACCGCTGTGCTCATCAGTATTATCGGCCCGCCAGCCGTCGGGAAAACCACGCTGGCCAATGGCCTGGCGCGGCTGCTGCCTGCGGAGATCATCAAGGAAGATTACGCGGGAAACCCGTTTCTGGCTGAATCATTCGCCGGTAGCAGCGAGGCCCGGCTGCCTGGCCAGTTGTATTTCCTGATGTCCCGGCTGAGGCAGTTGTCCGTGGCACACTGGCCGACGCAAGGAATCTTCATCAGCGATTACGGTTACTGCCAGGACCGCATCTTTGCGGCCTTGCGACTGGGTTCGGATGACCTTCGCCTTTATGAGCGATTGGCCAAGCGAGTTGATGGAATGATTCATCCGCCGCAGTTGCTGATCCATCTCGATGCTGATGTGCCTTGCCTAGTGGAACGCATCGATCATCGCGGCAGGCAGTTCGAGCACGTCATGAATGCAGAGTTTCTCCAGGCGATCCGGCAGGGCTATCATCAAGCCGCCGAAAGGGCCAACTGCACAGTGCTGGCCATCAATACGGCCGAGCGGGACATTCGCGACCCGCAGGAGTCGGCACAGGTGGCGGCGTCGGTTCTGGAGGCATTGGAGAAGATGAGGCGGGATGCCGGATGACCGGATACCGGAAGACCGAGGGCCGAAATTAAATGACAGCGAACCGCAGAATGTCCAACATTAGAACAGCAGAATATCGAAGGCAACGGCAGGGCTGCCGCCGTATCGAATGTCCCGTCGCCGTAGCTTGGGAACGACAGGATGACCGGAAGACCGGATGACCGTGAACAACTGCAACGGAAACGACAGCAAGAGAAGCAAGCAACAATCAGTAACATGACGCTTGGACGAAAAAGCAATGGATGTAGTTAAGACGATCGCTGAAGTTCGTGGCCAGGTGGCCAAGGCCCACAAGGAAGGCAAGGTAATCGGCCTGGTGCCAACGATGGGGGCATTGCACGCCGGCCACGCCAGCCTGATAGACGCCGCGCGAGGCGGATGCGGATTTGTCGTCGTCAGCATCTTCGTCAATCCGATGCAGTTCGGCCCGAATGAAGACCTCTCTCGCTATCCGCGCACGCCGCAGCATGATATCGATCTATGCCGCAGCCGCGGCGCAAACGTGGTGTTCATGCCTGACGCGCATGAGATTTACCCGCCGGTCGGGAACCTCGCCCAGGTCAGCATCTCCCGACTGGGCGACAGGCTTTGCGGGGCAAGCAGGCCGGGGCACTTTACGGGCGTCTGCACGGTTGTCAGCAAGCTGTTCAACATAATCCAGCCGGACAAGGCGTTTTTTGGCGCCAAAGATTTTCAGCAGGCGGCCGTCATCCGCCAGATGACCGCCGATTTGAACTTTCCGATTGAGATTGTCGTCTGCCCGATCGTCCGCGAGAGCGATGGCCTGGCGATGTCCAGCCGCAATGTCTATCTCAGTAAGGAGCATCGCCTACAGGCGGTGGCCCTCTCGGCGTCGCTGAAGATGGCGGCAGAGATGATCCGCAATTCTCACCCGCCTTCGGCCGATGTCATCGAAGCGATCCGCAGGCGTATACATTCGCACGCCCCTGATGGCACTATTGACTACGTGGAGGTTGTCGATCCATTCAGCCTGATGCCTGTGGAAGAGACTGACGGGTCTGTCTGTATTGCGCTGGCTGCCAAATTCGGGTCAACCCGGCTGATCGATAACGTGGTAGTGGAAAAAGCATAGAACCCGGCGGCTGTTGATTCTAAAATACATGTCTTGTTTGCGTGACTCGCAGTGTTAATGAAAGGCGTCTTGTTCGATGTTCCTGAAGTTACTGAGAGCGAAGATTCACCGAGCCACCGTGACGGAGGCTGAGGTTGAGTACATCGGATCGATCACGATTGATCGGGACCTGATCGACCGCAGCGGCATTATGCCCTTTGAAGAGGTGCTGGTAGCCGACCTGGATAACGCCGCGAGGTTCCGCACGTATGTCATCGAAGGTCCGCGTGGCAGCGGGACAATCTGCGTCAATGGCGCCGCTGCCAAACTTGTCAACGTGGGCGACCGTATCATCATCATGGCTTTTGCGTTTGTCAGCCCGCAAGAGGCGGCGGAGTTGAAGCCAAAAATCGTGCTCGTGGATGGTAAGAACCGCCCGGTAAAGGATCTGCCAAGCTAGGCCGGATGCAAAGGCGCAGCCTTCTTTCGGTTCGCAAGCTGCCTTCCTTGTTCAATAAGGCGTCATGAAACCAATCATCGTTGATTTCGGAACGCTGGATCTTGGCTCAATCGCCATTTACCTGCGCATTGCAGGATGTGTAGCAATGGCCTTGGCAGCGTTTTTCTTCGCATGGACATCGATGGGGCAATGCCCAAGCGCGCATCGACGCCGGCGAATGCGCAACACCGTCTACTGTGCTGCCGGGGCGGTACTTGTCGCCGGATTGATAATCCTCAGAGAATCGCCGGTGACCATCGCGATATACCTTCTTATTGCCGCGGGCGCGGCATCACTTGGAAGCATTTTGCGACTGCGTCTGAAAGCGGGCGCGCCTCAGGGCAACAATGCCCAGGCCGCTGCTAAAGGCCGTCCGGGAATTATCGGCGGCCTGGCCGGCGGCACGGGGGTCATCGCCATCCTGGCCTTTATCCTGGAATTGGCCCACTACAGCATGACTTTGCGAATCTTTGGATATGGGCTGATGCTGGTGCTCGGGTTCCTCGTCAGTATCGCGATAGCCCAGTGGCGCTGCCGGCGGATGGGCGAGAACCCGGACATCATCGCGCACGTGGGGATATTGTCGGTGCTGGCCGGCATCGCCGGGGCGCGGGCGGCCTTCGTGATCCAGGATTGGGACCGTTTCGCACAGGCGAGCAATCCGCTGTTTGAAATCATCAACGTCAGTTCCGGCGGCCTGATTTACTACGGCGGGCTGATCTTGGCCAGCCTGGTTGTCATCGTCTATCTGTTTGCCAAGCGAGTGCCTGTGCGGCGATACCTGGATATCCTGGCTGTCAGCATTATGATCGGCCTGGCGTTTGGCCGGGCGGGTTGCCTGCTCAATGGATGCTGCTACGGGGCCGAATGCTCTGCCAACTTCCCGCTGGGCATGAAGTTTGCCATGTACCCTAAGCCGCTGCTCAAGCTGGATCGCACTGCCGGGCCATTTTCGTCGGCCAGCGAACTTTCGCCGGTTTATGAGCATCAATTTCACCCTCGCGACGAGCACGGTCGGCTGCTGCCGCCCAAGGTGAGCCCCGATGAGCGGCTGCTGCGCCCGACAGATCCTGCCCACGCAGCTATCCTGGGCCAGGATTTCCGCGAAGTGATCCCTCCGCGGCAGATGACCTTCCAGGAGATGCAACTGGCCCAGGAAGAGTGGTCCAACCCCGTAAAGCCAAGTCAGGCTATTGGCATCGCCAACGCGCTGGTGCTTGCAGGCCTGCTGGCACTGTTCTACCGTTTGCGCAGTCGCGAAGGTCAGGTCTTCGCGCTATTAGCGATGCTATACCCGATAACGCGATTCGTGGAAGAGATGATTCCGGATGATAACATCCACGATCTATTAGCTGGCGTGTTGACGCACAACCAGTATACATCGTTGGTTCTATTTGTGCTGGGTGTTACGATGATGATCGTTTTGCGTTTCTTGCCAGCCAGCGCCGGACCGACATGGGCGCAGCGCCGGCCGGTGGTGCAAATGAATGATTCAACTCCCATAGGTCGAAAGCCGAAAAAGAGATAAGACTTTTTCAAAGATGTCAAAACATGTGCCCTGAATGGGCGAAGGAGATCGCATGATGAAATTGCGGACGGCTGTGGCGGCGCTGGCGATAGTTTGCTCTTCGCTTATCGCGTTGGGCGCCGACACGGAAAAGACATTCACTGATGTCGCCAACAAGGTTCGCGGAACGGTGGTTGGCGTTATGTGCACGATCAAGAGCGAAAACGGCGACATGCCCCTTCGTGGTCAGGCGATCTGCATCGACGCCTCGGGCACATTCATATCGAATGCCCTGGCTGATTTCACTCTGGACCACAAGAGCATCAACGACCTGATGATTCTGCTGCCCGGGCCTGAAGGAAAGACCATCAAGGCGAAGTTCCTCGGTTCCGATGCTGTGTACGGCCTGAGCTATATCCAGGCTGAAGAGAAGGGCAATTTCACGGCGGTGGAGTTTGTCGATGCCAAGCCCGCGGTAGGCCAGCAGGTTTTCAGTGTCGGCATAATGGGCGGCGACGGCAACCATTCGCCCTATTTCGGCACGGCATTTGTTTCGGCCGTGCTGCGCGTGCCCGGGCCGCTTGCCCTGGTCACCGGCGGCCGGCTGACGAACGTTTGCTCGCCGGTCTTCAATACCGAAGGCAAGTGCATCGGCATCGTTCTGCGACAATTGGCCCTGACCTACCAGAGCGAGGCCTTCCGCCAGCCGCTGCCGCTGCGCGGGCAAGAGGAGTCGCTGTTCTTCACGCCGGTTGAAGAGTTTGCCAAGGCGCTCAAGAAGGAGAATATACCGAACACTGTTCGGCGTCCACCTTGGCTGGGAATTCAGAACTATACGGCGCTGAGCGAGGAGAACGCCAAGCTGCAAAAGATCGATCTACCGGCGATCATCATCGAAAACGTCATTGCCAAGCAGCCGGCCGCTGAGGCCCTCCTGAAGGATGGCGACATGATCACGGCCATCAATGGAAAGAAACTGGAGAAGCTCGCCAATCCCGATCCAAGTTTGACCGTGCAGAATTTCCAGCGAGAATTGCTTCAGCACGCCATCGGCGAGGTCATCACATTCACCGTCATAAGCCCGAATCAGCCGGCCCATGACGTCAGGGTTACCATCGGTGAAATGCCAAAGACGCCCGCTGAGGCACTCCAGGTTGCCGATCAGACCCTGGGCCTGATGCTGCGGGAAAGAGTCCCGTTGGATGAGTGGTTGAAGAAGGGCATACCGGCCACGCAGGAAGGTCTTATCGTCGTGGCTGTAGGCAAAGACAAACCAGCCGACATCGCCGGCGTCAAGATGGATGAATTGATCACACAGGTCAATGACAAGCCCGTCAAGAACCGTGGTGATTACAAGGCTGTAGTTGAAGAAGCAACCAAGGCCAAGCAGCCGATCAAGCTGACCATCATGCGAGAGAACCAGCCGGTCCAGGTGGCCGTTCCCTTGCAGTACAAGTAGTACTGGTTGATTTCTTGTAAGCAATCATCGCCGGCAGGGCGGAATATCCGCTCTGCCGGTGGTGCGTTCTTATCTGCATCCTGGGGATCGGCCATTCCGGCCGTGCCGTTGGCGTCGGAGAGAGAATATGAATGATGTGGCGATGGCCAAGCCCTGGCATGCCTTGATGGCGGCTTTCTTCTTTGCCGCCAGTGCTGCCTGGGTGATGTCGGCTGAGCCAAGCTCCTCTGCGCCCGCAGCCGGCGGCGAAAACGAAAATGTGCTTGCCTCGCGAAGTTTATGCCACTCGGCGATGTGTCTGACCCTGCCGCTCTCCAAGCCGCCGGCAAGGGCGGCCCGCCTGGTGGCGCTATCGAATCTGGCGGAGGAACTCTCGCCAGGCGATGCCCAATCGCAATGGCTGCTGGCCAACATCTATGAAAGCCAGGGCAAGGCATTGCCCGCTATACAAGCGCTCAAGCGATGCCTTGACCTCGCACCGTCTGATCATGCCTTGGGCATGCGGTGGCTCAATGCGTCGCTGGTTCCTGCCAGGGATGCCGATGAGCGGCTGGCTGTGCTGGCAAAGGCGGCTGACGATGGGGCTCTGCCCGAGCCTCTGCGGGCTGAGGCAGCCGCCATGCTTGGTCAGACGTATCTAGCCAAGGCTGACGCCGGGCGTGCCAAGCAGGCTTTTGGCCAGGCGCTCGCTCATGATCCATGCAACCAGGCAGCCGTGAACGGGATGCTCTCCGCAGATAGCCAGGTGGACCTATCCCGGCGAGCCAGCATGTTGCTGGGACTCATCCAGGCCAGGCCAGGCCAGCCCGCAATCGGATGGGAATTGGCACAGATGCTCGACGAGCTAGGCCTGTATCAGGATTCTCTGGTGTTCTTCGAGCATGTATGGAAACTGGTCCAGGCACACCAGGTCGAACGTGATGAACTGGGGAACTTTCTGGCGCAGTATTTGAGCGCGATGCTCGACCTCGCAGCCGTCAGGGAAGACCCCAATGTCGCGGCAAAAGCGATTGAACTGTTCCAGCCGCTGTTGAAGGACCATCCGCAAAATCTGGATCTGCACGCACTGGTAGCCGAGGCATATCAACTAGCCGGCCAGACGCAGTCGGCCCGGCCAACGATCCTTGCGATAGAAGTGCTCTTCCGACAGCAGGAGATGCTTTCGCGATTCCAGCCGCCGCCCGCTCTTCAGGCTGAGATTGCCTGGTTCAACCTGCTGACCAAGAGCGATTCGAAGCTGGCCCTGGAATATGCCACTGCAGCTTCCGCCGCCGACAGCAAGTCTGCCGTCATTCAGCGTATTCTTGCGGCGGCTCAACTGGCTGAACCCTCCAGCAACGAACAGGTCATTCGCCAGGCGACGGAGCAACTGGCCGGCCTGGCTGATAGCGACCCCTTTGCTGCGTACATCCTGGCTGCCCAGTACGAACGAACAGGGCAGATGGCCCTGGCCAAACAGGCGGCCAGCGCCGGCCTTCGACGTACCAGAAGTGGCCCAGCCTTCCGTCGGCTGAACAACCTGGCCCAGCGCCTGGCGGGCATTGCAGCCAGCGCTCCATCGCCGGTGATGCGAGCACAAGGCGGCCCGAGTTCTGCGGCCAGCCAGCCTGATAATGCCCAGATCCAGCAGGTGGCCAAGGTCATCGCGGATTTTGATCGACGATACCTTGATCTGGCTCTGAATCCACAGAAGTACATCCAGGTAACCATTGCACCGGCTGCACAGCAGTTTGCGCCGGCAGAGCCGATTGAGATTGTGGTTACGTTGACGATGCGCCGGGAGGCGGACGGACTGAAGATCCCCCTGGGGCCCTCCGGCCTGCTGAATCCGACGATGGCCCTTCAGGTTAAGGTCAACACGCCCGAGCAGCGAGTCTTCAGCAACCTGCCGCTGGTTGTCTGGCCCGCGCCAAAGTACCTTTCAGCCGGCCAAAGCCTTTCCACGCGCGTCCGCGTGGACTGCGCCGCGCTGGCGGAGTATCTCGCCAGGAACCCAATGGAGCGAATGACGCTGAGCGTCGAAGGCTTGGTCGATCCAGTCCAGGCCGCTGCTCCGCCGGCCTTTCGCCCTGGCCAGGATGGAACTCTCTCTGATCGCTTCACCAGCGCGATTGCTGCCGTCAAGGTCGAGACTGCGTCGTTTGACCGCATGGGCCTGCTTGAACTCGGCGATCTTGCCGCCATAATCGGCCAGATTCGTCACTCCCTGGTCAGCGCGTCTCTGAGCGACCGCCTGAAGGCGGCGCGACGCATCAACTCTTTGCTGGCGTACAGAAGCCTTGTTGAGCAAGAAAGGAGCAAGCCTCTGGCCGGCAGGGCCATCGACACGGCCACCGCCGACACGATTCTGAAACTGCTGAAGGATGCCTTGGCTGATAGATCTTTCGCCGTTCGCGCCGAGGCATTGGCAGGCCTGCAGGACATTGCGTTGGATTCGGATATCCTGGCGTTGCTGGCGCCGGCAATAAGCGATGAAAGTCCTGTTGTACGCCTGCGAGTAGCGGAAGTCTTGGGGCAATCATACTTGCCCGCGCGGCAGGATGTGCTAACGTTCCTGGCCAAGGATGCCAACCAATGGGTGAGCCTGGCGGCGCAGGCCATGCTTGGTAAACCATAAAGCGAATAATGTCTCAAGAGCATGAACTTTCTCCATCGGAACGCCCCATCGGCGTGTTTGATTCGGGCCTGGGAGGCCTGACTGTCGTTCGAGAACTGACGCGCACGCTGGGCGGGGAGGACATCATTTACCTGGGCGACACCGCTCGCAACCCGTACGGCCCCAAGAGCCAGGAGACCGTGCGTAGATTTGCGATGGAGTGCGCCAGCTTCCTGCTGCGACACTCGCCCAAGCTTATCATGGTTGCCTGCAACACCGCCTCGGCGGCTGCCATAGACCTCCTTGAGCGCAGTTCACCCGTGCCGGTGGTAGATGTCGTAGGCCCAGGCGCGCGCTTGGCTGTCGAACGCACGGATAGGCCTATTGGCGTCATTGCCACCGAGGGCACCATCGCCAGCGGCGCCTACCAGCGCGCGATCGTCGCACTGGCGCCGCAGCGAAAGGTGATGGCACAGGCCTGCCCGCTGTTGGTTCCAATTGTCGAAGAAGGCCGGGATGAAAATGATCCAATTGTTCGCGCCGCCTTGCTGGACTACTTGCGGGATTTGCAGCGTCTGCGGCCTGGCGCGCTGATTCTGGGTTGCACGCATTACCCGCTTCTCACTAGTGCCATCGGCCAGGTGATGGGCCCGGACGTGGCGCTCATCAGCTCGGCCCATGCGGCGGCCATTGAGGCGCAGCGGCGGCTTGCCCTGGACGGGCTTCTCTCGTCGCGTTCGTACGGCGGGCGGCTGCGATGCTTTTCGACTGATAATCCGCAAAGATTTGCCCGGCTGGGCGAACGTTTCGGCGCGAGGAGAATCGACCATGTTGAACAGGTGCGGACAGAGGACCTCGAGGCCGCAATGACCAGGGAATTCGCCGCCGCGCTGCATGCCCAAGGACAGGCATAAACGCGCAAGAAGCCCCCGCCGGTGGATACAGGCCGGAGCCCTGCATCACAGAACAAGAGGACACAGATATGGCAAAGGTAAAGGTTGGCATCATAGGCG
>CAYQJH010000111.1:0-11647 GCA_964417755.1 uncultured Planctomycetaceae bacterium
CGCGAATACAAACTCATGCTCAACACTGAACGCTTCCGCGACCGCCAGGCTGGCGCCGGCCTGTTCTGGAAGCTCTTGGCTTTTCTGACCGAAAATCAGGGCAACGAGGTCATCCCCGATGCCGAAGACCCTGAGAAGAACGTCGAGAAGCGGCGCAGCACCTGGTTCCTGGATACTGCCGGCTTTGAACTGCAGCGCGCCAACGTCGTCCTGCGCCTGCGCGAAGAGCCAGAGGCCAAGAAGCCTTTCAAAGTCACACTCAAGTTCCGCGCTCCCGACCGCTACACCGCCGCCGGCAGCGATGTGCGCTGCACCGAAAAGGTTGATGATGACGATCTGAAGTTCGAGGAAGATGTCGTTCCCCCGTTCGTCAGCAAGTTTTCTTACTCGGTGTCGTTCAAGAGCAAAGAGCCGCCTTCGATCCTGACGATGGGCGATGCCATCGCCTTGTTTCCCGGCCTTGCCGCCTATGACATCCCCGACCGGGCGATGCTGCGGGTGGTCAACGGCTTCCGGGCGCACGAGGTGGCGCACTTCATCGGCAAGCTCAAGCTGGACAAGATGCCGACCGAACGCGGGGCCGCCGAGCTGCCGGAATTCGTGGTCAAGGTGGCGCTCAACCACTGGTATCTGCGGCCGGACGAGAACGACTATCCGCTGGTGACCGAGTTCTCGTTTGGCTTCGACGCCAACAGCCAGAAGGACGCCGATGAGTTGGAGAAGTTCCCGCCTACCGTGGTCGCCGGCGCCAACCGCCTCTTCCGCGATGTGCAAAACCAGGCTGGCTGGCTGGCTCAGTTCGGTTCGACCAAGACAGCCTACGTGTTTGAGGTAATGTGAACGATCCTTGCTATCCACAGGAGAGGATTTCTCATGAATCGCAACAAACTCGGCTTCTACATCCAGGTCAGCAAGGGCGTGCATGATCGGATCACGGCCATCAAACCGCCCGTCATCCTGATGCACGCCTGGGATCAAGGCTTGCTGGAGGAAATCCGCCGCTTCCGATCCCCCGACAGCTTCGTCATCGGCCGCATGGACTATGTGCGCATCGACGGCAAGCAAACGCCGGTCGCCGATCTGGTCAAAGGCTGGCTGACCGAAGGCGACCCTGAAGCCCACGGCCGCTTTTTCGCCGAGCATATCCTGGAGGACAACTTCAGGCTGGCCCAGCGCGCTGAGGGAGGGCGCCGCCTGGTCGATGCCTGGATGAGCCTGAACGAGTGCGTGCCCGGGCCGGCATCGAAGGAATATCGTGACGACCGCGCCGGCGTAGAGGCCCGGCTCCGCGCCTATGACAGGTTCCAGTTTGGCTTTCGCAACAAGCTGATGGAGCAGGGCGTCGAAGCCGTGGCCTTCAACTTCGCCGCCGGCAACTTCGGCGCGGCCGAGCACTACTCAGACTTCTTCCCCCTCAGCCTCAGCACCTACACCTATCTGGGTTTCCACGAATACGGCTGGCCGGCGCTCAGTCAAGAGTTGCACCCCGATGCCGCCTCCAGCGCCGGCACATACGGCCCGATCGTCAGACGCCTGGCTGAGACACAGGGCCGCGACTACCGGGTCATCATCACCGAGGCAGGCCTGGCGCGCATGTACAAGTACCAGGTCGATCCCCCCGGCGACGTGGGCTGGCTCTATCCAGGCGAAGCTATCAACCAGGAGTCATACCGGCGCTCGTTGGAATGGTACAACGAACGGCTCAACCGTGACGACTTCGTGCTGGGCGCCTGCCTGTTCCAGGTAGGGCACGGGGGCAAGTGGGAAACCTTCCGCCACATCGGCCTTGACAACGAAGGCAGACCGATCGCGATCCTCGATTGGATCCAAGGGATGGCAGAGAGCAGTCGGGGCGCGGGGGATCGCGGGGTCGAGAACACCATGGCCGACATGATCGGCATCGACGCCAACAGCCCGATCCACGACGACGGCAATCTGGCCGGGCAGGTGGCGGACCCGGGCTTCATCGCCGATGCGCGCGTGGGCTGGGTGCGGTTGAATTTCAAGTTGGGGCCGTGGCAGTCAGTGCATGACCAGACCCGGCACGCGGGCCGCACCTGGCGGGAGACCTTCACAGGGCTTGTCGATGGCTACCGCAGGCGAGGGCTGCAAATCTATGGCCTGATCAATCATGAGGCGGTCAGGGTGCCAGAGTACGACATCCTCAAGCTTTTCCGCAGCGAACCCGGCGCCTCGCGCAGCCACCCCTGGATCGATCGCTACGTCGAGACGTTCATCGCCATCCTCGAGATGTTCGGCAACAGCCTTTCCGCCGTGGAGAGCTTCAACGAGCCGGATGGCTGGTGGGGTGGAGACAAGAACCTCGTCCATCCCGGCTGGTTCGCCATCATGCTGGAACGTATCTATCATGAGGTGCGCCGGCGCCCTGAATTCAACCACATCAGGATCGTCTCTGGTCCGGTGGAGGGGACGGCTGCCAACAAGAACGGCGGGGCGCTCCACTATCTGCCAGATGTCTATGCCTTCGGCAAACGGCATCTCGACTGGGGCAAGCCGGGCAAACCCTTCCCCTTCGACGGCATCGGCTATCACCTATACGTCGAGGAGGGGATGAATCGGGACTGGTTGCCACACAGGGAGGCGATCCGCGCCACCTACACGCGCTATTTGGATGAGATGCGCAAAACCATACGCGCCAGCGGCGACAGCCCCAATAAGCCGCTCTACATCTCGGAGATGGGCTGGTACACGAATCATGGTCCCGAGCAGCGTCAGGCCGAATGCTTGCCCTTTGCCCTGGAGACGCTGCTGAACGGCGGCTGGAATGTCAATCTGGCCGTCATCTTCTGCACGCAGGACTTCAACGCGCAAGACGCCGACCCACCCAAATGGTATGGCCTCTACCGCCCAGGCGCACTGGGTGAGAATGGTCGCAAACCTGCCTTTGACGATGTCAGGAGTCTCAGCTTGCGTACTCGCGGCGGAACAACACCTGCACCCTCTGGTCCCGGGCCCACGGGTGGGACGCCAGTTCTCTCCGAACTGGGCGGCGTCACCAATCAGGACGTGATCAATGCTTTCGACAAAGTGATCCGGGCAAGCAATCTTTCCGGCTGGAAGCTGATGGCTGAAAATGGTCTTACGCTCGGTGCACTTGCCAAAGTAGCCGGTGAGCCTTACCGCGGCCCGCACCCCGCCGCCATGCCCAGCCTGAGCGACAACCAACGCGCCATGCTGATCGACCTGCTGACAAGGGCCGGGGCAGGGACGCGCGGGGCTGGCAGCGGCTTCCTCATTGGTCTGCCCAGTCTGACGGGCGGCATCGAGCAACTGCCGCCCGAATTCCAGATTTCGCTCCGGCTTGCCGCCAACCCGATTGAGCGTAAGGTCGCACGTGTCTGGAACCGTTGGAGCGGTCTGCTGGCCGGTATTGCTGGGGAACTGGAAATCAGCCTGGCTGCAGCAACGGCTGCTCTGGCTCTTTCTGCCCGGCACCCAGCCACCGATCACGACGGGCGGCTGACGATTCGCTTCGAGGTGCAGGACTTCCTCGGTCGCAGCCAGGCAGCGCCGGACGCGTTGGCCCACTACTTCCGCACTGACCCTGCCCGGCCCTGGCAGAAACAATACTGGCGCGCAGACGCAGAAGCGGGCTGGCGCAAGGCCCACGCCAGCCAGACGGAGGAGTGGTCGGCGCTGCGACAGGCCCGGCGACTCGAATCAGAAGCCGCCTATGAGGCCACAGGCATGGGCATAGCCGGCATCATGGGCTTCAACCACGATCTGTTGGGCTATGCCTCAGCCGAGCAGATGTTCCTGAGCCTTGCCAGCAGCCAGCGCATGCAAGTCCTGGGATTGTTCGATTTCATTGCCACGCCCGGACGCAACAGCCAGGTCTTGCGGGCGCTCCGGCGCCACGACTTTGAGACCTTTGCCGCCTTGTTGGCCGGCCCCGGGGCCGCCGCCCGGCAAGCCGCGGAGATGGCAGCGGCGGCCGATTTCTTCGGACGAGTGGATCCGGTCGCTGCCAGGTAATCGCTATCCGCATCATCCCTACACGGACCACCTGCTTTCCAAGGAGACCATAATGACCACTCCGTCCCCCACGCCCACCATCTGGGCATTGCTGATCGGCGTCGACTGCTACATGGATAGGACCATCGCTGATATACCCAGGTACAAGAACCTCAGCGGCTGTGTCAATGACATTTTGCTGATGGACGAATTCTTGCGCACGCGGCTCAACGTGCCGGCTGAGCGCATCACCAGACTCACTGCCAGCGGTTCCGGCGTCGTGCCCGACGAGCCGCGCCAGCAGTGGCCCACCAAAGCCAACATCATCGCCGCCCTGCAGGCGTTAGCGAAGCCTGACGGCCCCAAGGCCGGCGACCAGGTCTACATCCACTACTCCGGCCACGGCGGCCAGGCCATCACGGTATATCCCGAAATCAAAGGCCAGGAGGGTCTGGATGAATCCCTGGTGCCCACAGACTATGGCCAAATCGCGAACAAGGACGAACCTGAAGACCGCTACCTGCGCGACCTGGAAATGGCCGAGTTGCTGAAAAGGTTGGTAGACCGAGATCTCATCGTTACGGTCGTGCTAGACAGCTGCCATTCGGGCGGCGCCGCCCGCGGCGATGGCGATGTGGAGGACGATGTGCGCGGCGACCTGGAACCGGATCGGGTCAGGCGCAAGCCCAGCCATCTCGTGGCCCCCCCGGAGGCGCTCATGGCCGGATGGGAGAGCCAGGCAGGCGGCGCGCGTGCGGCTACCATAGCCAGCGGCTGGCTGCCCGAGCCTAACGGCTACACCTTGCTGGCGGCGTGCCGTGCATTGGAACTGGCCAAAGAAATGCGCCCCGCGCCCAACGGCAAGAACCACGGCGCTCTGACCTACTGGCTGGTTCACACTCTACAGACCCCGGGTCTGAACTGGGAAGCGGTGCATCAGCAGGTCGTGGCCCGTGTGCATGGCGCCTACCGCACCCAGACTCCTCAACTGCAGGGGATGGGCGAGCGGGCCGTGTTCGGCGGCGTCCCCTTGTCGCTGCCGATGGGAGTCAATGTGCTGGAGGTCATCGGGGGCCAGGTACGTCTGAACATTGGCTCGTCCGGCGGCGTGGGCAAGGGCGCGCAGTTCTTCGTGTACCGCCAGGGCGTGACCGATTTCAAAAAGACCGACCAGCGCACGGCGGTGGTAGAGGTCGATGCTCCGGTGGTTAGCGAGGATGGTTCGATCAACGGCGCCGAATGCTGGGCCAGAATCCGGCGGCGGATGACTGGCGATGAGATCACGCCTGGCTGCCAGGCGGTCCTCTTTGATCCCGGATCCAGCCAGCAGCGGCTGGTGCTGCTGGTTCGCGGCGGCAAAGCGCCGGCCGATCTCGAAGAAAGGGCGCTCGGCGACCTGGCGTCAGCCATGGAGCAGCAGGAAACTCACTTTGTGCGACCGGCAAAGGACGGCGAGATGGCCTATTTCCAGGTCGGGGTTTCTGCGAACAATACCTATGAGATCCGAGATGCCGGAGGCCGGCCTCTCCCCAACCTGCCGGCAGCCCCGATCGAAGACCCGGGTTGGGCGGCAGAGCAGCTATCGCACCTGGCCAAATACTTCAATGTGCTCGAACTCAGCAGCCCGGACGGGCTGTCGCGGCTGGCAGGCAAGCTGGAAGTGAAGCTGATGCGCACGCCGGCAGATCCCTTCGACGAGCCGGGCGGTATTCCAGCCGTGAGACACACCCCGGCCGGCGCCGCGCCAATAGACGACCAGCTTTACTACCTGCGCGTCCGCAACCTGTTCGATCCGCCGCTGTATGGCGGCGTCGAAGAAGTCCGGCGCTGCACGATGAATGTCACGGTGCTCAGCCTGGGGCCAGACTATAGCATCAGCCGTTACCTGCCCGTCAGGGGGGAGTCGCCCTATGACCTCGGGCCTGGTGAAACCCTGCTGGAGCATGCCACCCGACAACTGCCGGCCGTCTCCTCCTCTCTACCTCCCGGCATCGATGAAGCAGAAGACGTGCTGAAGGTCTTTGCCACCACCGATACGGCCGACTATGACTCCCTGCTGCTGCCGTCTTTGAGCGAAAGCAATCGGGGAGATCGGGTCTCCTCCCCCCAACAACAGGAGCCAGAGCGAAGCTGGATCACGGCACAAGTGACGGCAAGGGTTGCGCGCTATCCGGATGCGATGGGCGGGGTAGCCTGACTCCCCCGCCTTCTTCCACCCGACAGATTGCCGGTCTGCACGTCTTGCGCCACCGCTAACACGAAGGTTCGATGGAGGTTCTATGTCATCTGATGCCAGCCCCAAAGCGACGATGCGTGCGACAAGGGTCAACGCGCCCGGCCGCTATCGCCCAGATATCGACCGTTGGGCGATCATCGTCGGGATCTCAACGTACCAACATACATCGCTAAACCTGAAGTGGGCGCGACGCGACGCCGAGGCGCTTCACCGCTTGCTGCTGACGCCCACCGGTGGCAGCTTCACCGAAGATCATGTCCAGTTGCTGGTCGACGAAGCTGCCACCACGGGCGCTGTCACTCGGGCGCTGCGCAGCTTCCTCAAGAAGCCCGCAAGGGATGATATGGTGCTGATCTACGTCGCCTGCCACGGCGCGCCCGATCCCGACCGGCCGGAAAATCTCTACCTATTGACCCACGATACTGACCCCGATGACATCGCCGGTACGGCCCTGCCGATGCGTGAGATCGATCTCTCGTTGCGTGAGAATCTTCTGGCCGAGCGGGTCGTGATCCTGGCCGACACATGTCACAGCGCTGGCATCGGCGGGGGGATCGGCCGGCGAAGCGTGACAGCCGATGCCGGCGTCATGAACGCTTATCTGGACGCCATGAGCAAGGCCAGGGGCGGCCTGGCCCTGCTCACTTCGGCAGAGGCCAGCGAAACCTCGCAAGAAGATGTGCGCTGGGGCGGCGGCCATGGCGTGTTCACATATTATCTTCTGGAGGGGATGAGTGGCGCAGCGGACGGCTTTAGCCAGCCACGCGACGGCAAAGTGGCGATTGGGGAGCTGTTCGACTACGTGCGCCACCACGTACAGCAGGCTACCGGCAACAGCCAGCATCCGGCCATTGGCTCCAATCCCTTTGACCGGGATCTGCCGCTCGCCATTACCGGCGGCATCGGCGCCCAAGAGCATCTCGACCTGGGACGGTGTCTGCACGAGTTGGCGCGCATTGCCAACGAGCCGGACCGCTATCGTGCGGCCGCCCGCCAGTTCGAGGAGGCGCTGCGCCTCTCCAGCCTGGCGGGCGCTCCGCTTCCGGAAGCGAGCTGGCGGCTGGCCCAGGCCTGGCTCGCTGCAGGCGAAACTGACCGCGCAGTGGAAGCTATGGAACATCTGCGGAAACGCGTGGGCGAGGAACTTCCGCCGCCAGCGCGTTTCACACTCGCCCTGGCCCAGGCCGTGCAGGGCGATACCACTGCGGCCATCGCCAGCTTGCAGAACTACCTGGAACGGCACCCTGATGACACCTGTGCGTCGTGGGGCCGGTACTGTCTGGCAGTGCTGAGGCGGCCGATTGTCCCTCGTGCCCTGCTTATCGGCATTGGAGAACACGCAGAGGAAAGGCTTGGCAATCTCATTCATCCCGCCAACGACGTCGCTCTTTTCAAGGACATGCTTGCGTCCAACCTTGGCTTCTCCGACAGGAGCATTCAGGTGCTCAGAGATGAAGACGCCTCGTGGACGAAAATAGCCGACGCCCTGAAAAATCTTGCTGACGCGGTTCAACCATTGGATCCGGTTGTGGTCTATCTCTCTGGAAGGGGTTTCACTGACGAGTGGCTGTTCTCCTATGAAGGTCCCAAGACCAGGATCCTGGAACTGCATGGTCGTCTAGCCGCGATCCCATCCAAAACCAAGTTTCTGATCGTCGATGGTGATTCGAGCCAGCACGCCATTGAACTGGCAAATCAGACAGTCGACTATGCCCTATTCATGGCTGCAAAGCCAGGAGAGCAAGTCAACCGACATATGTTCGCGGCCAAAGAGCACGGCCTTTTCACCTATTGCCTGACACAGGCAATAAAGAGCTTGACGACCAAGCCGGCAACGCTCAAAGAAGTTTTTCAAGTGTGCCGGGCGATGATGCGCAGTTTGGTTTCCGATCAAACCCCAATGCTGGCTGGCAAGTTCGAACAAGGAGTATTAGGTGCATTAGCATCGAACCAGGATTTCGCATACCTGTCGGCGCCTGAGCAATGGGTCTACCAAGCTGAAACGCTGCAAGATTTGGATCAGGCATATGGGCGATTTCAAACCCTGCAAGCTGTGCCCTATGCCCAGGCCCACCTCAGCTTCGGGCGCGCCTTCCTGGATCGCGGCGCAACAGAACAGGCTATGGCTGCGTTGGCTACAGCAGCTAGCCAAGATGATGTGACTCCTCAGGTTCTGTTAGCATTAGGCAAAGCTGAGGTCAATGCCAGACAGGACTCCGCTGCCCAAACCACCTTTCAGCGACTCTCGTCCCACCCGTCGTCTTCCCAGCACAGGCAGATTCAGGAACTCTGCAATCGGGTTGTAGATCTGGCCACCGTACAGCGCCATGCTTTGGTTGTAGGTGTCGATTGCTACACCAGCAACAAGATTCTGCCCTTGATTGGAGCAGCAAATGACGCTCGTGCAATGCGCATGGCGCTCATCCAGCAGCTAGGCTTCAGTGCTGATAACATCACTTTGCTGCTCAATGAAGAGGCCACTCGAGAGCGAGTGGCAATGGCGTTTCATGCACTCGCCAAGAAGGCAACCAAAGAACCGTCGCTCTTCTATTTCAGCGGGTATGCGGGCAGGGCCACGCTGCTTTGCACCGACAGTTTCTCCGATGACACAAACGCTCTCAGTCTATCTGAGCTTGCTGACGTTGCGGCCCCTGCACAACAGTTGGCTGTAATTGGGGATGTTGGTCCGAATCCCATCTTAGACTGGCCACAACTCGGCAGGACTTCCGTATGGGGGCACGGAGCGGTAGAGATTCAGATGCCCACTGCCTTAATGGGCGAGTCCGAACCGCAGATTCACAGCTCTTGGACCTATAGCTTGTTGAAGGTCTTGGCGGAACGCGAGCGAACCCAACTGACTTATGGCGACTGGATCACTAGCGCGCAGAAGATCGCCCGCGCTCATTCGTTAGCAACGACTGTTGCCCGTGGGATACTTGATGAGACCATTTTCGATCTGGTGCAGAAACGTCAGGCGACTATTGAAGCTGCCACCCGGATTGAACTGGCCGCGCTCTATCATGCGATCGAGCTGCTGGATCATCAGATTTCTGAGCGCCGCCAGCAGGGCGCGCTCCATCCCGATGGCTGGGTCAGCTTGGGCGTCGCCTACGGTGTGTTGGGCGATTACCCACGGGCGCTGGAGGCCGCCGCCGCCGCAACGACACCGGCCAAAGCCGAGATGGCGCAGAGCGTCGCCCACGACGTCAGCCCCGAGGAGATCGCGCCGCAGATCAGCTACCACCTGGGGCGCCTGCTTTTGGCCAGCCAGCAGGACTACAGCCGCGCCGTCAGCGAGCTGCGCAGTGCGACACTAAAGGATGCCAACAACGGCCGCGCCTTCTACTACTTGGGCCGGGCCATCCGGGAGATGGTGCAGCGCGAGACGCTGGCTGAGGTCGAGGATGCCTTCGGCGTCTATCTCAACCTCGGCGCGCCGGTCGGCCATCGCAGCGAAGTCGTCGAGTTTCTGCGCCAGCGCCAGGCAGACAGCCCGGCCCTCTCTTCAGCTTGAGGCATCAGATGATCAGCAAACAGCCACTCATCCTCGTTTTTGCCATTTCCTTCACACTCCTCACCCTCGCTCCACCCTTGTTTGACCAACCGTTCTACGGCTACACCCTCATCCACTGGGGCGATGTCTTGGATATTTTTACCCCCTTGGTGCTGTTGCCACTCTACTGGGTTCTCTTTACCGATGCCGGCCGGCTTCATCGCGTGCTTACCCCTGTCCTCATATTCACATCGCTCGGGGCACTTTGGGCGCAGGGCCAGGGAATGCATCTCGCAGCCAACTCTATCAGCAACCTGCTCGGCGCCGGAGGCACGGAGCTTCACGCCTTGATCCACTTTTATGATGAAGTGTTGTCGCACTATCTCTGGCATCTCGGCATTATCGGTTTATCGATCCTACTTGTGGTTGTGTCAATCAGCGATCCCGTGCCAGGGGCCGTTCCCCGTTGGAGGATTATTATCCCATCGGCTGTGCTCTATGGGTTCACCTACTTTGCTGCGATCAACGAAGGCGGCACGGTGCCACTTGGACTCCCAGCCGCCGCCCTGATTGTGGTTGGGCTGCTCATTGGTAAGAGAAATGACATAAGAACCAAGAACCTGATCGCGTTTTTCTTCCTGGCCTATTTGATTTCTCTCCTCCTCTTTACCGCATGGTTTGCCCGCTGGGGCGGATTCCCCGAGTTCAGCGAGGTCGGTCTGTTGTAAGAGGGTTTGAGGGCCGCGACTGTGCTCGAAACGGCGGTCCGCGATGAAACCAGGTCGCTGAAGAGCGCCGATCAAGCCGGCAATGGGGACGTAGAAGCATCAGATGGGCGCACTCACGCCCGTTTTGGCCCCTCGCGCTCGCCGTCAATATACAGACCGGCATGCCCTGGCGTCAGTCATCGACCAAGACGACGACTGCCGTGGCTGAGTCAGCCAATGTTATACTTCGCCTGGTAAGTTCTCCTTTCAGTATCGGGAGGGCTGTTGCTCACTCGTTTCTCGGAAAACTTCCCCCTTACGTGTCAACGTTGGAATTTCACAGCAGCCGTATCACCATTGAGCCGGTTTGAACGAGAAAGAATAGCCATGACACTGCCGCCAACCTCGGCCTCGCTTGACGATCTGCTGCGTCTCTTGGGTCTGGTCGGTGAACAAGACCAGATCGAATGCAAAGAGAGCGCCTGGCAGCTTCCGAAGGACATCTGGGAGACCGTCTCCGCTTTTGCCAACACGAGTGGCGGTACACTGCTTTTGGGCATCGCCGAACAGGGAGGACGTTTTCAAGTAGCCGGCCTGCTGGACGCGGCCAAGATCCAACACGACCTGGTCAGTGGCTTGCGGGCGATCCTCAATGTCCCCATGGCCGCCCAAATCGAAGCTCTGGTCGTGAACATTGGCGACGAAGAACGAGTGCTTCTCAGCGCTTACATCCCTGAAGCAATTGCCTATCAGAAGCCGGTCTACATCCGCAGTCGGGGGCTGGACAAGGGCTGCTACAAGCGTGTTGGTGGCCATGATATGCCCTGCACAGAGGATGACCTGGCACGCTTCTTCCAAGATCGCGCCCTGATCAGCCCTGATATGCTCGTCCTGGCTACTTTGAACATCCGTTCGGTTTTTCGAGGCTCAAGGTTTCGTGGAGATGTTCGGACTGGGCCCTCAACCTCTGATTTGAACGACCCAGAAGGCGCGACCATGGTCGAAAACAACGGCTTGCGATGAAACGAGGTCGCTGAAGAGCATCAATCAAGCCGTCAATTGGAGCGCAAAAGCGTCACCAGGGCGCGCTGAAGCCACCCGGCACCATGTCCTGGTGTGGATGTAGCCCGTCAGTCTATGAGTTTAGCGCTCAGGCGGCGCGGCGATAGTCGTGATGAAGACCGCCGAGCACGGGGAAGGCGAAGACCTTGCCCGTCGTCGGCGGCTCGACCTTTG
>CAYQJH010000112.1:0-11587 GCA_964417755.1 uncultured Planctomycetaceae bacterium
CGCTATTGGGAGTTGTACGGCGAGTTGTTCGGCGCCATCTCGCAACGCCCGCCGCAGATCGGCGTGCTGACGATATACGAAGATGTTCCGTCCATGCTCTCAGCCTTGCGGCAAACGGTTTCAGCCGGTTTCCGGGCGGTCGAAACCTATTCGCCTTTCCGCGTCACCGAGGCTGAGCACATCCTCAAGCGCGGGCCAAGCCCGGTAAGGCTCTGGACGCTAGGCGGAGCGCTGCTTGGGCTGACGGGCGGCTTTGCCCTGGCAATGGGCTCAGCCATGGTCAACAACCTGATCGTCGGCGGCAAGTTCACGCCTCGCACCGTCATCCCCTATTGCATCATCGCCTTCGAGGGCACGGTGCTGCTGGGATCGATCTTCAACCTGCTGGGCGTCTTCTATCATTGCCGCCTGGGCAAGAAGCCCATCCCGCGCTATTACGATGAACGTTTCAGCCGCGACCATTTCGGCCTGTTCGTCGGCTGCCCAAAAGAGGACCTGCCTGCCGCCCTGGACGCCCTGAAGGCAGCATCGCCAAAGGAGACACGTGTCTTCGATTGAATCAACATCTTTGCCTTCCACAATGCCGGCACGCCGCTTGTGGGTAGCGCTCTGCCTGATTGTGCTTTTGGCCGCCCTGGCAGTATGGATCGTCCAGGCTTTCACCGGCGATGCCGGCAGAGCCTGGCGGGCAATGCTCATCAACTTTCAGTTCTTCACCGCGCTGGCATGCGGAATGGTCGCCTGGCCCGCGGTCGTCCTGGCCGCCCAGGGCAAATGGTCCCGCAGCCTGGAGCCAGTCGCAACATCGGCGGCGGCCTTTGCGCCAGTTTCCATCGTCGCGTTCATCGCTCTCTTTGTCGGCAGGGAGCATTGGGCGGCGTGGATCACGACGCGCATGGACTTTCAGCATATCTGGCTAAATGTACCATTCGTGTTCGCACGAGACGCCATCGCACTGGCAGGCCTATGGATCCTGGCGATCGTCTTCGCCCGCCAATGCCGCAGCCAGCAGCCCAGCCGGGTGCTGGCGGGCTGGCTGGTCTTTGCCTACTGCGCGGCCTTCGCTCTTCTTGGCTTTGACATGGTGATGGCCCTTGACCCAAAGTGGTACAGCGCGCTCTTCGGCGGGTACTTCTTCGTTTCCGGCTTCTACATTGCGCTGGCCGGCTGGGGCCTGGCCGCTGTGCTTTGCTGCCGCGGCGTCGAGCGCGACCGCCTGCACGACCTCGGCAAGCTGATCGTGGCATTTAGCCTGCTGACGGCCTACATGATGTACTCGCAATTGCTGCCGATCTGGTACGAGAACATGCCGGAGGAAACGCGTCAGATATTCCCGCGCCTTCGGCAGGGCAAGTGGGCTGCGTTTAGCTGGCTGCTATTGGCGTTAATCTATCTCGGCCCGTTGGTCATTCTTCTGACGCGATGGGCCAAGCGAACGCCCGCCTTCCTGGGCATCGTATGCCTGGCGCTGCTGGCGGGAATGTGGATCGAGCGATGGTGGCTGGTCGCGCCCACCGTCGGGGCGACCGCGGCAATCGGCCTGACGGAAATTTCTCTGACGGTAGCGTTCGCCTCCGCGCTGGTGCTGGCAATGAACTTCCGATTGGCTTGTGACAGAGCCCACAACGCGCCGAAAGACGCTGGTGCTCTGTGACAAGTCAACTGATGGGTGCCGTGGTTTGCGAAGTCCCGAAGGGACGAAGCAACCACGCCTGTTCGCGGGGCGTGGTTGCTCCGCTTCGCTCCGCAAACCGGCACCATATCAGTGGTTTTGCGAGTGACAGGATTAGTCCAGCAATCGAGGACGTAAATCGTTGAACGCCGAATCAAGACAAGATGAAGGTGAACGTGAACAGGACGTGGCCGCACATTCCGCGCCTGCGGATGACGGCCGTCTTGCGCGTGCGTTTCCTTCGCCTCACTGGCGGCTGGCGGGTTGGATCTCGCTGGCGGTGGTGCTGCTGACAGCGGTGATGGTGCTGGGCTATTACTATTACTTTCCGTCGCAACTTGGCCCGGTGCAGCCAATCGCCTTCAGCCATCGCCTCCACGTTACCGACAAGCAGATCAGTTGCCTGATGTGTCATGGCGGGACAATCCAGAGCGGGCATGCCGGTGTACCGCCGGTTGAAACGTGCATGCTCTGTCACAGCCGCATCATTGTGGATCATCCACAGATCGCGTCGCTGACGCGCTATTATGATGATCGCCGGCCTGTGCCCTGGGCTCGGGTCAACAACCTGCCCGACTTCGTCTTCTTTAATCACCAGGCACACGTTCGGGCCGGCTTCGACTGCGGACGATGCCATGGAAATATCGCCCAGATGGACCGCGTGAACCTGGTGCACGAGTTCCGGATGGGCTTCTGCATTCAATGCCACCGGGATAACAACTATTCGACGGACTGCTTGACATGCCATAGGTGAAGCAACGGCGTAACGGCAGCAGCGTTAACTGGTTAACTGGTGGATTGGTTTGTCACGTTAGTCCTGTCACTGAAGTGCCAGTTGGTTGGCGAACAATGAAACAAGAACGGCATAATTCAGATACGAGCGCCAAAAGCACGGGCCACCGGCTGTGGTCGTCCCCAGTTAAACAGTCAACCCATCCACCAGTTAACCAGTTAACCAGTCCACCAGTTAACTTCCGTACAGGGCCAGTGCACCCTCGCACGGGAGGCGCATCATGCTGAGTCGCCTCATCCGATTCGTGCGCACAGAAAACAGCGCCGCACTGGCGTTCATCGTCAGCGGCGCATTCTGGTTTGCTTTCGGAACGTTGTTTGGCCTGACGACAGCCATCCACCTGGTCGCCCCGGAGTTCTTCAACAACATTTCGTTCTTCGTCTTCGGGCGCACGCGGCCGGAGCACGTGAACACCGTCATCTATGGCTTCATCGTCTCGACGCTGGTGGGCTGCGCCCTCTTCTACGTGCCGACGCTGCTGAAGACTCGCCTGTGGTCTCAGCCGCTTGCCTGGCTGAGCCTGCTCTTCTGGAATCTCGCCGTCATAAGCGGCCCCATTACCTTCCCGATGGCCCTAACGCAAGGCCGGGAGTATACGGAGTATATCTTCCCAGCCGACATCTGCGTAATGCTGGCGCTTCTGACCCTGCTGCTGAACCTGGTGATGACGACCCTGCAGCGGCAGGAAAAGGCGCTGTACGTCTCGGTATGGTACGTCTTCGGCACGGTGCTATGGACAGCCGGTGTATACCCGCTGGGCAATGTCATGTGGCGGCCGTCCACGGGCGCGCTGGAGGGCGTGCTGGATTCGATCTTCCTCTGGTTCTACGGCCATAACCTCGTGGGCCTGCTGCTGACGCCGCTTTCCCTGGGCGCAGCCTTTTATGTTTTTCCACGCATTACCAAGAGCCCGCTGTATTCGCACACGCTGGGCCTGATCGCGTTCTTCTCCCTTGTGGCCATCTACACGCACATCGGCGGGCACCATTTGCTTCAGGCGCCTATCCCGAACTGGCTGAAGACTATCTCAGTGGTCGATTCTATCGCGATGGTTATCCCAGTCTTCACCGCCCTGGCAAACCTCTGGATGACCGCTCGGCGAAGGGCAGGCCTGCTGTGGCACGACGTCGGCGGCCGGCTGGTCCTGGTGGGCACCATCTGGTATTTCATCACGTGCGTGCAAGGGCCGATCCAGTCGCTGCCCAGCGTGCAGCGAGTAACGCACTTCAATAACTGGACGATCGGCCACGCCCATATCGCCGTGCTTGGCTTTTCCGGCTTTATCGCGTTGGGAGCGATGTGGCACATCCTGCCGCTGATCCTGCGGCGGGAGATCTATTCGCGCAGGCTGGTCAACCTCCAATTCGGCCTGGTGCTTATTGGCCTTGTTGGCTTCTTCGTCGTGCTGACGACGGCGGGTCTTGTCCAGGGCCATGCCTGGTACAACGGCGAGACGGTCTATCGCGTCCTGCCGCAGCTCATCCCGTACATGGTGCTTCGATTGATGCTGGGGCTGTTCATCATCAGCGCAGCCTTCCTGGGATTGGTGAACCTGATACTGACAATCAGGCGCGGCAAGAAGGTTGAAGCGTTTCCGCCGCGGGGAGAAGCCCTGCCATGAAGATGACCCCCGCACTGCTGATCTTCGGCGGGCTGATGGTCTTCTGGACCTCGGTATTCGTGGCCGTCTTCCTGCCGGCTCTGACCATGGAAGACAAGCAATCGTCCATCTGGCGAACGCTCAGCCCCGAAGAAGACGCCGGCCATCGGCTGTACGTCAACAACGGCTGCAGCTATTGCCACTCGCTGTTTATCCGCAACTTCGATTGGGACATCGGCGCTGAGCGCATTACCGAGGCTGGCGACTACCACGGTTTTAGCCCGATCATCCTGGGAACCGAGCGAACCGGCCCGGACCTTTCCCAACAGGGCGGCGAGCATCCTGATGATTGGCATCTGGCGCACTTCTACAATCCGCGCTACACCCGGCCGCTGTCGCTGATGCCATCGTGGGAGTTCCTCGGCCGCAAGGACGTCGACCTCCTGACCGCGTACGTGCAAGGCCTGGGCGGCAAGATGGCGGACCAGCGCATAGCCCGGCAGAACTATTGGCGCAAGGCAGCCCAGGAGGCATACGCAGCGGGCCCGGCGGCAAACATTGCCTGGCTGCACGCCCGGGTGCCGCAGGTCTGGCAGGACATGCCCAACCCCTACCCAGCCACCGACGTAAACATCCAGCGCGGCCATCGAATCTACCAGGAACAGTGCATCAACTGTCATGGCCCGATCGGCGATGGGCAGGGGCGGGCCGCATCGTATCTCAACCCCCAGCCGCTGAACTTCACCACGCTCCGCGGCTTCCTGGCTGAGGGCAAGTACATCGGCGGCATTTTCTATTACCAGATCATGAACGGCATCACGGGAACGTCGATGCCGTACTTCAAGCGGGACCTGGAGTCGGAGAAGATCTGGGACGTATCAAACTACGTCGCAGTCCAGTTCGTGGGGTACAGCGATGCGAACATCGCGCCGCGTGGCATCGATGCCTCCAATGAGCCCGGCGGCATCGATGGTTGGCAGAATCCCTACAAAGTGCCAAAGCCGCAACTTGCCAGCCGGCCAAGCACGCATAAGGATACGCCATGATCGCAGTTAGCCCAGCAATAGCCGTCTTGATCGCGTGGCTGGTCTTTGCCGGCATCTCGCTTGCCGGCCTGACGCTGGTGCTGGTCTGGGCGATTCGCACCGGCCAATTCAAGAACCAGGATCGCGCCCGGTATCTGGCCCTAGACTGCGGCACTCCGCAGGATGACGAATGCAAGCCGCCGCCCCAAAGTGCCCTAAGCAGAGTGCCATCCCCAAGTACTCTTGGGGGTGATGACCCTATCATGGCCCACACTCCCAAGCAAACAACAACTACGCTTGGAGGCGGCGCCCAAGCAACCGGCACCACCGCATGCGACGATAAGTCCAGGGGCCAAGGCTATGCTTGAATGGAACGTTCTCCAATATCGCTGGCTGATCAACGCCATCCTGGGCGCACTTGCCCTGGTTTTGGCGGTAGTGCTGGCATACATGGCGATCTGGCAGCAGAGGTACGACCCAGCCGCCAGAGTTGAGCAGGCGGCCGGCCAGCAGACCCGCCTGGCCTGGATCAGTTCCTTCTTGCCTTGGGTCCTGATCCTGACATACGTGGGAACGCTTGTTTACGGAATCATCTACACTGCTGCGATGGCGGTTCATCCGCCCAACTGGTAAATCATGGCTGAACATTACGAAGAATATCGCGGGGTGTCCTCCAGGTGGAGTTGGGTGCTTATAGTCGTATTCTGCATTGCAACGCTGGGCTGGGGGTACTTCAACTATTTGCTGATACCAGATCGCGGCGAAGACCAGCCACTCAAACGCCAGTGGGACTTCGGCGTTCTGCCTGATGCCCCCAGCCAATCGATCTACTCCTCCTCCCAGCCTGGCGAAGTCCAGCCCGTTCCGCCGCAGATTCCGCAACTGCCCGAGGCCCTTCCGCCGGCCAACATGCCGCCTCCGGCATCAGAGCCCGCCGGAGAGAACCCATGAAGCTCAAGATCTTCCTGGGCAGCCTGCTGATTGCGACGGCCATAATCGGCTATCTGTTCTTCGCCGGCAATCCGCGAATGAAGGTGCAGGCCATCATCAAGCCCTACCAGGCGTCGATGCCCCTGCCGCCGGAAAACTCGATTCCAGTCGAGGACGCCTTCGCCCCGCTGCCCTCGCCGCAGCAGGCCCAGGCCATCAGCAATCCATTATCTGCCAGTGCCACCGCTGCCGACATCCAGCGCGGCAAGGTGTACTACGAGTATTACTGCATCTCCTGTCATGGGCCTGATGGCGTCAGCCCGGGGCTGGTGGGCCAAAGCATATTCCCCTATCCCACGGACCTGCGAACCAGCACGACTGTCCGAGCCTACAGCGATGGCCAGCTTCTGCGGGCGATGCTCACCGGGCCTGGCCACAGTCCGCATGTCACCGCAGCAGATGCCTCGGCAGGTCGCACTGCCGCTTCTCTGCCGGCTGTGCTAAACTATACAGTCAACCCCGAGCACCGGTGGTATCTCGTGCTCTATGTGCGCAGCCTGGCAGAACCTAGGCAATGAGGGTGGACCATGTCCCTCTGAAGACACTTATCGCTCTGTCGCGATCAATGCGATGGATTTGAACAAGTTGTTGCAGAGACGCAGAGGCCGCTGAGATCATCAAAGTTGCTGGGCTTTGTGGCCGCGGAACGTGTCGGCCAATCAAGAACCTGAATTAGCGACATGGTACGAAATGCTACTTCTGTCTATAGACGATCCGGCCTTTTGTCAGGTCGTATGGACTGAGTTGGACCAAGACTTTGTCGCCGGGGGTAATGCGGATATAGTTGCGGCGCATCTTGCCCGAGATGTGCCCGATGATCTCGTGCTTGTTGGGCCCCATCTGGATCTCCAGGCGGAACATGGCGTTTGGCAAGGACGCCTTAACGGTTGCTTCTACCTCGATGACATCTTCACTCTTAGCCATTCGTATCCTTTGCGCACAGCCTGAATGTCCGCTCAAAAATCTCTATCTGCGACCCAACAACAGGTACAGTCTATCCGCGCCCGCCCCAGCCGTCAACGCATGGAATAAGAGAATTCGCGAGGGAATCTCCGTTGTCGGAAACTCCCTCGCGCACACGTCCAGCCTTTATTATCCAATCTGCAAACTGAATTCCGAAAGCATTATTCATCCTGAACAAGCCGGATGTTGTCAATGTATAGCGTGGTATCCTCGGTCACATCTTTAAGGCCGAAGAAAGCATTGAAGACAAACGACAGATCCAGAGGCCGCTTGCCCGAATCGTCGGTGATGCCGCGAAGATTCACCACGACCTGGTTTGGACCGCTCTTTAGTTCCGCCAGGATGGTCTTCCTGGCCGAGACCTGGTCCGAAACATTAGAAGCCAGTTGATCGCGAAGCACCAGTTCCAGCGGCACGGGCTTATCCTGCGGATTGAAGACATCGAACCGCAGGCTGGCATAGCCGCGCCAATCCTTGGTCAGCATCCTGCCCCAGTTATCGAAGAAGCCCTTGCCGCCGGCAAAAGTCATCTGCCCTGAGGATTTTCCTTCAGTTGCGTGCTCCTGGACGATCTTGATCTTGTTGCTAAAGCCGTTGTTCTCGCCCTCGAAACCGGCAAGCAAGGCCTGCGCCGGGCAGACATCCGACGCGGGCAGCTTCAGCAGGCGCGACAGATGGAAGGCCACCTCCTGGCGGAACTGGGCCAGCCGCTCCGGCGGGAAATCCTTGCCGGTGTGCTGGCCTGCCCCGTCGGGTGTGTGCGCGGAGTACAGGCGATCGGGAATCTGGTCCATCCAGTAGTCCAGCGCATCGCGTGCTGCGGCGGCCCGGCCGGCCATCACCGGGTCGGCATCCTTCTGCTCCGCCAGGACACGCTCGAGAGTCAACACATACTTCAGGTCGTCGATACCCTCGCGGCAGGCCTCCAACTGCATCGTCGGGATGCACTCGGGGAATGTCAGCGAGCTGAAGGCGTTAGGCTGATTGGAGTCGAACGGATTGTATGGGTCGCTCGTGCACGAGAAGAAATGCCATTCGCACTTGCCAGCCACGCCGAGAGACTGCATCTTCCACAGGAACACGCCGAAGGGATATCGCCCTACCGAGCCGTTGATGAACCATGGCGTACAGCCCTTGCTCTTGACGCGCTGAATCACCGTCTCGACAAGCAGGTCGTGCCCGGTGCGATTGCTGCTGAAGCCGCCCTGCCAGCCGTTGTTGAACCCAGCCGCCTTGAGGTACGGCGCAGCCCCCATCAACTCCCGGTAACCGTTGATGTCGCTGATGGTGTAAAGGTCCGGCATGCGCTCGTGGACCAGTTTGGCCACCAGTTGCGTCATGGCCTCCCGCCCGTCATTCGTGCATTCGTCGCCAAGCGAGAATATGACCTTCTGCTTCTTGCGGGCGGCCACATCGGCAATCTTCCTGAGCACCTCGCAGTACGCTTCCTGCTGCTTGGGATCGAGCAGATTCTTGAACTGGGCATACATGTTCATCGTGCCGGCCACGTACATGGGCTTGTCGAAGCCGGTCTTCTGGTAGAGGTCGATGAATCGTTCGAAGTCGCTTACGTCGTCGTCTGAGATGGGCAGATGAAGTCCGCCCACAGCGACGTTGTTCATTCCGTGGTCGCGCATCATCTGCAGTTCCTTGGCGATGCGCTGCCAGCGGGCTTCCTTGTCGCCGTAGAACAAGGCCTCGCCCGGAGTATCATAATTCAGCAGAACATTGACGGCCAGGGCGTCCAGCTTGATCGGCAGCACGTGGAACGTCAGGGGGAGTTTCATTTCGCCGGCATCGCCCATGACGGCAACCGTGCCTTGATAGGCCCCGCCGGGAACATTTTCGGGCACATGAATCGTTACGCGCCACTCGCGGGCTATGCGATTGTACTGCCTGGGCAATGTGTTGGTGTCCATCAGCAGGTACGGCTCGACGTTGACAACATTCTTGCCGCGATCCTGCACGTCCCAAAACTTGACGTACCCCACCTTGATATTCTCGGCGGAGATCTTCGCGCCGCCTGGGCCTTCAAGTTCACTGCAGGTGACGGTCATGGGCCCGATGTCAGCCGTCGGAACGATGGCAAAGCTGACAGCCTCGAATTCGCCCTGGGCCGCGTAACCTGTCAGCCGCGCCAGGCGATTTCGCTGATTGATCGAGAAATTCGTGTTTACGCGGTCGCCTCGCGGGTCGCCCACGGCGAATCGCAGCTGCTTTTCCTCCGCGGTCATGCCGTCCACCGAGCCGCGGTTGACGGCTGCCAGCGGATACTTCTTGTCGAAGTCCGCCCTCATGCCGGTCTCCAGGCCGGCCAGGAGCTTCTCGTGTGCATCCTTCAGGCTGACGGGGCTTATCGCGATGAAGTTGATCGCCCCGACGTACCTGGGCTCCGGCAAGGCGGACTTGGACTGAACCGTCAGTTTGCCGTCGGTGATTTCCACTTCCTGCGTGACCTGCGTGAACCGCGACTTGACGTAGCGGTCGTAGAGGTTCAGCGTGGGCTCATAATCGACATACTTGTTGACGTAGTACCACTGGTCGAAGTTGTCCTTGGTTCGGACGCACTTGTAGACCTCCTTGCCCTGGTAGCTTAAGGCGAAGGACGTGTAGTCGATGAACTCGAATTCGCCCCAGTCGCCCAGGCTTGTGGTAACGATGTACTTGCCGTTGGGCAGGGCTACCGCAAATGGCAGGCCGCCGGCGACCCAACTGGCAAGCATGTCGTTTGGTCCCCGCCGCGTTCTGCTGTTCAAGGCGCCGCGTGTCTCCAGCCAGCCTTTTGCGACTTCGCCGCTTGCGCCCACCCAGCCGTAGCCTTTCTCCTGCGAGAAATCGTCAGCCACGCTGACAGCCTTCCAGCCTTTGACCAGAGGAGAATCGACAGCAGCAATGGCCTGCGGGCCAAATCGGAAGAGCTTGATCTCGGACGGCGCTGTAGCCGCAGCCTTGGCGTCGATCTGGATTTCATCCGCCGCCGAATAGGCAACTGGCCACGCCAGCACGATCGCCGCCAACAAACCTGCACGCTTAATGCTGCTCATGATGGGTCCTTTCGAGATAGGTCGAACATAAGGGGCATCATCTTATTGAATCTTCGTCCGCGGGGGAAGTTCCGGCTGAATTGCAGGAACAAAGGGTGAGAGATCGGATTTTCCGGCGGGTGAAAAAGTGGCGGCCGGGGCACAAATCCAAAACAATTCGCCGTTGGAATTGCTTTGGATTTTGGCTATCGCGGTACCCCGGCGCGCAGAGTGGAACAGGCTTCCTCAACAAGGTTATCTATCGAAACCAAACGACGCGTGTCGACAGATAATCTGTGCCCCCGCCGCCACTCTTTCACCCGGCAGAACCAATGCTACGATTATTACAGGACGTCTAACAGGTGCGTTGTGTCAGGTTTGTGGATCATTTTCGTGCTGGCCCTGGTGCCGCTGAGCATCCTGGCCATTATCGTGCTGATGGCGATAAACGCGCGTCGCAAGGGGCGTGACAGGACGCAAGTCAATCATTGCGGCGTCGAGATGAAGATCGCCCCAGGCCGCCAAGGCTGACGCTGCACTTGGAGTGCGGCGGCTGTGCCGCCGCTTTGGCTTGTCGGCTTAGATGCTTTCCATCAATCAGGCGCAGCTATGTGTCGCGGGCATTGCTACTCTGCGAAGTAGCTCGCTACGTAGCACGAGCTTGCCTGCGTGTACCGCAGGCGTCTCGCCTGCGGTTTAATGCGAGGTGCCCTCGGTACACGCGGGCGAGACGCCCGCGACACGTAAACAACCGCGTTGCACTGCGCCGTGGATAAGTCTTTCACGCTAATCCGGCGGCTTTGCATCCATCATCATCTGCTGGCAGGAAGGGCATATGCCGTGCGTAATGCTCGGCGGATAATCCGTCTCCAGCAGGTGCAGGCGAGCGATGGCCTCCTCCACTTCCACCCATGCCTGCTCGACTTCGATATGTTTGCACCATGAGCACATCCGCAGCAAGCTGTCCGACCGCAGGGCGAATCGATTCAGCAGCGCCACCGGCGTTCGCAGTTCCTCCCTGACCGTCCGACTTTCAAATTCAATCGCCTGGTCGCCCATGACGGTCAGGCATATCTCGATGAACCTTCGCTTCTCTGGACTGTCGCATCGGCCGGGCAGCGTTATGCCCTTGCCCCAGATTCGCACGCGCGTAAGAACCAGTTCCCAGAGATACCGCGGAGTATGGCCGGTAATGTAGTCCAGCAGGTCCCGGCCTATCACCTTTTCCGCCGCCAGTTCCGGCGCATCGTTGTCGCGGGCGAAGGGCCACCATTGCCCGCCAACATGAGTGATGACATTCAGGCTATCGATCCTGTAGGTGACTGCCGGCTCGGCGCGAGAGTTCATGATGATCCTTTCCCAGCAAAATCCCCGACTTTAGACAGTATAGGATGTTTCCGTCTTACGCGCGGCCATCAACTGATAGCCCCCGCCGGGCCTCCTTGCTCCCGCATGGGTGAGTGACATTCTTTTCTGTCAAGCCGCAACTCATCTTGTAAGGAGTAGTTGATGCAGCAGAGA
>CAYQJH010000113.1:0-11498 GCA_964417755.1 uncultured Planctomycetaceae bacterium
ATACTGCATTTGTGCCGAATTGTTTCGTTGCTAAGTCTCTTGTTCATCGGCATTATAACGCATCTAGCCCGATACTGGCTGCGGGTATTACTCATATTGAGCCTCTTGAAGAGCCAGGCTCCGCCCCTCTCTTTTGTCTTGCTGATTGCCAAACTTTCTCCTTGACTTGCAGGACAATCATGGACATCCTTTGGCCTTTTCGTCCCATGGATGGACATGTTGGGTTATTATCCACGGATGACTTTTTTGAATTCAGAAGGTCGTGCCATGCAGTTGGGCGTTCGTGAAGCAGCAGGAATCCTGACCGTTTCGGAGAAGACGATTTACCGCTGGGTCAAGGAGGGCAAGCTACCAGCCTACCGGGTCAACGAGCAGTACCGGTTCAATCGCGCCGAGCTGTTGGAGTGGGCTACCTCGCAGAAGATCAATGTCTCCCCGGATATCTTCAGCGAGCCGGTCGCCAGCGGCGACGCTCAACTACCCACGCTTGAAAGCGCTGTCCGCGAGGGCGGCATCCACTATCGCGTCGGCGGAGACAGCAAGGCTGCCGTTCTCCAGGCCGTCGTCGAGATGATGCGCCTGGGCGAGGAAGTAAACCGGCAGTTCCTGCTTCAGGTCCTGCTGGCGCGTGAATCGCTGGGTTCTACCGGCATCGGCGAGGGCATCGCCATCCCGCACGTGCGTAACCCCATCGTGATGCACATCGCCCGGCCGAGCATCACCCTGTGCTTCCTGGAAAAGCCGGTGGACTTTGGCGCCATTGATGGCAAGCCGGTCCACACGCTCTTTACGATCATCAGCCCCACCATCCGGGCACACCTGCATCTGATCTCCCGCCTGGCCTACGCCCTGAGAGTGCCGGAGATGGCGGCTGTGCTGGCGCGCCAGGGCAGCCGCGACGAAATCTTCGCAGAACTTCGCCGCCTGGAGCAGACGCTGGGCGCTTGCGAGCAAGTCGCCGGGAAAGAGGGCTAGGTCAATGGAGTGGTTCGTCTGTGCCATTGGCATCCTGCTGGGCTGCGGGATGCTGGCCCTGGTATCAGGCCGACGCGCCGGCTTGGCGAGTTTCTTCGGCGTTTCGGGCCCGCTTGCTGCCGCTGCGGCGGCGGCTGTGCCGGCGATTCTCGCCCTCGCAGGCCAAGTAGTTAGCGATGTCCAGTGGGCGTGGGATATGCCGGTGGGCATCGGCGCAAGCTTCCACATCGCGATGGATGCCCTGTCGGCTGCCTTCGTGCTGCCCATCGTGGTTATCTCAGCCCTGGCAGCCATCTATGGCTGGCGCTACCTCTGGGCATACCGCGCGAGCAAGAACCTCGGCGTCTCATGGTTCAACTACAACGTGCTGGCCGCCAGCATGCTCCTGGTGGTTGTCGCACGCGATGGCGTGCTTTTCCTGCTGGCGTGGGAGGCCATGTCGCTGGCGTCCTTCTTCCTGGTGATGTTCGACGACGACAAGCCATCCGTCCGCCAGGCCGGCTGGACGTACCTCATCGCTACCCACATCGGCACAGCGTTCATCTTTGCCCTGTTCTTCCTGATGGGCCGCAATAGCGGCTCGATGAGCTTTGCATCTTTCGCCAACGCCGGCCTTGACGGCCAACTGGCCGGGGCAGCTTTCCTGCTGGCGGTCATCGGCTTTGGCACCAAGGCCGGCCTGATGCCGCTGCACGTCTGGCTGCCCGAGGCGCACCCCGCTGCGCCCAGCCACGTCTCGGCCGTGATGTCAGGCGTGATGATCAAGACGGGCATCTACGGCATAGTGCGAACGCTGACGTTGCTGCCCGACTGGCAGGCGTGGTGGGCTTGGACGCTGCTGGGCGTAGGGGCAGGCACCGGCGTATTAGGCGTGCTCTATGCCCTGGCGCAACATGACCTGAAGCGGCTGCTGGCCTACTCCAGCGTCGAGAACATCGGCATCATCACGCTGGGCCTGGGCCTGGGAGTGCTGGGGCAGGTGTACGCCCTCCCGCTCATCAGCGTGCTGGGCTTTGCCGGCGCGCTGCTGCACGTAACCAACCACGCCTTGTTCAAGTGCCTGCTGTTTCTGTCCGCCGGCGCCGTAATCCAGGCAACGCACTGCGGACAGTTAGACCGCCTGGGCGGCCTGCTCAAACGCATGCCGGCAGTGGCGGCCACATTCATGGTCGCCGCGGCAGCCGTCAGCGGCCTGCCTCCACTGAACGGCTTCATCAGCGAGTTCCTCATCTACGTTGGCGCATTCAACGGCTGCCTCAACGGAGGCAATGCCATCGACATGATCATCGCGGGCATGATGGTCATCGCCGCACTGGCCCTTATTGGAGGCCTGGCGGCAGCGTGCTTCACCAAGGCCTTCGGCATCGTGTTTCTGGGCGAGACGCGGGACGCCAACCTGGCCCGCTTGCCCATGCGAATAAAGATGCCTGCGGCCATGCGCTGGCCGATGATCGCACTTGCCAGTGCCTGCCTGGCAGCCGGCCTGCTGGGGCCGCAGGCCCTGGCCGTGGCTGCCGTGCCCGCCGAGCAAGTCAGCGGATTTAGAGGGGCGGATACCTTCAAGATCGTTTCACTCGTACAGCCGGCCCTGTGGAAGATCGCCGCAGCCTCGCTGGCCTTCCTGGCGTTGCTTGGCGGGCTGGCGTTGCTCAGAGGCAAGCTGCTGGCCCGCCGGCCCGTGGGCCAGGTGGGAACCTGGGATTGCGGCTACGCCGCGCCCAGCGCGAGAATGCAGTACACAGCCTCATCATTCGCCCAGCCTATCACGACACTCTTTCGGCGCATGCTCGGCCAGCAGACGCATGTCCAGCCGGTCGAGGGGCTCTTCCCACGCGAGGCCAAACTCGCCGGCCATGCGACGGACATATTCCTGCATCGTGTTTTCGGCCCGATCTTCACCACCATCAACTTCGTCTGCATGCACCTGCGATGGCTGCAACATGGCCGGCTGCAACTCTACGTACTCTACATCGCCCTGACGCTGGTGATCCTCTTCATCTGGAAGCTATCGTGATGGCCGGTTCATTTGCTGTAATAATCCTGGCGCTAACGCTAAGCCCTCTGCTGGCGGGCATCATCAATCGCACCAAGGCGATCTTCGCCGGGCGAACGGGCCAGCCGCTGCTGCAACTCTACTTCGACATCTTCAAGCTCCTGCGCAAGGGCGCCGTCTACAGCCGCACCACCAGTTGCCTCGTCAAGGCCGGACCTCTTGTGGGCCTTGCGTGCATACTGTGCTGCCTGGGCATCGTCCCGCTCGGCAACCAGGCCGGCCTGCTGGCGTTCAACGGCGACCTGATCCTGCTGGCCTACCTGCTGGGCCTGATGCGCTTCTTCACGGTTCTTGCTGCGCTGGATACCGGCTCCAGCTTCGAAGGCATGGGTGCCAGCAGAGAAGTAACGTTTTCTATGCTGGTTGAGCCAGCCCTGCTGCTGGGCCTTGCCGCCCTGGCAAGGTTCAGCGGCCATCTTTCGCTTTCGGACATCTACGCCGCCATCAACCCGGACATGTTTGCCTGCAGCGCGGGAACGGCGCTGCTGCTGGTGTCGGCTGCGATCCTGGTCGTGTTCCTGACGGAGAATTGCCGCATCCCCATTGACGACCCCAACACCCACCTGGAACTGACCATGATCCACGAGGTGATGGTGCTGGATCATAGCGGCATAGACCTGGGCTTCATCCAATACGCCGCAGCCCTGAAGCTGTGGGTACTGGGCAGCCTGCTGGTGGGCATACTCGTGCCCGTGCGGACGGGCAACTTCATGCTCGACGTGCCGGCAGGCCTTGCCGGAATGCTCGCCCTGGCAGTGGCCGTCGGCGTGATCGAATCCGTCATCGCCCGCCTGCGCCTGCCGCGGGTGCCACAGCTACTGGTCGGTGCGACGGTGCTGTCTGTGTTGGCGATGATCCTTGTGCTTAGGTAAAAGGTGTCCACGAATTACACGAATGACACGAACGCAACGGCATTCGACGAACGCAGCATAACGTTGTTGTCGTTTCGTCGCTGTTGTTGCTGTTCCTGAAGCCTGAAGCCTGGAGCCTGAAGCCTGTTGTTTGTGTTGCGTGCGTTTCATGTGATTCGTGAATACGGTCGTTCTGCAAGAAGAGGACGCAAAGTGAGTCTCTGGACTGACGTGATTCTCATCCTGGTAGTGCTGGCGAACCTGAAGGTGCTAGGTTCCTCCCGGCTGCTGGCTTGCATTCGTGTGGTTGCCTTCCAGGGCATCGTCCTGGGCGTGCTTCCGCTTCTAAGCGAAGCCATGGACATGAGAATTCTCCTGGCTTCCACCGCCAGCACCATCCTCAAGGGCTTGGTCTTCCCTGCCCTTTTAGTGCGGGCCTTGCGGGAGTCACCCTCTCGGCGCGAGGTAGACCCCAGCGTCGGCTACACCACCAGTCTGCTGGCGGGAGTTGGAATGATCGTGCTGTCGCTATGGCTGGCAAGCAGACTGGGCCTGGTCATTACACAACAGGCCCCCATGGTCGTGCCGTGTGCCTTCTTCACGGTGATGGTCGGCCTCTTTCTCATCGTCTCCCGCCGAAACGCCATCACGCAGGTGCTGGGCTACCTCGTAATGGAAAACGGCATCTACACCTTCGGAATGAACATGGCCCACCAGCAGCCGCTACTGGTCGAGCTGGGCATCCTGCTGGACGTGTTCATGGCTGTCTTCGTCATGGGCATCACGATCTACCACATAAATCGGGCTTTCGATCACATCGAAACCGACCGCATGTCGGCGCTGAAGGATTAGCACAAATGATTCTCCTGCTCATCTTGTTTCCGGCAGCCTGCGGCCTGGTCGGCATGATGATCCGTGCAGATCGGCTTCGGCGTGCCCTGCTGCTTCTTGCCGCCTTGGGGCACTCAGCCGGCACGGCCTGGGCGTGGCATTACGTGGCTGCAAGCAGCCGGCCGATCAGCGAACTAGGCGGCTTGCTGGCGTTGGATAGTCTCGAGATGCTCTTTCTTGGCATCACCAGCGCGCTGTTCCTGGCGGCAGCGATCTACGTCGTGGGTTACCTGGCGCGCGAGCCTCGACACGCGCAGTCAGACACGCAGGAAGGCTTCCTCTTCACCAATACGCGCGAGGCCACCTTCACGCTCTGCCTGCTGCTGTTCCTCTCGACAATGACGCTCGTCGCCGCCAGCCAGCATCTGGGCGTGCTATGGGTCGCCGTCGAGGCAACCACTCTTGCATCGGCTCCGCTGATCTACTTTCATCGCCACCACCGCTCGCTGGAGGCTACCTGGAAGTACCTGCTGATCTGTTCGGTGGGCATCGCGATATCGCTGCTGGGCAACTTCTTCCTGGCCGCCGCCTGCCCGAATCCGCATGGCGGCCAGGCCATCAGCATGATGCTCAGCGACCTCACGGAGCACGCGAACGAGCTGAACCCGACGTGGCTGAAGGCGGCATTCCTGCTCCTGCTGGTGGGCTACGGCACCAAGATGGGCCTGGCCCCCTTGCACACCTGGCTGCCCGATGCGCACAGCGAAGCACCTTCGGTGATCTCCGCCCTGCTATCGGGCGCGCTGCTCAACTGCGCCTTTTTGGCGATTCTCCGAATCCATGCCGTGCTGGGCCGCGCGGGCCTGGCGAACTTCAGCCAGGACCTGCTCGTCGTCTTCGGCCTGGTTTCGATGGGCTTTGCGGCCGTCTTCATTATTTCCCAAAGCGACTACAAGCGAATGCTGGCCTACAGCAGCGTCGAGCACATGGGCATCCTGGCATTTGGCATTGGCATCGGCGGGCAGGCGGTCTTCGGCAGCCTGCTGCACAGCGTCAACCACTCACTGACAAAGGCCATGCTCTTCCTTGCAGCTGGCAACATCCTGGCCTTGTACAAGACCAAGTCCACCGCGGATGTTCAGGGCCTGGCCCGCGCCTTGCCAATAACAGGCGTGCTGTGGATCGCCGGGTTCCTGGCCATCACGGGTAGCCCGCCGTTCGGACCGTTCGTCAGCGAACTCAAGATCCTCTTTGCCGCCATGCACAGCCATGTCGTGGCCACCGCCATCTTCCTTGCGCTTCTTGGCGTGATCTTCGTGGCAATGTCGAAGATCGTCCTCCAGATGGTCTATGGTCCGTGTCCACAGAAGCTCGCTGAGGAATCGCGACGCGAGCCGGTTCTGGCGGTCCTGCCTCCGGTAATGCTTGCGGTGGCTGTCTTGGTGCTTGGACTCTACGTCCCACCGGGTCTTACCCAGGCCATTCAAAAGGCAGCCGCCGCGATTGGAGGACCATGATGGCCCGCAACATCTTCTGCGACACCAGCAATGAATCCGCAATCAATCTTGGCGAGCTTGCGCCGGCCGAGTTCGCCGATTTTCACGCCGCCGTGGTTGAGGCGGTCAACGCCGGCCTTCGCATGTCTGCCTTCTTCGGCCTGCCTTGCGGCCAGAACCTTCAACTCATCGCCGTGCTGGCGGACGATTCGCAGGGCACGCTGAAGCTCGCCAGCACGGTTGTAGGTGATAGCTACCACTCGCTCACTCCCGCATGCCCGCAGGCCCATTGGTTCGAGCGGGAGATCGCAGAGCAATGGGGCGTCGTGCCCAAGGGCCATCCCTGGATGAAGCCAATTCGTTTTCATCACTCTTATCGGCCACCCAAGGATGCCTGGGATCGCGGCGACAGTGCCGACATTCCCTGCGGCCTGACGGAGTTCTTCCAAGTGCAGGGCGACGAGATGCACGAGGTCGCCGTCGGGCCTGTGCACGCCGGCATCATCGAGCCGGGCCACTTCCGCTTTCAGTGTCACGGCGAGAACGTTCATCACCTTGAGATTTCGTTGGGATATCAACATCGCGGCATCGAGCGTGCCATTGCGGCCGGCTGCAATGCCAAACGCATAGTCCACTTCATGGAGACAGCCGCCGGCGATACCACGATCGGCCACGTAACGGCACATTGCCAGCTGGTTGAAGCACTGTCTGGGACGTACATCCCGCCGCGAGCGATGGCGATTCGGGCTATTGCGCTGGAGCTTGAACGCATCGCCAATCACATCGGCGACCTCGGCGCTCTTGCCGGCGACGTGGGTTATCTGCCGACAATGTCATTTTGCGGTCGCATCCGCGGCGATGCACTGAATGCGACGGCTGTGCTGTGCGGCAATCGCTTCGGCCGCGGACTTGTTCGGCCCGGCGGCGTGGCGTATGACATCGACGCAGCCATGATCGATCAACTGCGGCAGAAGCTTGCTGAGATTCTCAAGGACACAACCGGCGCGGTGAACCTGCTGTGGCAGAGCCCTTCGGTAACCGCGAGGTTTGAGGGCACGGGCAGCGTCAGCCTGCAAGCCTGCAACGAGATGGGCCTGGTCGGTCCGGCGGCCCGGAGCTGCGGAGCCGACCGAGACGTGCGAAAGGATCTGCCGTTTGGCCTGTACCGATTCGCTCATATTCCATCGGCCACATGGGACAGCGGCGACGTCTTCGCTCGTGCGCAGGTCCGCGTCCTGGAAATCCAGCGGTCGGTTGCCTTCATTGATGAGCAACTCGCCAGCCTGCCCACTGGCCTCATTCGCTGCGAGGTCGGCGGCGTCGAGGGCACGAAGCTGGGCCTTTGCCTCGTCGAGGGCTGGCGCGGCGAGATATGTCACGTAGCCATCGCCGACGGCCTAACCTGGCGGCGGTACAAGATCGTCGATCCATCGTTCCATAACTGGTTCGGTTTGGCCTATGCTCTTCGCGGCCAGCAGGTATCCGATTTCCCCTTGTGCAACAAGAGTTTCAACTTGTCTTACTGTGGACATGATCTGTAGCCAAAACTAACCTTGCCGCAGAGACGCAGAGTCCGCTGAGAACGGCAGGAATAAGAAGTCGCGAGTGCAACTACGCCTTTCTCTGCTGTCTCAGCGCCTCTGCGGCAGATGTTTCTTCTTTGTGCATGAAAGGCATTCAAATGCTGAAAGCGATATTCGAGAGAATCCGTCAAGGACACCGAACGACAAGTTTTCCTTACGGTCCGGCGCCAGTCTTGGGCGAGCGTTTTCGAGGCCGGCCGGTTTTGGATCAGATCAAGTGCGCCGGCGCGTGCCGGGAATGCGGCGTCTGCCCCGCCGGCGCGCTGAGCACCCAAGACCAGTCGCAGCTTGACCTCGGCAAGTGCCTCTTCTGCGGGCAATGCGCCAGCGCCTGCCCCAAGGGGGCCGTTGAGTTCACGAAGGACTATCGCCTGGCCGTCGATCACCGTAGCGACCTTCTCATCACCGGCGAGGACTACCAACTCGCTCACGGCCTGCAGGGCAAGATGAAATCCCTCTTTGGACGAAGCCTCAAGCTTCGCCAAGTCAGCGCGGGCGGCTGCAATGCATGCGAGGCCGACACAAACGTGCTCAACACCATCGGCTGGGACCTCGGCCGATTCGGCATCCAGTTCGTCGCCTCGCCGCGCCATGCCGACGGCATTCTGCTGACCGGCCCGGTGCCGCAAAACATGCGCCTGGCCGTCGAGAAAACCTACGCCGCCATCGCCGAGCCAAAGATCGTGATTGCTGTAGGCGCCTGTGCCATCTCCGGCGGGCCTTACGCCGGGAATGACGAGGTCTGCAATGGCGTGACCAACCTCCTGCCGGTAGACCTCTTCATTCCGGGCTGCCCGCCACACCCGCTGACGATTCTCGATGGCCTGCTGCGATTCCTGGGCATCCCAACAGAAGCCGCCGCTGAGGCGAGTAAATCACCGCGAGGTCCCGTGGGCCGCCAATGAAATGCATGCGGAGATTTTTCAGCGGACATACGTTGAACCAACTGGCAGCCCCCGCCCGAAGGCGGCCCCCTGCTTCCGCAGGGGGCTTCCTATCAGGCGAGGCAACAGTTTCCAGTGGACGCCGCCATGCGCCAGGGTAACATGATGCAGTGTTTCGCTGTGGTAGAGAGGAGCTGACCATGGGCAGGATTTTTGACGATATCACACAGACCATCGGCAACACGCCGCTGGTGCGAGTCCGCAAGCTGATCCAATCTCACGCTATCGTCCTGGCGAAGATGGAGAGCCACAACCCGATGAACTCCGTCAAGGACCGCATCGGCCTGGCGATGATCGATGCCGCCGAGCGTGAGGGCAAGGTCAAGGCCGGCACGACCGTCATCGAGCCCACCAGCGGCAATACGGGCATTGCACTAGCCTGGGTGTGTGCCGCTCGCGGGTACAAGTGCATCCTCACCATGCCAGACTCGATGAGCGTCGAGCGGCGCAAGGTACTCAAGGCTCTTGGGGCGGAGGTCGTTCTCACACCGGCTTCCGAGGGCATGCACGGCGCCATAAAGAAGGCCGAGGACATCGCCCAGAGAACGCCCAGCAGCTTCATACCGCAGCAGTTCAACAACCCGGCCAATCCAGAGATCCATCGTAAGACGACAGCAGAGGAGATATGGCGAGACACCGATGGGAAGGTGGACATGCTCATCGCTGGCGTGGGCACGGGCGGGACGATCACCGGCGTCAGCGAGGTCATAAAGGCTCGCAAGCCTTCGTTCCGTGCAATCGCGGTTGAGCCGCTGCAAAGCCCGATCCTTTCGCAGACGCTTGCTCACGAGACGCCCCGCCCGGACCGGCACAAGATCCAGGGCATTGGCGCTGGCTTTGTGCCGGACGTGCTCAGATTGGACATGGTGGACGAGATCGTCAAGGTCGACCAGGAAGACGCGCTGGCCTATGCTCGTCGCGCCGCAAAGGAAGAAGGCCTGTTCGTGGGCATTTCCGCGGGCGCTGCTCTCAAGGCCGCCGACGTGGTGGCCAATCGCCCAGATAGTGCCGGCAAGATGATCGTGGTAATTATCCCAAGCTTCGGAGAACGGTATCTGACCACGCCCCTGTTCGATCACCTAGGAGCGGAGTAAAGCTGGCAAGATCAGCAGATGCCATCTTGTGGTGCAGGCGTCTCGCCTGCATATTCTGGGCAGGATCACGATCTACAGGCTAGACGCCTGCACCACAATGTCGTTTGGTCAATTCTTCTTTGGCCCGATCGGAATGGCGCATGTCACTATCGTCCCGCCATCGGCCTGAGGACCTATTTCCAGCCGCCCATCGATAATGCTCGCACGATACCGCATCGTCCGCATGCCCATGCTTCGCGATCCATCCACTTCCTCTTTCAGGCCAACGCCGTCATCAGCCACCGTCAGTCGAAGTTCAGAATCGATCTCGTCCAGGCGGATATTGACAACGCTGGCCTGCGAATGCCGCACGGCGTTGTTCAGGGCCTCCTGTGCAATGTGGTATAGGTGTCGCGCTGCATAGTCGTTCTCCATGAACACGGGCTTGTTGCTGGAGAACGTACATTCCATGCCGGAGAACTTCTCGCAGTTATCCGCAAGCTCCTGCAATGCGGTCATCAGGCCTTCAGCCTTGGGTTCCACCGGATTCAGGCCCCGCGAAAGCAGCCGGGTCTGCGCGATGGCCTGATTCAGCAAATCGGACACTTCATGGGCTGCCTTCGCCTGGGGCAAATTCATCTCAGCAAGTTTCCGCTCGACGACCTTATTGAGCATCGAAATGCCGGTCAGCAGCTGCCCCAGCGAATCATGCAGGTCGCGCCCCACGCGGCGGCGCTCCTTCTCGCTGATCTCGAGCACCTCATGCTCCAACTGAATCCGCTCCCTTACTTCGCCTTGGAGAGTCTCCAGCGCATCAGCCAGTTCCTTCGTTCGCTCAAGAACGCGAATTTCCAACTGACTCCTGGCAGCCTGCAATTCCTCCAGAAGGCGCTCGCGCTGTTCCTCCAGACGCTTTCGCTCGACGGCGTAATTCAATGCCCGCATGAGCAGCCGGCTGTTGACTTGGCCCTTGACCAGGTAGTCCTGCGCTCCACGTCGGACGGCCTCCAGCGCGAGAGCCTCGTCATCCAACCCGGTCAGCACGATGATAGCATCGTGGGGGGCAACTGCGTGGGCGTGGTCGAGCGTCTTCAACCCACTGCTATCCGGCAGCGAGAGGTCCAGCAGAACGGCATCATATTGCATTTGCCCAAGCAGTTTAGTCGCGTCAGATAGCCGCTGCACATGGGCGACCTTCACATGCGAACTCAAAAGGGCCAGCTCGTTTTGCAGGAGGACTGCATCAGCCTTGTTGTCCTCCACCAAGAGGACCTTCATCGATATCTCAGCATCCACAAATTCTCTCCGCCTCCCGCAAGACAAGTGGCGATGAACGCCAAGCAACAAGCCCATATTACATTGTTGATGGTTCGACTTCTAGCGACTTGCAGCCGGAAGCTCTTCGTGCTTTTGTGCCGCAGCGGCTTCAATCACCTGTATCGTGGCAACTATGCTGCCGCCGGCATCGGGCAGTTCCTCGATAAGCACCTGCAGGTGAAGGTTGCGCCCGTCGCGCTGGAGGGGAATCGTCAAGACCTGGTGGCCTCCATTGGCCTTGAGAACTCGATCGCTGGCGGCCTGGGCCGCAAAGGCCGGCCCGAGCAGCGCCGTCAGCACGCGATGGATGACGTCGCGCCGGCCCAAACCTATCTTCTCCATTCCCGGCACGTTCCAGGACAAGACGGTAAAGTC
>CAYQJH010000114.1:0-8914 GCA_964417755.1 uncultured Planctomycetaceae bacterium
GCCGTGGTTTGCGAGTAAGGCCTCAGTTACAGGGGGCAATTGTGGTGCAGGCGTCTTCGCCTGCAGGTCCTGATAATGCCAACAGCGTGCAGGCGAGACGCCCGCACCACAAAACAGCAACGACCCTCCATGTCTGCCCCTAACTTAGCCTTAAACGCAAACTTGTGATGGGCTGGGCTTCAATCGGTTCGCCAACTATTCTGGATGTGGGCCTCATTTGTTCTTTGTCGTACTCGTCGACGTGGCCGAGCTAGCCGGCGTGGCGGACGTTTCACTTTCGATTATGATGATCCAATCGCCTTGTCCGGCGCTGTTGTTGCCGGGGGCTGCGACAGTGTAATTGCCGCTGTTGGGGACGCTGGTCGCTATGGTTGTGGTGGTGTTATTGGTTGGGTCGAATTTCCTTATGCTCTTGGGGGCGTCGAAGATAGCCATGTTTATGGTTGTCTCGCGTGACGAAGGCATGTAGTACATTCCGAACGTACTATCGCTTGCCTTTGCCGCTGTAACGTAGTCATCCTTCTTCTCCGTGCCGTATCCTGAAATCAGCATCTCATGGTTGAAATCGGGCACGAGCTTATGCCACGCACGCGCCTTGATACAACGATTCATATTCGCGAGGTGATTCACACCCGGCAAGTCCAGATTCTCTTTCCACTTCTCGCCTTCATAATCAAGATTGTAAACATACTGCGCCCCGTAGGCCAACCCACAGCCGCCTGAGAAGAACTGCCATCCATTAGCCTGCCTCACATGAAAAGCCGTCGTGCCGTAGCAGTTCTCATAGCACGGTTCGACATCTACGGTAGGCTTTGCCGGCGTCTTGCCGTAGTCCTTCTTTGCCAGGGCATAGGCGCAAGGGTGGCCTTTTTCGTGGCTCTGTATCATATTGAAGCCCAGCCACGACTCGTCATGGAACCATGACGAACTCGAGCTCCACCCAGCCGGGTGCATGGATATCAGATGGTTGGTGTCATACTCCCTTATCCCTGCTGCCAGCTCTTTGATAACAATCTGCTGCTGGGGCGTCGGCGTTATGTCTCCGCCGGTGAACCAGATGATATTGGGAATATCCTTATAGCGCTTGCCCAGGTATCTTCCCAGCGCCCTGGCGTTTTCGGGCGTATAGTACTTTGAATAGCTGCCCATCTCGGCTGGGCATAGAAGAACCTGCATATTCCTCTGCAATGCCTGCTGTATTATCCAATCCACATGGGAGAAGAACTCGTCGTTAGGAGTAGCAAGGTCGTTATTCACGAAGGTCTGATGGCCGCACTTGGGTTTGTAATCCATAAGCCATGGCGCGGCATAGCAGAGTATCGAATTAAATCCCTTCGCAGCCCGGTCATCAAGGTAATACTTTACATCCGCATCAGTGGCTGAGGAAGGCAGCATCCAGGCGGTGTCGGCAAACAGGAGGTATGGATTGTTGTGTTTATCGACAAGGTATCTCTTGTTGCTGCTTACCTTAAGAGGATAGATGTCCTCAGCCGCCGACAGGCTGGCTAATGTAACGTTCGCGATGCAGAACAAACTCAACAGCATCATGGCGCGCAAAACGACGGCCATATTGTGCTCTTCACCTGCGGACATCTTCGTCGCTCCTGCTATTCATGTGTAATGGATGACGTGGACTAGCGGTCGAAGATACCTGTGTCCTGGCTGGTGGTCAACGGTATATCCTGAGATGCTTTCGATTACGAGTTCGTCCAAGACGAAAAGAGCAGGGTGCCGTGGTTTGCGTAGTCCCAAAGGGACGAAGCAACCACGCTTGTTCGCAGGGCGTGGTTGCTCCGCTTCGCTCCGCAAACCACGGCACCCTATCCATCGTTATTCATGAATAACAGAGCACTAGTCGATCAGCATTGCGTCGCCATAGGAGAAGAAGCGGTATCGCATGGCTGTTGCCTGCCGGTACGCATTGAGAATCGTTGTGACGCCATTGGTATCGCCTGGGCTGGCGAAGGCGGATATAAGCATCAGCAGCGTGCTGCGGGGCAGGTGGAAGTTGGTCACCAGGGCATCGACCACGCGGAATTCAGCCGGCGGATAAATGAAGATATCGGTCCAGCCGGTGGATGGCTGAATGCTGGATCGCATGTCTTTGATCGGCGGGTTGGGTCGACAGGCGTCCGCACCCCCAAGCGAACGACAACGGCGCTTGAGGGTGGCAGCCATGTTTTGGCCTTTGTCTTGCGATGTTGGCCCGTCGTCTGCCTGTTGCCTCGCCGCCGTTTCCAGCACTCGTACCGATGTTGTGCCTACGGCAACGATGCGCCGGCCTTCCGCGCGTGCCCGGCTGATCTGCCGGGCCGACTGCTCGGATAGCTCATACCATTCCGAGTGCATCCGGTGAGCGGCGATGTCTTGCGTCTTGACCGGCAGGAAGGTCCCCATTCCCACATGCAGCGTTACGCTGGCCCTCTCGATGCCCCGGCCGGCCAGCTCTGCCAAAAGCTCCGGCGTGAAGTGCAGCCCGGCTGTGGGCGCAGCCACCGCGCCGGCCTTGGTTGCATATACGGTCTGGTAGCGCTGGCGGTCGGCGTCGGCATGGGCGGCTGCGGACTTGATGTACGGCGGCAGCGGCGCGGTGCCGACGGCCTCGAGCACCTGGTGCGCTGGTGCCGGCTGGGCCATCGAGACCACCCACCTGCCCTGGCCGAGGTTCTCAGCCAGCGCCAATTTCACCTCGCCAGGGCCATCACAGACAATCGCCTCGTCCAGGCAGCACTTGCCGGCGTTCCTGAGCAGCACTTCCCATCGACCCAACGACAGTTCGCGGAGGAACAGGCCGTCGATCCGGCCGCCGCTCCGCCGCCGCGCGGTGAACTTGGCTGGGATGACCTTGGTATCGTTAAGAACCAGCAGGTCGCCGCCGCGCAGCAGTTGAGGAAGATCGCGGAAATGCCGGTGTTCGATGCTTCCCTGGCTGCGGCAAAGGTGCATCAATCGGGAATCCTCTCGTTTGGCCATAGGGGCCTGTGCGATCAGGGCCTCATCCAGAGGATAGTCAAAGTTATCGGTGCATAGTCCCAATTTGAGTCTCCGAATTCATCTGAATCTGCGGCAACACGCGAGGCGGCTGAGAAAGTAACACACACGGAAATCCCTAATTTGACAATATGTAATTCATTTCCTGCATAGGTCTTACGTCTTCACTACACCATTTATGCACAACTTATGCACAATCCAAACGCTCTGAAGCCCCAAGTCGCTTAGGCAGAAGCCTTATCGATAGTTTAGCATGTCGGCGATATCCTGCAAAAGCTCCAGGCGTAACATGTCGATGATGAATGAAACGCCTTTACACTTCCTGGATGATCGCGAAATGGCCTGTAGACGTTTGGAACGCCTTGTCGAGAAGATTAACGGCATGCAACGGGAAAGCCTGGTGCAGATGCTGCATCAGATGCATTGCCCGTTCAAGCTGGACTTCACTGATGAGTTTCTCAACTCCGTGAGCGTCGAACGCCTCAGGCATATCGTTCTGGCAGCCGGCCTGCACGACCACGCCTCGCGAGGCAAGGCGGCTGGGTAGAACATAACCGATTGTATCTATCCGTCCCCTTCGCGTGCCATTCTGGGGCTCCGCCCCAGACCCCGGAGTTTTGCGCTTTGGGGCTTCCGGCAGCACGGGGCCTCTCTCGCGCCAGAGGGCGTCCCTGCCGTTTGGCCACCCGCTCCTGTGCAGCCCTATCCCCCTCGACAGCACGATGCAGTATGACGGCTGCTGCCGGCAGCCCTAAAGCGCTTAAACTCCGGGGGGACGGGGGCAGAGCCCCCGTTCCTTTCAGGAGCGAAGGGCAGCCTTTGTTGTCGGGCCAAGATCGCTTTTCAGCGGGTATACAGGACCCGCATGAACTCTGATGATGCAGATCACGCCCGCATGGGCTGCAGTTGCAGGCCGGCCAGATGCCGGCTGAGAATTGTCACGTGACGCATTTCCTCTTTGATGATCTCGGCGATGCGGAGCTTTCCCAGTTCCGGCGGGACAAGTTCCATCATGCCGACGTAGAACGCGATGGAATCCTTCTCGAAGCCGATGGCCGTGGTCAGCACTGCTCGCAGGTCCTCCTGGCCGCTGACCTGGCGAGACGGATTGGCGATGTCAAAGACCCGCTCGTCTGCCAGGGCCTTCAGATACAGGGCCGCGTCGCCTTCGGGATCGAAGGCTGTCGGCTTTCGTTCCGCCGAAGTCAATTGCGCGCGCATGCTCCTGAATGTCTGGAGGTGCCTTTCCTCCATGCCGGCCAGCTCCAGCAGCATTACGCGAGTGGGCGCGTGCGAAGCCCGCTCGGATGCAATCGTGTAAAAGCGGTTGCCGTTGATCTCGATCCTCTCGGCAACCTCGAAGATTTCGTCGGCATTAAAGGCGATCGCCATAGCGGTGTTCCTCAATCGTTTTGCAGCATCCTGGTGTTATGTTATTCGTGAAACGATGGATAGGGCGCCGTGGTTTGCGGAGCCAAGCGGATCAACCACGCCCCTCGCAAACAGGCGTGGTTGCTTCGTCCCTTCGGAACTTCGCAAATTACGGCACCGCTTCGCAAACCATGGCACCCAACGAATAGATCGCTAGTTTCTTCCATCGGCCAATACATCTTCGCACGATGAGTTGCTTTTCCACAGGCCGTGGATGCTGCAACACTGGCGGAATTCGATCTGCTCGCTATCGATCTGGAAGATGGCCTGGGCGGCCTCGCCCGGCTGCAAGAATTGGCGGCAGCTTCTTTCGGGCGCGACGAGTTCAATCCACTGGATGAAGTGTCCGCTGTCCATCGGATGAGCACCACTGCCTACGACAACTTTTGTGCCTTCGGCGCATCGCTGCACCTGCGGGAGATGTTGATCGCGAAATTCGCCCCGGAGGTTCTCGCGAAGGTTCTTCATCGGCTGCCTGCAACAGCTAAGGGTGCCAGGCATGCCGTCAAGCACCTGCACCGTACCGCCGCAAACCTCGCACTTGTAGATCTGCATCCTGCTCATGGCCATTCCGTTAGCTCCTTTCTGCGTATTGCCCGGCTCCGCCGGCATGATGAGGCTACTTCTTCACCAAGTCTCTGGCTGCCTTCAGCGCAGCTTCGTAGTTCGGTTCCTGCGTGATTTCCGGCACGAGCTGGCGGTAGCGAATGACGCCGCCGGCATCAACCACCATCACCGCCCGGGCAAGCAGGCGCAGTTCCTTGATAAGCACGCCATAGGCCTGCCCGAATGACGCATCGCGATAGTCCGAGAGCGTGACAACATTCTTGATGCCCTCGGCCCCGCACCACCGCTTCTGGGCAAAGGGCAAATCCATACTGATGGTCAGCACCTTGATGTCGCGTCCGAGATGGTCGGCTTCCTCATTGAAGCGATGGGTTTCCTTGCTGCAGACGGCAGTATCAAGCGATGGCACGCTGTTGATAATCAAGACCTTGCCGGAGAAGTCCGCCAGGCTTGCATCCTTCATATCATTATCAACAGCCGTGAATTGCGGCGCTCGCTGCCCCACTTCGATTTCGTTTCCGGTCAGACTAAGGGGCTTGCCCTTCATTGTCACGCTTGCCTGTGTGGTGAGCATGTCCTTGCCTTTCCAAGTTATTGACGCAGGCACCCTGCCTGGGTGCATCCCCTAATCATAGGCCGTTACTTCGCCCAGAGCGGTCTAAGTTTGCCTGATGACGTCGCGATGCGGCCAAAACGGTTCGGCTGCAAGGAAGGACGACGACGCAACCCCTGCGGGTTGCCGAGGAGTCCTGACGCCGCGGACGGGCCGTTTTCGCCGCACCAGGCAAGCTTAAACCGCTCTTATCATGGTCAAGAGCATTTTGAAACGTTCAGAAGCGCGGACGGCATGAGGCACGTTGGCTGGCATTATGACCAACTGACCTGCTGTCGCTGAAATCGCCTTTCCGGCGATAATCAGCTCGGCCTGGCCATCGATGATCTGGACGATGGCGTCGTACGGCGCCTGGTGTTCGCTGAGCCCCTGGCCGGCATCGAAGGCAAAGAGCGTCAGCGTGCCGGCTGGGCTGTCGGCGATGGTCCTGCTGACGATTGAGTCATCTGCATAATTCACCAGGCCGGCCAGGTCATGCGCTTGAGCCAACGGAATCTTTGGGACGGATGCAGTCATAATCGGAAATCCTTTCCTTTAAGAAGCCTTCGAGCGAACTCACAATAGTATAGCCCATCCTGAGGTGCGAAAGATCCCGCCTGCTTCGCAGGGAGGCCTCTATTCAGCATGGCTGCGATGGAAGCCCCGGCCGGAAGGCCGGCGGTGTCGTGGAATCTCGCCGTGGGAGCAATCTAGTGACAGCATCCCCCTGCTTCCGAGGATTTTTCATCAACGACATAAGTGCTTTGGAGAAATAGGATTCGCCTTCTTTTGGCGGCTGGGCAAGCTGGAGTTCGGGCATCAAGCATCCGCCGGCATGGTTCAGAGGCCTTCGCCGAATACGCCAATGGGTACAGGCCAAGCTTATCTTGGTCTACGCAAAACACAAAAAACAAAGGGTTACAGCATAGATGAAAAATCCTCTTCCGCAGGGGGCTTCCTTCACGCGCGCTTTGGCGGCGAATGCCTGTGGCCGATTTCCGATCCGCCCGGCTGTACGGAGATGTCATAGACCGTATAACCCAGGGCCTCGATGCCTTCTTTCAGGCACTGTGTCTCCATCCCTTCTCCGCTGACCGTGGCGAGCTTGGCGGCCAGGTCCACCTCCGCCTTTTCCACGCCGGCGCACTGCTTCAAGGCCTGCTGCACCGCGGCGACGCAATGGCTACACGTCATTCCGGAGATGGCGATGCGAATGATGTCGAAGCCTTTGACATCCGCGCCTTCGGCGGCGACCTGCTCGCTCACCTTGCCGCGCAGCAGCGCAAGGGACAACAGACCAAGCAGCGCCACCGCGCAGACGTTCTGGAAGATGAACCAAAAGTTCAGGCCGCCATCTTCCATCGCCATGTGATGATGGGCCGACGCAGGCATGGCCGGGGGCGTCCATCCCGCCGGCAGCAGTGCATTCAGGACAAGGCCTCCGGCAAAAGCGCTGCCGGCTATCGTGGCCAGGTAGATGAACGCCGTGCGCGGCCCCATCACCTTCCAGACCATTGCGATGGTGGCTGCGTTGGTGGCCGGGCCGGTAAGCAGGAATGCGAACGCCGCCCCCGGAGAGATGCCCTTGTCTATGAGCGCCCAGACCATCGGCACCGATGCGGTCGAACAGACATAGATCGGGATTCCCATCGCCATCATGACAAGTATGCCCAGGATGCCGCCGGCCAGCACGCCGCCGAAGGAACCGCGGAAGAAGTCCGGCGGGATCAGCGCCGAGATGACGGCTGCTATGGCCAGGCCCAAGAGAAGCGACTTGGCCAGGTCGCGTGGCAGCGTGCCAAAACCGTAAGCGAAGGCCCTGCGAACCTTCCCATGTTTGGCGGCCGCAGGCGCGCAGCAGGGATCATTGCACGAGGCTCCCTGGCGGTGCGGACTCTCTGCAGATCGCCGAATGCCCAGATCGACGAGCAGGCCTCCGATAAGTCCGCTGACGAATGTTGCAATGGCCGAGAACGCGGCAAACACGCCGCCCAGCATGCCATAGGTCACGGCGATGTTATCCACGCCGGTTTGAGGTGTCGCGATAAGAAAGGCAATGGTCGCCCCCCTGCTCGCGCCGTGGCGGCGAAGCGATGCCGAGACGGGAATCACTCCGCACGAGCAGAGCGGCATCGGCACGCCCAGGCCGGCCCCCTTAAGCACCGGCCAAACGCCCCGCCCGCCCAGGTGGCGCTCGACGGTCGCCGGTGAGAGCACCACCGAAAGCAGGCCGGCGATGAGGAAGCCCAGCAGCAGGTACGGCGCCAATTGCAGCAGCATGCCCCATGTCTCCGCGGGCATCGCCGAAAGGCGGCTAAGCAGGTCCTGCCATGTGATGGCGATCATCGTTGTTCCTCCGGGCATTGCACCGCTCTTCCATCTTCCTCATGTAGATGCACAGCCTGCAGAGCTCGGGCCGTCAGAAAGCCCGGCAGTGAGCCCTCTCCATGAATGCCGGCGCGAGTGAGACAAAAGTCGTATCGCACCGGATCGCGCGGACGGATGGCCATGAAGGCGCGGGTCAATTCAATTGCAGCCCTGCCGTCCGCCTGACGACGCCGAATAGCCCCGCTAGCCAGGCCGATGCGATGCATGTGCGTATCCAGCGGCACAACAAGTTGGCTTGGCCTGATGCACTTCCATTGCCCAAAGTCCACGCGGTCGCGCCGGACCAGCCAGCGAAGCATCAGGTTCAGTCGCTTGCAGGCGCTGCCGTCGGCTGGGTCGCACAGCAGATGGCCGATCGGGCCGGGGGCCTCGGCCCGCAGTTGCCGCACAAAAGCAGACACTCTTGGCAAGACTGTTTCGTCGTCCCCAGCCACAACGCAGGCAAACACGCGCTCAAGCGTCCCGTATCGGCGAAGCAGCCTGCCGCAGCCTGCCAGCATCGCAGCGACCTGCTCGCCCGTGGCAAAACGATGCCGAAAGCCTTTCAGACGCCCAACAAGCTCCTTGTGCTTCATGGCCTGAATTGCACGGGTCGGCTGGCTGCCCAGGACATCCAGCACAGTCCGCACGCTTGCGAGAATCTGGCTCACCCGGCCATAGGCCAAGCTGCTGGCCACCAGGGCGACAACCTCCCGGTCTAATGGATCCTCGTACAGGTACAGAAACTCAAGCGGGTCCGGCGGCACAAACCGCCGGTGGTTGTACCGGCTGTACAGGCCCTCAAGAGCGTCGGCATATTTCAGTAGGGACATAAGTCTATACAATAATACGTGCAACAGGGCGCCGTGGGATAGGGTTCGCAAGGACAGGGGCCAAAGGATGGGGTGCCGAAGGATGGGGTGCCGAAGGATGGGGTGCCGAAGGATGGGGTGCCGAAGGATGGGG
>CAYQJH010000114.1:9014-11441 GCA_964417755.1 uncultured Planctomycetaceae bacterium
TGCCGTGGTTTGCGGAGCGCAGCGGAGCAACCACGATCCCGCGCACAAGCATGGGTGCTTCGTCCCTTCGGGACTTCGCAAACCATGGCACCTATCAATTGATTTGTCACGAGCACCAGTTGTTTATCCGATCAACACCCCCAAGCAACGACGCTTGGGGGTGGCACCTAAAGTAAGGGCGGGCCCCGCAACCAGGCGTCAGCCTCCAGTCAACCAGTCCACCAGTTAACCAATCAACCAATCAACCATCTCAGCTATCGATACTCCCACAGGTCATCATACTGGCCGTTGTCTTTGTGACGCCCGCTGAACTCATCGCGGATGATGGAAATATCCGGAAGGACGGATATGAACTGCCGGCCGTACGCCTTTGTCGCGATGCGATGGTCCAGCACGACGATGAACCCGCTGTCGCTGCGCGAGCGGATCAGCCGGCCGAAGCCCTGCTTGAACAGGATGACCGCCTCGGGCAGTTGGTAATCGCCAAAGGGGTTGCCGCCGGCCTTGCGGATGGCCTCGATGCGGGCCTCGGTCAGCGGGGCGTCGGGCACGGCAAAAGGCAGCTTGACGATAATCACATTCTGGAGCGCCTCGCCGGCGACGTCCACGCCCTGCCAGAAGCTCATCGTGCCCATCAGCACGCACCGGCTGTGCTGGCGGAACCGCTTGAGCATCATGCTCCGCGGCAGGTTCGCCCCCTGGATGAGCAGTTCGTAATCGTGCTCTTGCGCGAATTCTTCCAACTGCCGCGCAGCCGCCTGGAGCATCGAATAGCTGGTGAACAGGACGAAGCACCGGCCTTGCGACTTCTCCACGTAGTGCTCGATTGCCTTGCATGCAGAGGGCACGAAATGTTCGGCATCGTTAGGCTCGCCAAGCTGGGTCTCGATGTAGAGCTTCGCCTGGCGGCGGAAGTCGAACGGGCTGGCAAGCATGATCTCCTGCCCGCCCTCCAGGCCCAGGCGCTGGCGCAAATAGTCGAACCCATGCTTGCCGCCCCGGCCGGTCGAGAGCGTCGCGCTCGTGAGCACGGCTGAGTTCACCGCGTCAAACACATGGCCTTTCACAATCGGCGCGACGTTGATCGGCGCCGAGGCCAGCGTGACGACATCGCCGCCCCTGCGCTGGCTGCGCGTGACCCAGTAGGCATGCGATTCTTCGCCCTGCGCTATCAGCGATTCAACCTGCTGGGCCAATTCCTTGCAGCGCGACTCGAACGCGAGCAACTCAAAACCCTGCGCTTCAACCTGGCTGTCCTGCCGGGCATCCTTGAGGGCATCCGCGAGTTTCATCAGCGCCGGCGAAAGCAGGTTAGGCACGAGGTTGGGCTGCCTCAGCCTGCCGTTGGCAGCGACCTGCGGCCCCGTGATATTCGCAAGGCTGGAAAAGAAGGCGTCGCATGCCGAGGCGGCGAGGTTGACCGCCTTGATCGCCTCCATGTTCTCCATAAGCGCCAGCAGGCCGCGCCCGGTTTGATCATTGTACAGCTCGCGCAGCAGGTACTGCACACTGGCAGAGCTTACGCTCTGGCCGAAATGATCGCTGGCGACTTGCTCGACGGTGTGGGCCTCGTCCAGGACAACCAGATCGTACTTGCCCAAAAGATCGGCTGAGGCGTTCTTCAGCGCCAGATCGCTGAAAAACATTGCATGGTTGACCACGAGGATGTCGGCCTCGAGCATCCTGCGCCGTGCCGCCTGGAGCGGGCAGGTCTTGTGCTCGCTGCACTTGGCAGCCTGGCAGAGGCCTCGCTCGCTGCGGACCTTCTCCCAGACAGCCGGCTCGACCTGAAAAGTCATATCCTGCAGGCAGCCAGCGGGGTTCTCCTGTATCCATCCAGCCAAGCGCTCAAGCTGCTGAGCGTGCGCGTCATCAACAAACAGCTTGGCCTGGTTGCGAAGCGCCAGCGCCAGGCGGCGAAGGCAGAGGTAATTCGTCCTTCCCTTGCCCAGCTCAGCCTTGAATTCGAGTGGCAGGACCTGCCTCAGAAACGGCAGGTCCTTGCCCATAAGCTGTTCCTGAAGAGCGATGGTGTAAGTGGAGATGACAACTCGCTGCTTGTTGTAGCACGCACGAAGGATGGCTGGGACGAGGTATGCGAAGCTCTTGCCAACGCCGGTGCCGGCCTCGGCCAAAAGATGCTGGCGATCATCAAACGCCTGCGCCACCGCGCGGGCCATCGCCAACTGCTCGTCGCGCTGCTCGTAGCCGCCCAAGGCCTTCGAGACCAGCCCGCCGGGGGCGAGAATATCCTCCACGCTCAGCAACGTCATGGAATAGTCCGGCTCACACGGGCCTGCTCCGCAGGCACAGGCTGCGGGTGCGTCAGGCGATCCACAAACTGCAGCACGAACCAGATGGTGATCACAGCCGTCATCATCGTGATTACGGTTGCCAGGATAGTGATAAACGTCCGCCCGCGCACCA
>CAYQJH010000115.1:0-11323 GCA_964417755.1 uncultured Planctomycetaceae bacterium
GAAAATGGCTGCGAAGTGACGTTCCTGACGCCCGATGAGTTCGGGCGGGTCAGCCCGCAGCAGGTGGAGCAGGCGATCACTGACAAGACGATCCTCATCACGCTGATGCTGGCCAACAACGAGATCGGCACGCTGCACCCCATCGGCGAGATCGGCCAGATCGCCAAGGCGCGCGGCGTGATTTTCCACAGCGACGCCACGCAGGCTGTCGGCAAGGCGCCGATCAATGTCGATGCCATGGGAATAGACCTGCTGAGCATGTCGGCCCACAAGCTTTACGGGCCCAAGGGCGTAGGAGCGCTGTACGTGCGGCGCAAGGGGCCGCGCGTCCGCCTGACATGCCAGATGGACGGCGGCGGGCACGAACGCGGAATGCGAAGCGGCACACTCAACGTTCCGGGCATCGTGGGCCTGGGCGCGGCATGCGACATCTGCCGACATGAGATGGCCGCCGACGCGGTGCGCCTGCGGACGATGCGCGACCGCTTGCAGGAAGGCATCTGCCAGGCCCTCACGCACGTGAAGATCAACGGCCATCCCAGCCAGCGCCTGCCCAATACGCTGAACATGTCGTTCGCGTACGTCGAAGGCGAATCGCTGATGATGAAGATGAAGGACCTGGCTGTCTCCTCCGGGTCGGCCTGCACGAGCGCCTCGCTGGAGCCCAGCCACGTGCTGCGGGCCATCGGCGTGGCCGACGATCTGGCGCACAGTTCCATCCGCTTCAGCCTCGGGCGGTTCAATACGATGGAAGAGATCGACTTGGCCATCGAGCAGACGGTACAGGCTGTCAAGGAATTGCGGGAGCTTAGCCCGCTTTACGAGATGGCGCAGGAGCAGGAGGCCCAGCAGGCCGGCCGCGGCGCCGAGTGCTGCGGAGGGAAGTGCTCGGCGGGTGCTCCAAAAGCGTATGAAGAAGAGATAAACAAGAACCGGCCCGACAGCGCCGTTTAGATTAGAAAGAGAAATATGCCATACAGCGACAAGGTCATCGACCACTTTACCAATCCTCGCAACGTTGGGTCTCTGGATAAAGGCTCGACGCGAGTGGGCACCGGCATCGTCGGCGCGCCTGAATGCGGCGACGTGCTGAAGCTGCAGATCGAGGTCGATGACGGCGGCACGATTGTCGATGCCAAGTTCAAGACGTTTGGGTGCGGCTCGGCGATTGCCGCCAGCAGCCTGGCAACCGAATGGCTCAAAGGCCGGACCGTGCAGACGGCCACGGAGTTGAAGAATACCGACATCGCCAGCGAGTTGTCCCTGCCGCCGGTGAAGATTCACTGCTCGGTGCTGGCGGAGGATGCGATCAAGGCGGCCATCGCCGACTGGAAGCGGAAGAACGATGAAGCACCTGGAGAGAAACAGCAAGGTTGATCGCGAGGAGCGGGGCAAGGCCATCGCCCTTGGCGAGATAGATCGTAACTCAGGAGAGATGCGCATGGGAATCACGTTGACCCCAAAGGCTGCCGAGAAGATCAAGAAGATATTCGCCGAGCAGCAGATGCCGGAGGGCTCGTGCCTGCGAGTCGGGATCAAGGGCGGCGGTTGCAGCGGGTTTTCCTACATGCTGGATGTGACGGACAAGCCCGCCGCCGATGATGAAGTCTACGAATCCAACGGCGTGCGGGTCGTGACCGACCCCAAGAGCAGCCTGTACCTCAGCGGTACGGAGGTCGATTACGAAGACTCGCTGCTCAAGGGCGGATTCATCTTCAACAATCCCAACGCCAAGCGAAGCTGCGGCTGTGGCGCGAGCTTCTCGACGTAGAACTGCGTGGGAGCCCCGCGAGGAAGCATGAGGACGCCGTTTTGGAAGCCCCGTGCGGAAGCACGGGCATCTCCGGCCTTCCGGGCACGTGCCAAAGGGAACTATCAATGCCGAGAGCAGACAAATGGGTGGGCATATTTGCTCTCATTGTGTTCTCGTGGCTGGGCATGATGGCTGTGCATGAACTGGGGCACGTCCTGGCGGCCGTCGCGAGCGGAGGGCGAATCCAGAAGGTCATCCTCTTTCCAGTGACATTCTCACGGACAGATGTATCGCCGAATCCTATGCCACTGCTGGTCTGCTGGAGTGGCATCTTGGTTGGGGCGATCCTTCCCGCCGCGTGTTGGAGTATAGTGTGTCGCATTCAGAGCCCTTGGGTTGCCATGCTGCGATTCTTCGCCGGGTTCTGTCTGGTAGCCAATGGTGGATACCTGCTCGGTGGGACCGCAATGAATGAAGCCGACGTCGCTGACCTGCTTGGCATGGGCACGCCGCAATGGGCGCCGATTGTCGCTGGCGGCATCATGCTGTCGCTTGGTTTGTGTATGTGGCACGGCCTCGGACCAGGAATTGGATTCGGGAGACAGGCCATCTCTCCCCGCTGGCGGCAAACGCTGATTCTCATCGCGATTGTTGTTGGTATCATAGTAATTGAATTGATCTTCTCTCAGCCGTATTAAATGGTGAAAGTGGCGCAAACGCCGCGGCCACGGCACCCAGACCACATTGACGAGCATGGCGGCAAACGACGGCCGCCATGCCACCCAAAACAATGCGGAGACCGTATGACAGACGCCCGACATGAAGCCGTCCCAAGCAAGTGCAAGCACTGTGACAAGCCGATGTCGGAGGTTGTCGTTTGCGATTATTGCCATGCAATCAACCCCGGCGGACTGACCAACGACTTCTTCGCCCTGCTGGCCCTGCCACGAACCTTCAATCTGGATCAGACTCTCCTGCAACAAAAGTTCTTCGCACTCAATCGCCACGTGCATCCCGACCGCCATAGCGGCGAGTCGCCGGAAGTGCAGCAGCTTTCGCTGGCCATGGCGGCGGCTGTCAACGATGCATATCGCACCCTCAAAGACCCAGCCGCCCGCGGGGCCTACTTGCTGGAACTGCTGGGCGGCAAAAGCTCAGCCGCCGACAAGTCCGTGCCCGACGGCTTCCTGAACACCATCATGATGCTCCAGGAGGAACTGGCCGACGCAAAGCAGGCCGGCCGGGATGACGAGGTTTCCCGCCTGCGCGACGTGCTATGCAAACAGGAGGACGGCCTGCTCCGCCGCATCGCCGACCTCTTCAGCCAGTACGAGGAATCGGTTGCCTGCGAGGCAGTGCGAACCGACCTGCTGATGGAAATCCGCAAGCAACTCAACGCGGTGTCATATGTGAAGAAGTTGCTTTCGCAGATGTGAATGGCAGACTCCACTTTAGACCCCAGTCCGGGGGCATGGCGGGCGATGTTTCCCGCCATGCTGGGCAAAGGCGCCGGATTTGATCTTGCATGGCCGCGAACAACGGCCGCCATGCCACCCCAGAATATTCCGCAATCCGCAATCCGAGATCCGCGATATTCCTATCTGTGCCCTGCCTTGGCGAGCTTTTCCTGCGCGGCGTGCATTTGCTCAGCCGTCGGCGCTTTGCCAGTCTCCATCATGTCGCGGAAGCAATCGAATAGATATGTCGCATCATGCGGGCCAGGGCTGGCCTCGGGGTGATACTGCACGCTGAATACAGCCTTATCCGAATGCGTGAATCCCTCGACCGTCTTGTCATTGAGATTACGATGCGTCACGACCGCGCCGGTGGCCTTGATGGCCTCGTCATCCACCGCAAAGCCGTGATTCTGCGAGGTGATCTCCACCTTGCCGGTCGTCTCGTTGCGGACGGGTTGGTTCGAGCCGCGATGCCCGAACTTCAGCTTGTATGTGCGGGCGCCCAGCGCCCAGGCCAGCAGTTGGTGCCCCAGGCAAATGCCGAAGATCGGCGTTCGCCCGATGAGCCCGCGCAGCGTTTCAATAGTATACGTCACCGCCTGCGGATCGCCGGGGCCGTTGGACAGGAACACGCCGTCGGGCTTGGCCGAGAGAATCTCCGCCGCCGAAGTGCCTGCCGGCACCACGCGCACGCTGCAGCCGCACTCAACGAGGTTTCGCAAAATGTTGATCTTGGCCCCGCAGTCAATAGCGACCACCTTGTATTTCCTGCTTCCGTGATCGCGATGGCCTTGTGCGAACTTGCTGGCATAGCCGTCGGGCCAATCGTACGCCTCGCGCGGCGTGACGACCTTGACCAGGTCCATGCCGGCCATCGAGGCCGTCGCGCGGGCCTGCATGATCAACTCGACATCGTCGGTGATCTCCGTGCTGATGACGCCGTTCTGGCTGCCGTGCGTGCGCAGATGCTTGGTCAGGGCGCGGGTATCGACGCCGCAGATGCCCATGACGTTGAAGTCGCGCAGGTACTCATCGACGTTCTTGTCCGAGCGGAAGTTGCTCACCCGCGGCGAAAGCTCCTTGACGACAAAGCCGCTGACCTGGACGCGCCGGCTGTGGGCTTCGACATCTTCGCTGTTGACGCCATAGTTGCCGATCAGCGGGTAGGTCATCGTCAGGATCTGCCCGGCATACGATGGATCGGTGAGGGCTTCCTGGTATCCGGTCAGGCCGGTGTTGAAGACAACTTCTCCCCTGGCTGTGCCGCTTGCGCCAAAGGCGTACCCGCTGAGGATGGTTCCATCAGCCAGGGCCAATTTGCATGGTTTGAGTGCTGGCATAGTTCTTTCTTTAAGTCAAATTGTTGTCCGGCGTTTCAACATGCAGTCTACAGCCAATGACCCCGCCGGGCCAACGATTTCTACGATGCCTAGCCGGCGGCGTCATGATCGGCGACGCAATGGTGCAACGGCTTGCGGAGCGAAGCGGAGCAACCATGCCAAGCGCCAAACCGCAACGGCCTGTGGATGCATCTACCTCATGCAAATCTCTATCCTCTTGTCCTTCTTGGCTTTGCGAACCTCGGCACCTGTTCAGTTCTGTTCGATTCTGTTCGATTCTGTATGGTTTTGTTCAGTTTTACCGTGGTTATTGTTCATTTGGTTGTGCGGGACAGCCTCCACAATCGGTGGCAGATACGCCCGAGGCCGGGCGGGCAACATGGGCGCACCTTCTGCGCCCACTATTAACGCGATGCGCCCCTCTTTCTGCGCACAAAGATGGTCAAACAGGAAGGTTCATGGCCATAAGTCCTTGGCGGGACGAGTAGAGGCTATTTCGATAAAAGCCGTTTTGATTTTCTGGATGTGACCAAAATCTGCGCACAAAGTGGGTCAAGCTTCAGACGCACTTCTATTTCGCCCCTTTGGGGCTTGATTGGAATGCCCGGCCTACCCGGGCCTGCGCTTCGCTTCGGCCTGGGCTTCCACATTTCGGGCCTTTGGCCCTGGAAACAATCCGCTTCCACAATCCGCAATCCGCAATCCCCAATCCGCAATCCGCAATCCGCAATCACATGGCCGGGATGTCGTCGCCGCTGACGCGCTTGATCTCCGCGCCCAGGCTGTTGAGCTTTGTCTCGATGTGCTCATAGCCGCGATCGATGTGGTAGATGCGCTGAATAGTCGTCTGGCCTTTTGCCACCAGGCCGGCGAGCACCAGGCCGGCTGAGGCACGCAGGTCGCTGGCCATCACCGGCGCGCCGATGAGTCTCTTCACGCCCGCTACCACCACCGTGGGGCCTTCCTTGATGAGGTTCGCGCCCATCCGCATCAGCTCAGCCACGTGCATGAACCGGTCGGGGAATATCTTCTCGGTCACCACGCTGTTGCCGTCAGCCAGGCACAGCAGCGTCATCAATTGCGATTGCAGGTCGGTCGGGAAGCCCGGGTACGGCTGGGTGGTAACCTCGGTCGGCTCCAGCCGCCTGCTGGAGGAAACAACCACGCTGCCATTGGTCTGCTCGACAATCACACCCACGTCGCGAAGCTTGTCCACAACGGCCATCATGTGGTCCAGGCGCACGTTGGAAAGCTTCACCTCGCCGTTGGTCAGCCCGGCGGCGATCATGAACGTGCCAGCCTCGATGCGGTCAGGGATGACGGTGTGCGGCGCGCCGGTAAGCCGCTCAACGCCCTCCACGATGATCCGAGGCGTGCCGGCCCCGCTGATGCGAGCGCCCATCGCGTTCAGATAATCCGCCAAGTCGGCCACCTCCGGCTCGCAAGCGGCAGCCTCGATGATCGTCTTTCCCTCAGCCAGCGTGGCCGCCATCATTACGTTGTCTGTGCCCAGGACGGTCGATCCAAACGGGCCGCCAAGGAAGTTGTTCCCGCCGACCAGCCGCTTGGCTGAAGCGACAATATCGCCGCCGTCAAGTTCGATCTCCGCCCCCAATGCCCGCAGGCCTCGCAGGTGGATATCCACCGGGCGAGAGCCGATAGCACAGCCGCCAGGCATAGAGACGCGTGCCTTCTTGCGCTTGGCCAGCAGAGGGCCAAGCACGCAAATGCTCGCCCGCATCTTGCGGACGCGGTCGTACTTGGCATGGCTGACGCCCTCGTCCTCGACGAGCGTACGAACGCTGCCGTCGGCCTGGCGCGTTACCTGCGCGCCCAGATCGCCCATCAGCTCGAACATCGCGCGGATGTCGGCCAGGTCGGGCACGTCGCGGATTATGCTCGGGCCGTCAGCCAGCAGAGAGGCAGCCAGGATTGGTAATGCAGAATTCTTCGAGCCGCTGATGGTGGCGGTGCCTTTGAGGCGAGTCCCGCCACTGATGATGAACTTGTCCATGTTGTCATCCTTGACAATGAGTTGCCGGCATCGTGCCGGATATATCCAGTAGCCTATCGCCGGAAATGCTTTGAAGCAACATCCAGACACGGAGGGCGCCGGGAATTTCTGAGGTGGTGGGGCAAGCTAGTCTCGGCCACTGATGAAATTAAACCGCGGACGAGACGCCCGCGCCACGATGAGGCCTTATCTTGCATCCGCTTCGCATTATTCCGGTGCGAGTTGGATGGCGTTGATCGGGCAGCCTTCGGCCGCCTGCATCGCCATGTTCAGCAGCTTGGCCGGGACCGGCCGCGCGAGAATGTGCACGAGATTATCGTCTCCCATCTGGAAGACGCGGGGACAGGCATCCTCGCAGAGGCCGCAACCGACGCACGTGTTATCAACCTTGGCAATCATTGGTGACTGTTGGGCAACCAAATTGATGGTGGTCATAGGATATCTTCCATCGGCCAAGCCAATTAGACAGCTATCAGGTCGCTGACGGCTGCTCGCTCGTGCTTGACCTTCAGGTTCGTCCCGCTATCAACATTGCGGAACAGGCCGTGCGCATTGCAGTATGCCCTGGCTGTGATGTTTCCGCCGTCGACGACGAACGTGGCCTCGGGCGTCTGGCCGGCTGACAGAAACTGGCGATAGCACCGGCCATTGGCATTGAGTTCGATCCAGATGATCTGGTGATCTTCCTCCATGTCGTGCAGGCCCTTGCCGACGCGCACGCGGACCTTCTGGCCGGTCTTCTCAACCGAGATCGCGTGCGGGTCGTCATGGCTGCATATCTTCTCCCGCAGAGGGATCATCTCCGGGCCGCAGCACACCAGCTCCAGGCCGCACGACTCGAGAACCTCGACCACCGTGTCACATACGGGACATTTGAAGATTTGTGTCTGTCGCTCTGCCATGATCTGTCTACCTCATTTTTTGAAGTGTTATTGCATCGGCCGGGTCAGGCTGGCTCAGGCCACCGCGCTCTTGCCTGCTGGCACTCTTCCGCGAACCGCCGGCGAACCGAACGTGCGGGCCTTTCGGCCGGCGTCGCTGCTGGGAGGCTTGACGGGCTTGGGCTTGCGATGGACAGCCTTGCTGGAGATGTGAACCACGCTGTCCAGGCCGAAGTCGCCGCACTCGACTCCGAAGGCGGCGTAGTCGATATACCATTGGCCATCGGCGCGGTAGCGGAACTTGAAATCGCCCGGCGGCAGATGAACCGACGCGACCCACGTGCCATCACTGCGTCGAGTCATCGGCAGTTCGTTTTCGCGCCAGCCATTGAAATCGCCAACGATGTAAACTCGCTGGGCCTGTGGCCTGAAGAAACTGAATTCCGCCAGGGTATCCTTTACCGTCACCATGTCCCATCCTTCTTTCAGCCTGCTGAGCAAAGCAGACAGTAGCTAATGTTGATGCGAGCGATTCATTTCACGATTCGCCGATTGGATCGCCAACCGAAAGTGTCTGAGACAATAATGCCGTCGGCCAGTAGACGCTTCAATCAGACATAGCCCCGGATTTGTCCTGCTGCGGGCCATGAGAAGGCATAGGAAACTCCCCCACCCGCCGATGGGCGGCACACTCATGGTACGCCGAATGGCTGTATTCATTGATCCAAATGCACGCCGCGAGGCTTGGGCCTGATGTCAAAATGAACCGCCCCGGCAGCGTTGCGGGCTGTCGGGGCGGTTGGGGCTCCTGCTTCGCGGAAGGAAATTCGCTTCCGCATTCAGAAATAAGTAAAGAATCATGCGCCTCGCTCGAACTTCACCCAGTGGATCGCCCGCTGGAGCAGCTCCGTCGCGTTCTCGATGTTGAGTTTGCGCTTGATGTTTTCGCGGTGCGACTCGACCGTCTTGACGCTCAGGTGCAGCCTCTCGGCAATTTCGCGCGTCTGCACGCCTTCGCCGATAAGCCCGAACACCTCGAACTCCCTGTCGGTAAGGCGATCGATCGGGAAGCCCTCCTTCTCCCGCGTGCCTCCCACGATCCGCTGAAGCATCTTGGAGGCCAGGTTGTCGCTGATGTAGATCTCCCCGGCGAGGATCTTGTGAATGCCCTCGATCACCTTGCCGGCTGACTCGCCCTTGGTGACATATCCCTTGGCACCGGCCCGCAGCACCCGTTCGGCGTAGAACGATTCATCATGCATCGAGAACACCAGCACGGGCATCTTGGGCCAGCGGATGCCGATATCCTTGATCAGGTCTATGCCGTTGCTGTCCTTGAGAGTAATGTCCACCACGGCCAAGTCCGGGATGGTCTCCTGGATGATTTGCAGGGCTTCGCTGACATCCTGGGCCTCCCCTACTACCGACAGTGCTGGATCATCGTTGATCATCTGCACGATGCCCTGCCGCAAGATTGGATGATCGTCCACCACAACGATTTTCTTGGGCTGCTGTACCTTAGCCATTGGAACACTCTTCCTCTCGTGTTGGGTCTTCTTGTGGCCGTGCCGCGCCGAGGCGGCCAACCGGCACAATGCATCGTATCGCCGTGCCGCCCTCGGAGCGACGCTCTATCGTCAATGTCGCGCCGATCATGTCGGCGCGATAGTTCATTATTCCCAGCCCCATGCCGCCGGTTGCAACCGTGCGTCTGAACGGTTTGGCTGATGATCCCGACTCGCTCAGGGCAGCGTCTATCCCGACGCCATTGTCAGTTACCTCCAGCACCAGCACGCCATCTGTCGTCGACAAATTGATATCGACCTGCGAGGCCTTGCCGTGCTTGAAGGCATTGTTGGCCGCCTCCTGCGCGATTCGATAGAGATGCGTAGCCGTGGTATCGTCCTCCACGCGGGCGGCAGCTTCTTCGCTTCCGAGGTAGCGGCAGGCGATGCCCGTCATCTCCTGGACATTGGCAGCCAGTTGCTCCAGGCCGCTGGCCAGGCTGTCCGGGCGAACGCCTACCGGGCTCAGGCCGCGCGCCAGCGACCTGGCCGTCTGGACGGACTGGTTCAGCAGTCGCTCGATCTCGGCGGCCTGCGCGGCGGCCTCATTGCCCTCGCTCTTGAGTTTATTGTGGAGCACGCTGCTGAGGAACGCCGTGCCCGTCAGGATCTGCCCCAGGCCATCGTGCAGGTCGTGTCCGATCTTCTGGCGTTCGACCTCGCTTGTGCGAAGCACCTCGGCCTCCAAGCGCTGGCGGTCGTTCTGGGCCTCTATGCGGGCCTCCACCTCGGCCTGAAGCGTTTCGATGGCCTGCACGAAGTCGGCGGTTCGCTCCGATACCCGCTGCTCCAGCACCCGGCGAACCTTTCGCAAAGCCTCGATCAGCCGCTGGCGCTGCCGCTCTATCCTGCGGGTCTCTGTAACGTCCTGGAAGACGCACACTGCTCCGCCTGTAAGCCCCTGGCTGTTGTTGATCGGGGCTGAGTTCATCAACAGGTCCCGCCGGGCACGTCCCAGCGGAACATCAAGCTTGATCTCCAAGGCGGTGTTGTGAATCGTCTGGCCCTCTCGCAACGAGCGCACCACCGGCCAGACCGCTCCGCCCTGCTCGGCGGCGCCATCGCTATTCAGGTTGGCCAGTGCGTCGACGGCTTCACCCTTTCGGATGTGCCGGCTGAGTATCTTCTCAGCAGCCGGATTCGACATTACCACGCGAGCAGCCTCGTCAATCACGATGATGCCCTCCGGCGCGGAATGGAAGACCGCGTCCAGTCGGGCTCGCTCAGTCCGCAGATCCTGCTCGCTCTGCTTCAGGTCGCGGAAGAGCAGGTCATAGGGCTTGGCCAGCGCAGTTACGATGATTGCCTGGTACAACAAGTAGAAGGCCAGCACCTTGAACAGATGTCCAAGAAGATTGATCGGGCCGTAGACGTCGCTGTAAAAAGTGAAAGCCAACTCGCTGAGAATCGTCGCAATAAGCGAGAAGACCACCAGCCAGAGAACGCTTACCTCGAAGCGGTGCCGCCCGCGAAGCAGCATCGCCGCTGCCGCCACCAGCATCGCCGAGATGACGTATTCGCTGTAGACCTTGAAAGGCGTCAGACTGTCCGCAGCTTCATCAAAACAACTTGGAAAGATGCCCCAATAGAACACCGACCCGACAATGGCAATCAGCGACAGGCCGTAGATCGGCAAGACGAGGCCAACAAAGGGTTTTCGCGACAAAAACAGCGGGGCCGCCAGCAGCGATGCAGCCTGCAAATACCGCGCGGCGATCCAGAGTTGCGTGGGCAGATCCTTGCCATATTCCGGCCAAACGCCCATGCCCTTGTACGCCAGCATGTGCAGCAGGTCAACGGCCGCGACAAAGAAGTATGCAATGCCCAGAAACAGCAGATATCCATTGTCGATGATCCGCCGGGCGTTCCACACGATCACGAACATGCCACAGGCGACGACTATGCTGAACGTCTCGGCAAGGCTGTGGAATAGCAGGTAATGCTCGCGGTATTCCGGGCGGAAGACCTGGGTCAAAAAGACGCCCGCCAGGACCAGCACAGCCACCAGCAGGTCCCACTTTCTCGCCTTGATGAAGTCAACAAGTCCCATAGAGCATGTTTTCCCGAGCGAGCCTCAGAGGTGCATTATAATAAAGCACTTCTGCATTGTAGCGCGTCTTGTGGTGCAGCCGTGCCGCGGGTGTCTGGCCCGCGTGTACCGAGGGCATCCTGCCCTCGTTCTGCCGGGTGCCGCAATTTGCGAAGTCCCAAGGGGACGAAGCAACGTAAGGCCTAAATTTCAGGGGCAATTGTGTGGTGCCCTTTCGACTTCGCTCAGGGCCGTGAGCCTGCCCTTCGACGTTGCTCAGGGCC
>CAYQJH010000116.1:0-11311 GCA_964417755.1 uncultured Planctomycetaceae bacterium
TCAGGCCAGAGATTTTGCCGATGCAATGCAGAAGGAGGTTCGGAAGATCCTTGCTATTTCCCACCCGTTCGTCATACGCCAGGAGAAGATGCTCATCGCCGGCCAGGAGGGGAAGTTGCGTGTGGTGGGCTATGTTTTTCGCGGCGCGGAGAAAGTAGCGGGGCGGTTGTATTTCATCAGGGAGGCAACCGTATCGCGCGGGGCAGAGCAGCCGGTAAAGCTTCGCCTCTGCTATGTGCTGACGGTGGAGATGGCGCCGGCCCGCCAGGCTTCGATGCAGCCGATGCTGAGCGACATTGCTCGCAGCGTGCAGTTGACGCCGATCCGTCGCCCCATCGATCAGCCGGTGAAGGAACTCGATGCGCCGATCAAGGACTACCGGCTGGGCTACTCGATCAGCGTGCCTCGGTTCTGGCATTACGGCACGACGCCGAATGGCGCGGAAGTGTCGCAGACGGATTATGTCCTGGGCGGCCTGCCAATGCCGGTCCTGCGAGTGATTGTTTCGGATGCCGGCAATCTGCCTTCGGCGGAGGAAGTTGCCAAGCGAGCTATCGACGAGTTGCGGAACAGTGCCCGCGCCAATGATGAAGACGTGAAGGTCATCTCGCAGAAGGCCGTCACAATGGCAGGCCTGGACGGATGGCAGGTTGCGCTGGAGCAGCGGGCCGATACGGGTGACGCGACAGCCGATGAGCGTGCGCCGGCCACTATCATCCAGCGGACGATCATTGCACAAGGCACGCGCGGCAGCCTGCTGAAGGTGTATTCGCTTCGACTCTATTGCCAGGTGCCGCGAATGGCTGTGGCTGAGGAAATGATGGAGAAGATCGCAGGCGGCTTTGCCGTGCTGAACGGCCCGACGGCGGCATCGTCACCCCTGACCAGGCCTGACAAACCGATTCGTTAAGGACCACAGGAACATGAGCAAGGAAGCGGCAATTCTATCACCCAATTCAATTGTTGTCGGGGATTGCGTAAAGCTGATGAGCGGGCTTTCGCAGCCGCTGGCCGACCTGGTCTTTGCCGATCCGCCGTTCAACATCGGCTACAAGTACGACTGCTACGAGGACCGCAAGGCATACGATGACTACTACGTGTGGACGGAAAAGTGGATGGCCGGCTGCGTGAACGTCCTCAAGCCTACGGGCAGTTTCTGGATTGCCATCGGCGACGAGTACGCGGCGGAGGTCCGCATTATTGGTCGGAAACTCGGCCTGAATTTGCGAAACTGGGTGATCTGGCATTACACGTTCGACCAGAATGCCAAAGCGAAGTTCGCCCGCTCGCACGCACACCTGTTCTACTTCACCAGGGACCCGAGAGAATTCACTTTCAACGACATGGAGGTTCGCATTCCATCGGCTCGGCAGACGACATACGCGGACGTCAGGGCCAATCCCAAGGGCAAGATCCCCGATGATGTCTGGAGTTTCTCCCGCGTATGCGGCACGTTTCTTGAGCGGGTGAAGTGGCACCCCTGCCAGATGCCGGAGAAGGTACTCGAACGGATCATCAAGGTTTCCTCGAATGCGGGCGACGTGGTGCTTGATCCGTTCAGCGGCTCAGGGACGACTTGCTGCGTGGCGGCCAGACTGGGGCGGCAATATGTGGGTATAGACATATCTGAAAATTATGTTAAGCACGCCACTGCGCGCCTGGCTGATACGCTGGCTGGGCGGCGGCCCAAAACTGATATCGCCGAGAATCCCGAAGCCCTGAGGGAAATGCGAAAACACAAGTCGAGGATTTGCCCCGCGGAACAGGCTGCACACAAGGCTGAAGCAGACGTCGCGCCTGTGCAATCGAACAGACGCAGGTCAGGCCGGCCGGCTGGAGCGTCCGCGGCATCAACTTATCCCCTGCTGGGCGAAGACTTCAGGGCGTAGATCGCGCCGGCAACCACCAGGCCGGCTGCGATGTAGAAGTTCCAGTGCGGGGCCTCCTTGCTGAACACGAAGTAGGCCATGATGCCGGCAAAGATGAACTGGCCGAGGTTTGCGATGGTGACGAACTGGCCGCGCATGTGCTTCATGCTGTAATTCATGATCGAGTGGGCCATCACCGTAGGGATGAACCCCAGGCCCAGGGACAAAAGCAGGTCGCCCCTGGTGGGGATGGCGAAGCTCTGGCCGAAGATCACGCAGACGACCAGGCAGACGATGCCGGCGGTCAGATACAGCGGCACCACGTACAGCCAGAGGCTGGGGAAGTGCCGATTGGCCCGGCCTAGCGCCAGATACAGACTGAAAACCAGCATCGAGGCGAAGCATACGAGGTCGCCTTTGAAGTGCTCGGGGTCGAGGTGGAAATCTCCACCGGCCAGCAACACCACGCCCGCCAGCGCCAGCATCGTTCCCAGCGCCTCGCCGACGGTCAGACGCTCTCGGATCATGAAGAACAGGAAGAAGGGCATGACCACGGGCGTGAAGTTGACGATCAGGCTGGCGTTGGCCGTCAGCGTCATGCGAGCGCCGATGTTCCAGGAGATGAAGTGCAGCCCCAGTGCCAAGCCCGGCAGCAAGGTTCGCAGAAGATGCCGGCTGTTAAATGCATGGCGGTGCCGGCTGAGATCACGAAGAAATAGCGGGGATAGAATCATCACCGCCACCAGCAGGCGATAGGCAGCCAAGGCCACCGGATTGACCTGGCAGGCCTTGATCATTATCACGGCGGTAGAGCCGGCGAAGACGCCGAAGGCCAGCAGGAGGGTTTTCAAAAGCATAATCGCTACGACGGCTTGGTCGTCTCGGCGGTTGCCGCCGCGGGCGGCAGGTTAATCGTGCATATCTTCTGTGCGCTGAAGTGCTGGCCGGTGAGGTAGTCCACAAACTCTACGCGCACGGTGACCTGGTTATGCTGCGGCAAGGTCTTCCACGGGCAGACGAAACTGAAGTGATACGTGAGGAACCCGCTGGCCCAGCTCTTGCCCATCTGGTCGACGTCGAAACTGTACTCGCCCAGCAGGTTCTCGGCCGGCGGGGCGGCCAGATCGAAAAGCTGAATCTTCACTTGGCCGGCAGCCTTTATGATGCTGCCATACTGATCCATCGGCAGCAGGAAGACCTTGATGGCGTCATCGCCGCTCTTGCCGTCGCTGTCGTAGCCGCCTGTGTAGTCGCCCAGGCTGATGCTCTTGACGTAGAAGAGGTTTTCCAGGCGTTTGTCACCCAGCGCCAGCAGCGAAAGGATCCGCTCGTCCTGCTGGGCAACCTGCCTAGTCAATCGCTCATTCTCGACGTTGGCCTGATTCAGGGCTGCCGTCTTCCTGGTCAACTCTTCCTGAACCTGGTTGTATTGCGCCTGCGAGACCACGCAGCCGGACGACATCGCGGCGGTGATCACAGCCAGCAGAGGCGCAAACCAACCAGCGCGAATCATTCCTTATCCTCGTTCTCAGCGGACCTCTGGGGCATCGCGCTATCGGGGATGCGCTGCAGAGTCTGGTCAACGCAGCCGTAAGCGACGGCCTCCTGTGCGTCCAGCCATTTGTTGCGGTCGCAGTCCTTCTCGACCTTATCGATGCTCTGGCCGGTATTTTCCGCGAGGATCTCGTAAATCCGATGCCGCAGGCGGAGGATTTCCTTCGCCTCAATATCCAAGTCGGTGGCCGGGCCTGTCATCACGCCGTGAATCAGCGGCTGATGGATCAGCACTCGGCTGTTGGGCAGGATGAACCGCTTGCCCTTGGTTCCGCCCACCAGCAGCAGGGCGGCCATCGAGGCAGCCATGCCAACGCAGTAGGTGGCCACCTGCGGGCGGATGTAGCGCATCGTGTCGAAGATGGCCAGGCCGGCAGAGACGCTGCCACCGGGCGAATTGATGTAAACGTTGATGTCGGCGTGCGGGTCTTCGTTGCTCAGGAACAGAAGCTGCGCGACAACCACATTGGCCATATCGTCGTCGATCGCTCCGCCCAGGAACACCACGCGGTCCTTGAGCAGCCGGCTGTAGATGTCGTACGCCCGCTCGCCGCGGCCGCTCTTTTCAATCACGATCGGAATCAGTTGATTCGATGTCATGGCGCCCTCGGTCATTTCTTTTTCTTCTTGCTCTCGGGAGTAGTGTCCACGATCTCGTCCACGATGCCGTATTCCTTGGCCTCCATGGGAGACATGTACCGATCCCGCTCGGTTTCCTGTTCGATCTGTTGGACGCTGCGGCCGGTGTGCTTGGCCATAAGCTCGTTGAGGAGCTTCTTGGCCTTGAGGATTTCCTCAGCCTGGATCTTGATGTCGGCAGCCTGTCCAGTTACGCCGCCCCAAGGCTGATGGATCATCACCTTGCTGTGGGGCAGGGCGTAGCGCTTACCCCTTGCGCCGGCAGCAAGGATCATCGCCGCTCCGCTGGCAGCCTGCCCGACGCAATACGTGGCCACGTCGCAATGCATGAACTGCATGGTGTCGTAGATGGCCAGCGTATCGTCGACGCTGCCGCCGGGCGAGTTGATATAAAGATTGATGTCGCGATCGGGGCTCTTGGCTTGCAGTTCCAGCAGGCGCATGATGACGCCGCCGGCGGTATTGGGCCCGATCTCGCCCCACAGGAACAGGATCCGCTCCTCCGCCAGGCGCTCTTCAAGCGTCATCTCCCGCCTGAGGGTGTATTCACGATATTCGCTCCGCGTGTCCAGCGGTCCCATATTCTTGCTCCCAAGTCTCGCTTCTGGGCCAAGGCCCAAGAAGCGAAACAGTATTTCGAAATCTGCAATGTTCAGCTATGCCTTTGGCTCTGCCTCGGATTCAGCGGCTTCGCCCTTGACCTTGCGCTTAGCCTTTGCCTTTGGCTTGGCCTCGTCGGCGGGCGCATCAGCCGCCTTGGCCTCATCGGCAACATCTGTTATTTCGGCCAATTCCAGCAGCTTATCCAAGGCTTTCTCTTCATGCATCCGGTCAGCCATCGCCGTAAGCGAGCCGTCAGCTTCCATCTCTTGGCGCATCCGCTCCGGGCGGCGGTTGTACTGGCGAGCCATCTCGGCTATGCGAGCATTGATCTCTTCCTGGGCGACGGAGATCTTCTCATCCTCGGCATACTTGCCAAGGATGAACGAAAGACGCATGTCCTGCTTGGCCTGTTCGTTGGCGGCCGACTGCAACTCGGCCAGGTGTTCCTGGATTCGTTCCTGCGGAACGCCCTGGTACATCAGGTCGACGGACCGGCGCATCACTATACGCGCGGCATGCCGGGCAACGACGCCCTCAGGCAAATCGAATTTCGTGTTCTCAAGCAGGTACTGGCAGATCTGCTCTCGCATTGCCTGCTGAACTTCAACCTGGACGCGCTCCTCCAGACGTACAGCGACCTGCTGGCGAAATCGTTCCAGGCTCTCAAACCCGAGGTTCTTGGCGTATTCCTCGTTGATCTCCGGCAGCACGCGGCGGCGAACCTGGCTGATGGCCAATTCCACGGCCATGTCCTTGTCACGCCAGGCTTCGTTCGGATGGCCGGCTGGCGCCTTGACCTTCAGCGTGATAGTCTCGCCCGCCTTCTTGCCCGTCAGGGCGGTGCCCAGGTCCATAAGCGGCAGGCCCTCGACCTGGCCCGGCGCGACGCGCAGCGTCAGGCCATGCCGCTCCAGCGGCTCGATGCCTTCGCCGCTGATCTTTGCCCCGACAAGAACCGCGTCGTCGGCAGCGGCTGCCTCGGCGGTTTCTTCATAATGGGCCTGGTTGCGGCGGATATTGTCCAGTGCATCATCGATTCGCTTATCGTCGATCTTGATAACCGGGCGGTTGACCTTGATGCCCTTGAGCTCCGGCAGGCTGATATCCGGCGCGACTTCGATCTCGAAGCTGAAGCTCATGTCGCCCGCATCCGGCAGGACGATCTTGTCCAATTCGAGATTGGGTTCGCCCAGGGTGCGGAGATCGTTGCCTTCAGCCGCCTTGCCGATGGCCTCGCCAATCAGGGCATTGCGGACGTCGCTGCCGATTTCCTTGCCAAATCGCTTCTCGATGAGGCGGCGCGGCGCACGGCCGACGCGGAAGCCCGGGATGACCGCCGACTGCGACAGCTCTCCGAACATCTCATTGAGCTTGGCGTCGATGCGGGCGCGCGGAACGGTGATGGTGATCTTCTTCTTCAGCGTGCCGGCGTCTTCAATGACAACGTTGTTCTCAGGCAGTTGCGGCTGATCTTGCTCCGTAGGTTGTGGTTCAGGCATCTTGCCTGCAGGCTGTGCAGAATCATCAGCGGCATCTGGCGAGGTGTTTTGGGCTTTATCAGCCATGAGGAGGCTCCTGTCTTATGAGCTTGGCCGACCGCGACGGTCAGGGGGGTGGGTTCCGGCGCCCTGGCCAAACTCTTAGGTGCCGCGACCAGGCGCGCCCACGCGGCGCGCCCCCAATCGGCACAAATAATGATACGCTGTCAGGCCGGACACGTTGAAGATTTACGGCGAACCGCAGAATATCCAACAAGGATCTCCGAATATTGAAGTGAACAACAAACTGTGCCGCCCGCTCGGGCTTCAGTCGTGTGCTGTTGTTCCTTCGTTATTCTGCGGTCCTTGTTCAGTATTCGATATTCGCCGCTGTCGTATCCGGACAATGACCCCACGGGGATTCGAACCCCGGTCGCGGGCTTGAAAAGCCCGTGTCCTAGGCCGCTAGACGATGGGGCCAACTCTGTGATCCTGATCGGACCACGGCTCCCACCCGGAAAAGTTCCGGGAAAGGACAGCTATCCGCCCAATTGGCCAAACCAATGGAGCGGGGCAGGCATCATACCTGATTATCCTTCTACGTCAAACAAAAACGATGCGTCTAGTCTTATCGGGTGTGACTGGATACTGGTGGCACTCAAGGGGTCGTGAGCGTCAGGCATGAGGACATGGACTTGCTTGCGAATACGAGAGAGCGAAGCCCGAAGGGCTGGCAAGGATTTAGCCGAGGATGGAGCGGCGACGTTGTGCAACGCCGCGCAGTCCCCGATTCAGGACGCCCAACAAGCGCAAGCCCCAGCGGAATGGCAGAATCTTCCCAGGCTTGGCCCGCGAATTCTTTCGCCTCCCCCCGGGCTCAAATATCGCGGGCTCTGGTTCCGTGGGTTCGCGGCAAACAACGCCGCTTCACCCACGGCTAAATCCTGCCCGGCCCGTCAGGCCTGGCCAGAATTGTTCGTTCCAGCCGCACCCGTCGAATCGGAAGGCTTCAGTCAGAGGGAAGTTGTATTTGCCTTCGACTTCTCTCAGGCCCCGTCCTGTCGGATGCCAGGCATCGCCGTGGTTATCCCCCTAGGCCATTTCCTCAAGGCTACTAGGGGTTTCATGGATAGCAGAAACGGGGCGCATGCCGATTGCGGCGGGCGTATCTTTGTGTGATGCTTTCTGCGCGACGGTAATGCTGTCGTTCGCAGTAGACGCTAAGAGCGTCCGATTCCGTTTCAGGGCGCCGGAGAGTAAGAGGCCGTTATGAAGCTTTCAATTCGAGTACGCGCAGAAGACCAGGGAGGCTTCCTGGCATGGTGCCCAGCTTTGCCCGGCTGCAATGCGCGCGGCCAGACACATCAGGAAGCCATCAGGAAACTGGAATTGGCGATAATGGGATACCTGGCCAGCCTAAATGCCAGCCCTCCGGCTAATCTCGAACCGTACCTGACAGTGGCATAGCCGGCTGCGAAGCGAGCTTGTGCGTGTTACGCATGAAGGGGACTATAGGTGCCATAGGGCAGACAGAAGTTCCGCTTTTAGCCCCCACGAAGCTTAAGTGCGGTCTAGACAAGAAAGGAGTCCATAATGTTCACGAAATTCAAGGCAGGTTCGGCACGATTCTCGATTTCCGCTACTGGCAAGATTGTGGCCGTCGCAGGCGACTTCAGCAATTGGCAGCCTATCAGAATGAAGAAGTCCGGCGCGTCATACAGCGTCGAAGTCAAGTTGCCAAAGGGCAGCCATCAGTACAAGTTCATCGTCGATGGCCGATGGATGGAAGACCCCGACAACAATGTCCGAGTGTCCGATCCGTTTGGCGGCATGAACTCAGTCGCTCAGCTTTGATTGCTGTTGCAGCCATGAACTAAAACTAATGCGTCGAGCCGCAGTCTGAGTAGGGCATCCAACCTCCTGACAGTTGTGGCCGGCAACACGTCTCTCGCGCCCCTCGTTCGCTGGGTTTTCTGATGATGAAGGTATTCCGCAAGGATACCTTCCTGCGCTGAGGCATCTACAGGCAGTAGGAACTCGGCAATGAGTAATGACGAATGACGTAATCAGAATGCCGAATCAATGAGGAAGAACAGCAATGACGAAGCTGTAGCTTGACTTGCCGAAGGATGGGCCACATCACGCACAATAACCCGGAGTTGATCGGGATTTCGCCATTGTTGTTTCGGTCATTGTTTCGTCATTCGGGCTTCGTCATTCGTCATTCCGCCTTTGCGGTACGTCTGCCAGGAGGGCGGGTCCTTGAGCTTGTAGAGCATCTCGCCGGCCTTGGGAACATAGAGACGTCCATCGGCCTGGCCGCCTTGCCAGTCCTCGATCTTGATGCTCTCGGGGTCGCGATAGCCCAGGTTGATCTTGCGGCAGAGTTTTTCAGGAATCCGCGTCGCCAGTGTCACTTTTACGCGCGGCTGTTCGATTCCATCGGCCATCTGCCCGATGCCGCGAACATGTGTCGAGTGCGCCAGCACGCCCCAGGGATAGTGCCTGAACTTGTCCCACTGGCTGAGGAAGTAATCGCGCGTGTGGTAGCCAATCTCCTCGATAAGCCTGCCGTGCGCAACAGAAACCTCGCTGATATGCGGCGCGTAAATTATCAGCTCGCCGCCGTCAGCCACCACCGGCTCCATCTTGTACATGCACTTGCCGCCGGTCCAGATGTCGTCGTACATCTTCGGCGCGCGAGAGAGTATCGATTGGTAGGGCTTGTCCACGTATGTCACGTGGATGCGGTCGGACAGGTCGGCTGCGGAGGACCAGGCGGCCTTGGGCTCATCAAAGTACAGGCCAGCCAATTCCTCCCCGCGCACGACCATGCAGAATGCGAATTTATCGACCCCGATCATGTCGCCGGCGGCATCGACGACGGCCCGCACCGGCGTGTACTTGGTGCCAATGATCTTTGGATTGGTGATGACCGCCCCAAGCCAGTGGAAGAAGTTCAGCAGTTCCGGCCCGCTGATGCCAGGGAAAAAATACTTGCATCCGCCGGAAAAGCCCACGACCTCATGCGGGAAGACGGGGCCGACGATAACCACCGCGTCGTAATCAAAGACAAGCTTGTTGACCTTGACCTCGACGTCCATCGAGAACTTGCCCTGGGAAATCTCGGCGATCCGCGAAGCCGGGAGCGTTCCGATGTGCCTCAGTGCCGCCGGGTCCTTCCAATGATGGTTGAAGACCTGGACACCAGGGAAGACATCGCCTCGCCGGCCGGGCTCAACGCCAAGCAGGTGATCTATCTGCTCATCGCTCATTGGCGGGTGAGTGCCAAGAGCCACCAGGAAGTCGAGCTTTTGGACTTGCTTGCCCAGGCCGGCGTGCAACTCCCGCATAAACATCGGCAGCGGGCACGTCCGGGTATGATCGGGAATGATGGCCAGGATTCTCTTGCCGGTTGGCTTGATCCGCTCGCAGGCTGCGGCGATTATCTCCCGCACCTTGACTTGTGAAACTACTTCGCTCGCGCCGCCGCAGCCGATAACGCTCATGTCGGGCAACCTCTTGGTAAGTAATGCTTCGATTCTAGCAGATAGTTAACGCCCGACCGGCGTTTTTTCAACGCCAAAACGTTCAAGAGTGCTATGCCCCGGCCGTCACGGGTTGCACGTGCCGGCGGAACTTCTCGTTGACGTAGTTCAGGCATTGCCGCTGGCCCTGGGCGAGCATGCCGCTCTGTGTGTCCCACAAGGCCGGCGTCTGGGCGGAGCCGAACAGCCTTCGCATCACGTCGTCCTTTTCACTATGGCCTTTAGGCGCATTGACGCAGATGAAGTCGACCGCCAGCTCGGTCAGCCGAGCGCGCACCGGCTGGGAGTCCTCGCATTCTTCAAATTGCCACAGGATGATCATGATCGCACCTCCCGATATCAATCATTCTAGAACACCAGTACGCAGCCGGGGGGGCGGAGGCTGGGTGGCATGGTTGACAGCGCGCGGAAGCCCCGGCCGGAAGGCTGGGGAGCCGCTTACGCCTATGCCGGATCCTTCTTCTTGGGCAGGTTGCTCTTGACGGGGATTACGCCTGGCATAGGCGTGGGCGGGACGATAGTCCTTGCCGGCAGCGAGGCGGTGTGCGGCGGCAGTGATTCGCGGTCGCGGCCAGCCGTGCCGGATATCCACGCCAGCAGCGGGGCAAACTTCTGGCGCGCCCTCGCCGGCCAGTCCTTGCGCATGAAGGGTTTCTCGAAGATCAGAAACATGGGGATGCACAAGACCATCACGACCACGGCCATCCCAATAATCTGGACAAAATTCAGCCAGTCGTAATTCAGTGCGCCCCTGGATTCCGGCAGCGGACCGATGACCCATTCAATAACATGCCGAAGCCCAGGCGGGAAGAAGTTGTACTCGCCAACGTCGCCAAGCAGCAGTAGCCACATCACGGTTACGTGATAGAGATAGATCGAATAGCACATGCCGCCAAAGGCCGCGATCCACGAGAATGAGAAGAACTTGTTCACCACCCGGCCGCGAAAAGCCGCCACGTACGCCAGCAGCAGCACGCCGGGCAGCAGGAAGTTGCGGCTGCGCCCGAGCCAGTCCATCGTGCCTTCGTAGGCTCTCCAGTCAGCCAGCAGGAAGGGAATGGTCGCCCAGGCGGTCAGGCCGATGGCGTCCCAGATGAACGTCTTTGCGGGTTTGCCCTTCCACTCCAGGATGTAGAAGTCAGCCAGCAGCAGGCCCAGAAGGAAGTATCGCAACTGCCCCGCAATCGTCCGGTTCATCGCATCGCTGAAGTAGTAATTGCTCTGCCATGCAGAGGCCATGATCGCAGCTGTTACGATCAGCCGGCGCAGCCATTGATTGCGAACGGCAAACACCACGCACAGCAGCGGCGCCAGGATATAGAACTGAACTTCGATCTCCAGGGTCCAGGCGACGTGATTGATGAAGCTCATGTCCTGATATATCGCATTGTGGGCGTAGAACACGCTGGCCAGGAAATGCGGCAGGTACTGCATGAAGCTCATGGCCTGCCGTTCATCGGGCCAGCGGAAACCCTTCCAGACCATGAGCATCGTAAAGAGGATCGCAAGATTGACGATGTACGGCGGCTCCAGGCGAGTGACGCGGCGGAGGAAATACTTCTTCAGGCTGATCTTGGGCTTATCAAGCAGGTAATGCTCGGCAAAGGGCGTTGCCAGGATG
>CAYQJH010000117.1:0-11205 GCA_964417755.1 uncultured Planctomycetaceae bacterium
GTGCGTCAGCGGTTTTGGGGTGGTTGCGCAGGCGGGCGGTCTCGGCGGCTGGGTTGTTGGCGTGCTGCGACCACTGCTCGAAGATCATCTCCAGCAGTTCCGGCCAGCACGAGAAGTACAGCATCGCCTCGTTATAGGTAACATCGACGGTGGAGTTGAACCGGCAGGAGCCTTCCCACACACTGAACCAGTCGCTCTGGCCCTTGGACTGGCCAGCCGCCCACAGCGTGTTGATCAGGTAGGTCTGGAAGCTCAAGGCTGTCAGGTCTGCGGCGGATGCGGGCAGGGAGCTGTTTTGCCATATTTCGTCAAACCGGCGGCTCTTGGCCAGCAGGGCCTTGAGGTTGCCCTTGACGAACTGGGCCACCTCGTCGGCATCTTTCCAGTGCTTCGTGTACTTCAGCGGCATTGCCTGGCCGAAACGCTCGAACAGCGCATTGCCGCAGTAGCCCGCCAGGCCGATCGAGAAGTCCGCCGCGGCACCCTCTTCAGTCACGTCGAAGGCTGCCTCGAACTGCCCCTCGCGAATCGTCCACTGGCCGCTGATGGGAAAGATCACATCCTGGGCTTCGCCTTCCCTCGGGTTCTTGCGAGTCTTGCTCTCGGCAAAATCGGGAAAGCCGCGCAGGCCTGCAAGAACCGGGTAACTCAGATAGAGTCTCTGGCCCTTGGCGGTGATGGATGCACCCTCGACCTGCAGGGCGAAGACCACCTTGCCTTGCCGGCGCGCGCCGTCGGCGACCTTGTCCCAGCGCACGCGCTTGAGATGCTCCACGCGGATATTGACGACGTACGCCGGCACGATGCTGGTCTTTTCGTCCTGCGGCCAGAACGGCGCGACAATCTCCATCTGCACCTTCACGCCGATGGGCAGGCAGTAGCCTTCATATCGCACAGCCGTCATCGTCTGCTGCTGGTCGACGATGAAGAAGCCCTCGCCAGAGCGGCTAAGCGGGAAGGTGCAGAAGTGGCCGGCCCCGTCGTCGATGCCGACGATAAGCTGTGCCTTGTCCTGGCACATCAGGCCCAGCGCGCCATAATGGATTTCCTTGCGGATCGGGTCGAGGATGAGATTGTACCGGCTGCCCAGCCGGCCCAGGCACGTTGACATCAGCGGCATGTTCGTTGGTCTCCTGCAAAAAAGGTGAGACAGATGCTATCCGCCACGTTGCGCGGTTTCAATCCCAGCGAACGGCGCGATCAATAAGGGTGCGGCTGGAAAATGGTGGTAGTTGTTGTCATCTTCCTGTTAAGCGACAGAGAGCTGTTCTGATGACAAAGAACCTGCGAACAATTCTGGCCAGGCCCGACGGGCCGGGCAGGATTTAGCCGTGGGTGAAGCGGCGTTGTTGGCCGCGAACCCACGGAACCAGGTGCCCCCGACTTTGAGCCCCGGCGGGGCGAAAGAATTCACGGGCAAAGCCTGGGGATTCTGCCGCCCCGCCGGGGCTTGCGCGTGCTGGGCGTCCGAACCGGGGACTGCGCGGCGATGCACAACATCGCCGCTCCATCCCCGGCTAAATCCTGTCCAGCCCTCCGGGCCTCGGTCTCTCATATTCGCAAGCAAGTCAGTGACCTCATGCCCGGCCGTCACGACCCTTGAGTGCCACCAATATCCAGCCACGCCCATCAGTAAGAAGCCCCCATCGAAGCAGGGGATCTTCTGCCTTCCGCGAGGATTTTCAATCCGGGTTCCGAGGAATGTTCTTGCAAATTGGGAATGAATTCCCAAAATACAAGAATATGATACCGCGCATCTATGCCCGCGCAATTCGCGACAAGCTCGAGAAGTTTCCCGCCGTAGCTATTCTTGGGCCGCGACAATGCGGCAAGACCACTCTCGCCAGACAGATCGGCGGTACGTATTTTGACATGGAAAGCTCCGGCAGCCAGGTTCGCCTCGACGCTGAGTGGGAGAACCTCGCACGCGGGCAGCGGCTGACGATCATCGACGAAGCCCAGCAGGCGCCGAACGTTTTCTCGCGGCTGCGCGGCACGATTGATGCTGATCGAAAGCGCAATGGCAGGTTTCTTTTGCTTGGCTCGGTGTCTCCTGAGCTGATGAGAAACGTGTCGCAGTCGCTGGCTGGGCGATTAGGCGTTGTGCGCATGACTCCGCTGATCCTGCCCGAGCTTGAGAGCGACCGCCTGGATGACCTCTGGTTGTGCGGTGGGTATCCCGACGGAGGCATCCTTGATCGCAGGATGTTCCCGCAGTGGCAGGACGACTACCTTGATGTGCTGGCCTCGCGAGACCTGCCTGCATGGGGTCTGTCGGCCAAGCCGCAGCAGACAATGCGGCTGCTGAGCATGTTGGCGACGATTCACGGCCAGCCTCTTAACGCATCGCAGTTGGGCGCGTCGCTCGCGCTGGATCACAAGACGGTTCTTAGCCATTGTGACTTCCTGGAGGGTGCATTCCTGATCCGGCGCTTGCGCCCGTACTTCATCAATACTGGCAAGAGACTGATCAAGTCGCCGCGCCTCTTCTGGCGAGACAGTGGATTGCTTCACAGCCTGATGAATATAAGCAACCTGGACGATTTGTATCGACAGGCCTGGCTGGGACACAGCTGGGAAGGGTTTATCATCGAGCAGACGCTGGCGACCCTTGGCGCTGTTGGCAAGCGGGCACAGGCTTTCTTTTTCCGAACCTCTGACGGCTATGAACTCGATCTGGTGCTGGATTGGGGCAAGGAGCGCTGGGCGATTGAAATCAAGCTGACTTCCAATCCATCAACCGAGATGATTGATCGGCTCAATAAGACGGCCGACATGATTGGCGCGGAGCGACGATTTCTGATCTGCCGAGTTGCTCAGTCCATTGAGAAGCACAAATTGCTCGTTGCCAGCCCGCCTGTATGGTTACAAAGAATTACGCAGTGACCGGCTTGCCAAATCGGCGGTAATAGTAGAACACGCCTATGGTGCCGAAGATGCTCGATGCGATGAGCATGGCAAGCGGGCCAGGGCCTGTTGCTCCAATCGGATCGTCGGCTGGGGCGGTGAAGTTGCAAATCCAGTTCGTGCCCACCCAGACAGCGCCGCCGACAATCGGGGCCGCCATCACCATCACACTGCGGAATGCCCAGTAGATGCCGATGGACTGCGTCTTCTGCTGCGGCGGGATGAGGTCCACGATCATGGCCTTGCGGGCAGGCTCGCCGATCTCGCGCATGCCCATGAATACGAACGCCACCGCCATGGCAGCAAAGACCCAGCCGGCGGGCACTATATGCTCACGAGCGACGTAGCCCATCAACGCCAGCACAGTCGGGAACGAGGCGAAGAAGAAGAACGTCAGGCCGATGTAGGGCTTCTTGCCCAGGCCCGGGCGAGAGGCAATGGCCCCCATCGGCAGATAGGTGATGGCGCTGGTAACCTGCGAGACTATCAGCAGCGTGCCGTACATCGCCCATGCGGAAGGCTTGTCCAGGCCGGAGGCCATCAACACCGGCAGGCTGAAGAGCATGATCAGTTCTCGCGGCGTGCCCTCTGCCCAGCGAGCGAAGATGTCAGCCACCAGCAGGCGCTTGAGTTGCGGATCGAACTGCCGCAGGACCCGCATCGGATGATGGATGATCGTGGAGGCGTCCTTGCTGGCAGTCTTCATGAACTTGCCCTGAACCAGCAGGCTCAGGAGCACAACGCCGATGCTGACGCCGAATGCAGCCTGCATGCCGAGCTTAGTTCCCACAAGCAGCACCAGCAGGGCGTTGAGCCCATAAGCAAGTATGCGGGCCATCCGGCGAGACAGCGATTGCAGCGAAAACGCCATCGCCCTGCGAGAGGACGGCAGCGAGTCGCCTACCACCGTCAGCAGGGCTGGGCCAGCCAGAGAATCCCAGACGAAGACGAACGGAATGGCGATGAACACAGCAATGGCGTTTTGCCAGATCAGCAGGATGACAAGCCCCACAAGCGGCGTGGCGTTGAACAGCAGCAGGCTTCGGCGGGTGTTCAGCCGGCCGGAAATCCATCCGCCCATCAGGTAGTTGACGGCCTCCAGGACATCCCTAAAACTTCCGTACAAGGCGATGACCATGATGCCGGCCTGTAGATCGCTCATGTACTTTGGCAGGAACGGCCCCCAAAGCTCGCTGCCCATGCAGATCAGTATTATCGCGCCCAGTAGCGCCCCCGTGGATGAGTTGATCGCGAGGTAGTCCTTCCATGTCGGACGCAGCGGGGCCGGCGCAGGCGGCGGGGAACTCGGGTTCGACTCGTCAACAGGCGGCTGCAGTTTGTCTTGGCCCATAATCTTTCTCGGCAAGCAGGACAAAGGTGTACTAACTCCAGACATCATACAGCCGCCTCGTGGCACTTTCCGGAAGACCCGCAGAAAGTTGCACGCGCGGCTGGAATATCATGCCTATCATTTCTCAAGGCTCGGCAAACACTTAAGAGAAGGAGCCAGCATGTTTCACGATTACATTCCGCTGCTGCTGCTGAGCACAGTGACCGGACTGATGGCCGCCGCCTTTTACTTCTGGAAGGGGCTGGAGAGCGATAACCCCAGGCCCTATGCGGCAGTCTTCGCCGGCGCGGGGCTGGTGGCCTTTGCCGTTGGCCTGCACATGACGCTTACCTGGCCGATCCCGACGGTAAAACTGGCGGATGGAACGTCGCTGAACCTGATGTACGCCAATGTTGCCTTTGGCGAGAGCTCGGTGCTGTTCGGGGCTATCATGCTGGCGGCGGCGCTGGCAATCGCCAAGGGTTGGGACGTAATCCACGTGACGATCTTTGCGTTCTTCGTCGGTATTGCCTCCATCATCATGGGTGCACAGATACTGAATCTTCGCCTGACGCAATCGCCGCTCTTGACAGCCGTCGGGTTTATCCTCACCGGCGCGATTGCCGTTGCCAGCCCGCTGGTGCTGCTGCAGAGAAGAATCAGGCTCTATCGCCAGGTCTTGGCAATGCTGCTGGCGCTAGCGTCGGCGATCTGGGCGGTAATAGCCTATGGTGCGTACTGGTCGCACATAGAACGCTTTTCGAAATAACTATCTATCTGCGGCGAGCTGGGATTGATGAAGGTGTTGGCGCCGGCTTTGGTGAAGGTTCCACAGCCGTTCCAGGGCTGGCTGAAGGTGATGAAGGAACTGGCGCAACTGTCGGGCTGACAGCCGGGGTAGACGAATCTGCCCCGCGGCGCGGCGGCCGGTTGGAGTCATCCCGATCGCCTTCCTTTCGCTGAAGGTCTTTCAGTTGGCGATCCAGTTGGGCCACCTGCGTGACCAGTTCCGCAATTCGCTTGTCTCGCTCGGCGAGCTTCTGAACCAGGTTGGAATCGGGTCTGTCCCGCTCGGTGAGCTTCTTCTGCAAGTCCCGAATTGTTGCATTGCTCTGGGCCAGGTCGGCAGTAAGCTGGCGAATCGTCTTCTCCTGCTTCTTATCCTGCTCCGCCGCCGCAGCCAACTGATCGGCCAGCCGCTTATTCTCTTCGTTCAGGCGGGCGGAGGTCTTTCGGGCCTCCTCAAGCTGGCTGACGATGCTGCCCTTGCCACTGTCTCGCCCGCTGCCCCTGGCCCGATCCAGCGCCTGCATAAGCGCATCGTTGGTGGCTGCCAGCTGCTGGTTCTCGCCTTGCAGGCGGGCAATGGCGTCCTGGGCGTTCTTGTTGTTGACGGCTATCACCTGGCGTGCCTTCTCCAGTTCGTCATACGCAGCCGCAAGTTGGTCGCGCTCACCCTTGCGACCGTCACGAAGCCGCTGGTTCTCCTGGTTAAGCTTGTCGGAGGCCTTGAGGGCATCATTGAGTTTCACAGCCAGTTGGTCCTTGGCGTCTTCCTGGCCTTTCTGGGCGGCAGCGACCAGGTCCAGGGCGGAACGAAGCGATTCATTATTACCCTTGAGCAGTTCGATCTCCGCCTGCATGTCGCCGATGGTCTCGCGAGCGTCGCTATCGCCCTGGGTAAGGCTCTTGCGGAGTGCCTCGAGTTGTTTCTGGCGATCCTCGAGCTGGGCTGCAAGCTGGAGATTGGCGGCGCTGAGTTCGTCGACCTTCGCCTTATCCTGCCGGGCCCCAGTTGCACTTGAGGCATCCTGATCCACAGCCGCCTTCGCGGCTGGCTGAGTTGCGGGCTCCGTTGACGGCGCGGACTTCTTGTCTTTGAGGTCCTTGCAGCCGACTAGCCCAACTGCTGCCATCAGCAGCGCCAAAGCTATGATTATGGTTTTCATGTCTCATCTCCCGAAGGCGGTATCCTATGCACACCGGGTTGACCCGCCATATCGGACAGTCAGAATACTGGAACGTTTGCGGAAATTCGCATTCTAAGCCCATTCCGGCTGCAAGCCCAAACATTTTGTCCGAGCCCCAGAATGGTTGTTTTTCCGAAAAGAAACACGTCGCCGAAGGCTGAGTGTCTGCTAAAATGCGTGTTTTGTATGACAGGCGAGGAACAAAGTGGAATAGACGTGCAGGCCAGAAGCCTGCGGCACAACCGGACGTAATAGAGGAAGACCGTGTTTGAGATCATCACAAACGAGGTACTGGCGCCAGAGGTGCATCGCCTGGTGGTGCGTGCGCCGCGCGTGGCGGCCGCCCGCCAGCCTGGGCAATTTGTCATCATCCGGCTGAAGGAAGGCGCCGAGCGCATCCCGCTCACCATTGCCGATGCCGATGCCGCAGCCGGCACGATCACGCTGATTATCCAGGCTGTGGGGCACAGCACGCAGGAGATCGTGAATACGCCCCCCGGCGGGCATCTCCGGGATGTAGCCGGGCCGCTGGGTAAGACCACCGAGATCCATCGCTATGGCAAGGTCGCCTGTGTTGGCGGCGGAGTTGGCACGGCTGTGCTTTTTCCGCTGGCCAAGGCGTTGGCTCAGGCTGGCAACGAGGTGACGACCATTATCGGCGGGCGAAGCCGGCCTTACGTTATCCTTCAGGATGAACTGGCCCAGTTCTGCCGCCAAGTGCTGGTGACGACCGAGGACGGATCGCTGGGCGTCAAGGGCTTTGTGACAGCCGTCCTGGGCGAGATGCTCGCCGATCCAGCCCGCAAGCCCGATGCGGTGTATGCTGTCGGCCCGGTTGGGATGATGGCGGCTGTTGCCAGGCAAACGCAGCCATTCGGCATCCCGACCGTGGTGAGCCTCAATCCGATCATGGTCGACGGCACCGGCATGTGCGGCGGCTGCCGGGTGACGGTGGGCGGCAAGATCAAATTCGCCTGCGTGGACGGCCCGGAATTCGACGGCCATGCGGTGGATTTCAGTGAGTTGTCCGCTCGCCAGAGCACCTACCGAGAGGCCGACTGCAGGTTGCTGGCGCAGGAGAAGTGATTCGGAAGCCCTCGCCGGAAGGCGGTGGGATCCCCCTGCTTCCGCAGGGGGCTTCCTACTTGGCATGCCTTTGACCTTAAAGGCATTGTCTGTATGCCCACATGAATCTTCTTCGCCCAACAGGAAACTGACTGATAGAGGCATAAAGGTTCTGTATGACAATCGTAAATCCCGATAAGAAACCCGCTGACAAGTCGAAACTGACGCCCAAGGAGAGGATGGCCATCCAGCGCACCAGCATGCGCGAGCAGGATGCCCTCAAGCGCTCCGCCAATTTCGAGGAGGTTAATCAGGGCCTGGACCAGGCCGCCGCCGTGCTCGAGGCACAGCGATGCCTTCAGTGCAAGCATCGGCCATGCGTGGCAGGTTGCCCAGTGGCTGTGCGCATTCCGGAATTCCTGGATGCGCTGGCCGAGGGCGACCTGCCGAAGGCGGCAGAGATTCTTCTTACCGATAATGCCCTGCCGGCAACCACTGGCCGGGTCTGCCCGCAGGAAAAGCAGTGCGAGGCGCTTTGCGTCCGCTGCAAGAAGGGCGGGGCGGTTGCAATAGGCTGGCTGGAGCGATTCGTCGCCGATTGGGCGATGCAGCACTCCCAGCCGCCGCAGATGCCCAAGCAGAAATCCAGTTTCAAGGTCGCGGTTGTCGGCAGCGGGCCTGGCGGGCTGACCGCTGCCGGCGAACTGGCCCGGCTGGGCCATGACGTAACCGTTTTCGAGGCCCTGCACTCAGCCGGCGGTGTGCTGCGGTACGGCATTCCGGAGTTCCGCCTGCCCAAGAGAATCGTCGACGTCGAGGTGCGGAACCTTCAGGCCCTGGGCGTCAAGATCGAGTTGAATGTCATCGTCGGCAAGACGCTCACGGTCGATCAGATCATGAAGGAATTCGACGCCTGCTTCATTGCCAATGGGGCCGGCCTGCCGATGTTCCTGCACATCCCCGGCGAGAACCTCAAGGGCGTCTACTCCGCAAACGAATACCTGACGCGCGTGAACCTGATGGGCGCTTATCTTGCGGAAGAGGGCAGGACGCCCATTGCCCGCGGAAAGTCAGCCGTCATCTTCGGCGGCGGCAACACGGCTATGGACGCCGTCCGCACCGCCAAGCGACTTGGCAGCACGCGGGCGATACTGGCCTACCGTCGTGGCCGGGAGGAGATGCCCGCCCGCATCGAGGAAGTCCATCACGCCCAGCAGGAGGGCGTGGAATTCATGTTCCAGGTTGCGCCGCTGGAACTGCTGGGCGACAGCCAGGGCTGGGTGCGCGGCGTGCGCCTGCAGCGGATGGAACTGGGCGCGCCGGATGCCTCCGGACGGCGCCGGCCCGTGCCGGTCAAGGGCAGCGAATTTGAATTGCCGGCCGACATCGTAATTGTGGCTGTGGGCACCGAGGCCAATCCGCTGCTGACGGCTACCTGCCCGCAGCTTAAGTGCAACAAGTGGGGCAACATCGAGGTGGATGAAAACAAAATGACGAGCATCCCGGGCGTCTTCGCCGGCGGCGATATCGTCCGCGGCGGCGCGACGGTGATCCTGGCCATGGGCGACGGCAAGACGGCTGCGACCAAAATTGACGAGTACCTCAAGGGCAAGGGCAGATAAGCAGTGGCACAACGATGCCTTTGGCCTTGTTTTGCTGCCTGCTTCCGCGTATGAATCGTATGGCGCAGGGAGCATGGCATGAATCGAACACTCATCAAGGATGCATTGACGAATACGCCTGCTGGCGCGACGTTGGAAATCGCCGGCTGGGTGCGGACGGTTCGCACCAGCAAGGGCGGCTTTAGTTTCATCTCGCTGAACGACGGCTCGTGCCTGGCAAATATCCAGATCGTTGCCGACGCAAAGCTGGCGAATTACGAAAGCGAGATTGTTCACCTTACCACCGGTTGCAGCCTGGCGGTAGCGGGCAAGCTCGTGCCCAGCCAGGGCAAGGGCCAAAGCGTCGAAGTGCAGGCCTGCACAATTGCGCTGCTCGGCAAGGCGGATGCTGAAAAGTATCCCATCCAGCAGAAGCGCCACAGCTATGAGTTCCTGCGGAGCGTGGCGCACCTGCGGCCACGGACGAACACCTTTGGCGCGGTGGCGCGCGTTCGCAACGCCGTGGCTGCGGCGATTCATGAATTCTTCCAGAGCCGCGGCTTTCTTTACGTTCACACGCCGATCATCACCGCCAGCGATTGCGAAGGGGCGGGGCAGCTCTTCCGCGTCACGACGATGGACCTGAACAACCCGGACCGCACCGATGACGGCAAGCTGGACTTTTCGAAGGACTTCTTCGGCCGGGGGTCGTATCTGACCGTCAGCGGCCAGCTCGAGGGCGAGACGTACGCCTGCGCCCTGGGCAACATTTACACCTTCGGCCCGACCTTCCGCGCCGAGAATTCCAACACGCCAAGGCACCTCAGCGAGTTCTGGATGGTCGAGCCGGAGATGGCCTTCTGCGATCTTGTCGGCGACGCCGACCTGGCTGAGGCGTTCCTGAAGTTCATCTTCCAGAAGGTTCTCACCTCCTGCCAGGCCGACCTGGAGTTCTTCAACCAGCAGGTCGACAACACGCTGATCGACACGCTGACGAATATTGCCCAAAGCGAATTTGTTCGCCTGGAGTACGGCGAGGCTGTGGAAATCCTCCGCAAGAGCGGCAAGAACTGGGAATACCCGGCTGAATGGGGCAGCGACCTCCAGACCGAGCACGAGCGGTTCCTCACCGAGCAGACATTCAAGAAGCCGGTCATCCTGATGAACTACCCAGCCAGGATCAAGTCGTTCTACATGCGGATGAACGACGACGGCAAGACGGTCTCTGCGATGGACGTGCTGGTGCCCAAGATCGGGGAGATCATCGGCGGCAGCCAGCGCGAGGAGCGCCTGGATGTGCTCCAGCGGCGGATGGACGATCTGAAGATGAACAAGGACGATTACTGGTGGTACCTGGACCTGCGCCGCTATGGAAGCGTGCCGCATGCAGGGTTCGGACTTGGGCTGGAGCGGACGGTGCAGTTTGTCACCGGCATGGCTAATATTCGCGACGTGATCCCGTACCCCAGGGCGCCGCGGTCTGCGGAATTTTGAGTTGCCACTGGAAGCCCCCTGTGGAAGAAGGGGGAGTGTTGGCCGCCGGAAGCCCCGTGTAGAAAGGTTCTAATGAAGATCGAACTTCATTTGCATACGGCTCGATATAGTTCGTGTGCCGTCTCTACGCCGCACGAGTTGATGAACGCGCTGCTGGCTGGCGGCTACCAGGCTGTGTTCATCACCGAACACGACGCCGTCTGGGCCGACTGGGAGCTGGACAATCTTCGCAAGGAATTCCCCGCCATCCGCATCTTTCCGGGGATGGAATTGAGCTTCGGCGAGACAAGCCGGGAACATCTGCTGATTCTCGGTAGCAATGACCGGGCCTACCTTGGCCTGCAGCCGGGAGAGGCCGTTGCCCGCGCTCGTCATCATGGGCACATGAGCGTGCTGGCTCACCCGTTCCGCTGGAGCGGCGGTGACGCGATGCTGAAGGTCGGCATGCTGCCCGATGCCATTGAATACAGGACGTGCAACCAGGATGCCGCCTCTGCCGTCATCGCCAGCCAGCGGGCCTCGCAGCTTGGCCTGCCGCTGGTCAATGCCGGCGACATACATTCGGTGGACATGCTCAATCGTTATTGGATTGAGACAAGCCGGGACGTCGATAACCCCAGCGACATCCGGAACATCATCACAGGTTCACAATACGTCAACCAGACAGCATAGCAGGCGGGAAGCTGATAAGAAGCCCACCCGCGGGAGCAGGGCGGCAGTGCCCAACAGGAAACCCCCTGCGGAAGCAGGGGGATAGGTAAGCCTCAGCTACAGGGGCAAATAAGGGTCGTTGCCGTTTTGTGGTGCAGGCGTCTCGCCTGCACGGCCTTGGCATTGT
>CAYQJH010000118.1:0-11202 GCA_964417755.1 uncultured Planctomycetaceae bacterium
ATGAGGTCCTTGCGTTCCTTCATCTCGATCTCGGTGGCTGCGCCGGCGCGGATCACCGCCACGCCGCCGGTCAGCTTGGCCAGCCGCTCCTGGAGCTTCTCGCGATCGTAATCGCTGGTGGTCTTCTCGATCTGGTTGCGGATTGTCTCGATCCGCGCCTGGATATCCTTCTTGCTGCCGGCGCCTTCAATGATCGTCGTGTTGTCCTTGTCCACCACGATCCGCTTCGCCCGGCCAAGCATGTTCAGGTCGACGGCCTCGAGCTTCAGGCCCAGGTCCTCGCTGATGACCTGCCCGCCGGTCACGGTGGCGATATCGCCCAGGATGGCCTTGCGGCGGTCGCCGAAGGCCGGCGCCTTGACCGCACAGACGTTCAAAATGCCGCGCAGCTTGTTGACCACAAGCCCAGCCAGCGCCTCGCCCTCGATATCTTCTGCGATAATGACCAGCGGGGCCGACGCGGTGGCGACCTTCTCCAGCAGGGGCAGCATGTCCCGCAGGCTGGAGATCTTCTTCTCGTGAATCAGGATGTAGGCGTCTTCCAGCACCGCCTCCAGCGTGTTGGGATTCGTCATGAAATAGGCGGAGATGAAGCCCTTGTCGAACTGCATGCCCTCGACAACCTTCAGCTCGTTGCTGGTGCTCTTGCCTTCCTCGACGGTGATGACGCCGTCCTTGCCGACCTTGTCGAAGGCCTCGGCAATCATGTTGCCGATGTCCGATGACCAGTTGGCTGAGACCGTCGCGACCTTGCGGAGGTCGTCTACGCCCTTGACCTTCTTGGCCTGGGCCTTGATCGACTCAACCGCCGCCTCTACCGCCAGGTCGATGCCGCGCTTGATGGCCACCGGGTTGCTGCCGGCGATGACATTCTTCAGGCCTTCCTTCAGAATCGCCTCGGTCAGCACCACCGCCGTGGTCGTGCCGTCGCCGGCGACGTCGGAGGTCTTGCTGGCGGCCTGGTTGCACATCTTGGCGCCCATGTTCTCGAACGGATTGGGCAGTTCCACTTCCTTCGAGACCGTCACGCCGTCCTTGGTGACCTTCGGCGAGCCGAAGCTTTTCTGAAGCAGGACGTTGCGGCCGGTCGGGCCCAGCGTGACCTTGACAGCCGCCGCCAGCTTGCTAACGCCGGCCAGCATCGCCGCCCGGGCGTTAGTATCGTAAAGCATTTGCTTTGAAGCCATGTTGCACTCCTTGGTGACACGGTTGACTGGTTGACTGGTTAACTTGTTAACTGGTTGTTGTCGCCTCGACTGTCACCCGGCTGGAAAACTTGCACCGGAAACTCATCGAGAAGACAACCTGCCAGTCAACCAGTTGACCAATCCACCAGTTAACTGGTCGTACCGTTATTTCTCAATGACCGCCAGGACGTCCGATTCCTTCAGGATGACGTACTCTTCGCCGTCGATCTTGATCTCGGTGCCGCTGTACTTGCCGTAGAAGACCTCGTCGCCCTTCTTCAGGCCCATCTCGCCGCGCTTACCGCTGTCGAGCAGCTTGCCCGGGCCGGCGGCGATCACCTTGCCGCGCTGCGGCTTTTCCTTGGCGGTGTCGGGCAACACGATCCCGCCGGCAGTCCGCTCCTCAGCCTCGCTCTGCTTCACCAGCACCCTGTCATCCAATGGTTTCACGGCCATTTCTGTAGCTCCTTATAATCTGTTCTATTTGATGGTTTATTTCGCAAAACGCAGCTTCTGCTGCCTGTGTTATTGTTTCTTCTGCCAGATATCGCCTCTGGCGTTTCCTTGCTCTTGTCGTTCTTGCCGTTCGATTTGAAATTTCAAATTTGAGATTTCAAATCTCAGGCTCAAATCGCGGCGGCTTCGCCGTTGCCTACATCATCCCGCCCATGCCGCCCATACCCATGCCGCCCATACCACCCATACCGCCCATGCCGCCGCCCATTCCGCCATGTCCGTGGCCGGCGTGAGCTTCTTCCTCTTCCTTGGGCAGTTCGCTGACGGCTGCCCCGCAGGTCAGCAGCAGGCTGGCCACGCTAGCGGCATTGGTCAGCGCGGTGCGGGTGACCTTCAGCGGGTCGATCACGCCGGCGGCCAGCAGGTCTTCAAACTCCATCGTGTCGGCGTTGTAGCCGAAGTTGCCGCTGCCCTTCTCGACCTTGCGGATAATCACCGAGGCCGACTCGCCGGCGTTGAGAACGATTTGCCGCAGAGGCTCAGCCATCGCCCGGCGGACGATATCCACGCCGGTGGCCTCGTCATGGTTGTCGGTCTTGATGTTGCCCAGGGCCTTGCGTGCGCGAATCAGGGCCACGCCGCCACCTGGCAGAATGCCTTCCTCGACGGCTGCCCGAGTGGCATGAAGCGCATCCTCGATGCGTGCCTTCTTTTCCTTCATCTCGCTTTCGGTGGCTGCGCCCACGTTGATCTGCGCCACGCCTCCGGCCAGCTTGGCCAGCCGCTCCTGGAGCTTCTCGCGGTCGTAGTCGCTGGTCGTGGTAGAGATTTCCTTCTTGATCATCTCGATGCGGGCGCGGATGTCATTCGTGCTGCCAGCCCCTTCGATGATCGTCGTGTTGTCGTTGTCCACCGTGATCTTCTTGGCTGTGCCCAGGTCGGCCAGGTTGATGCTCTCCAGCTCGATGCCCAGGTCCTTGCTGAAGACCTTGCCGCCGGTGAGGATCGCGATGTCTTCCATCATGGCCTTGCGGCGGTCGCCATAGCCGGGCGCCTTGACCGCGCAGATATTCAGGATGCCGCGCAGCTTGTTGACCACCAGCGTTGCAAGGGCCTCGCCCTCGACATCCTCGGCGATGATCAGCAGCGGGCGCTTGGACTTGGCAGCCTTCTCCAGCAGCGGCACCAGCTTGGTGACGCTGGAGATCTTGTCCTCGTGCAGGAGGATCAGCGGCTTTTCCAGCACCGCTTCCATGTCCTCGGGGCTGGTTACGAAATGCGGCGAGAGGTAGCCGCGGTCGAACTGCATGCCCTCGACCACGTCCACCGTCGTATCGATGCCCTTGCCTTCCTCGACGGTGATGACGCCGTCGCGGCCGACCTTGCTCATGGCCTCAGCCAGCATCTTGCCGACTTCCTTATCGTTGTTGGCGCTGATGCTGCCGATGTTGCGGATGTCCTCGTCGCCCTTGACGGGCTTGGCCATCTTCTTGATCTCTTCGATGATGGCCTCGGTGGCCTTCTTGATGCCGCGCGACAGGGCCATGGAGTCGGCCCCGGCTGTGATGTTGCGGAAGCCTTCCTTGAAGATGGCCTCTGCAAGCACCGTCGCGGTGGTGGTGCCGTCGCCGGCTGCGTCGGAGGTCTTGGAGGCGGCCTCCTTCACCAGCTTGGCGCCCATGTTCTCATTCTTGTCCAGCAGCTCGATCTCCTCAGCCACCGTCACGCCGTCCTTGGTAACGGTCGGCGCGCCCCAGCCTTTGTCCAGGATGGCTGTCCGCCCGCGAGGGCCCAGCGTACTCTTGACCGCCCGGGCCAACTTCTCCACGCCGCGAAGCAAGGCCTCTCGGGCGTCGGATTCAAACGACAACTGCTTAGCCGCCATTGGGAAATTCTCCTTTCGTCTATTTGCGAAAATCCCGTTAGATCAATATTAATTCTTTGGTACTAGAAAGTTACATCCTAACCAGAAGAGAGCAGCGGCTCTCTGCCTCAACCGCGGTAGCGCAGAAGTGGCTGCCAGTACATTTGCAACCTCCATGCCGCAAGTCACAACATCATACTTTCAAAGCACTTGAATAACATCGGCACCCTGGCTCTGCACGGAAGTGCTGCCAACCTTGGCCAAGCCGGCAGGCTTCCCACCCTTTTTGACAGGCCCGCGGCCTATAAACCGAGGTGACAGAGCCTTAAAGGGCGGCGGCGCCGCTTTGGCTGGCTGAGAGCCGAAATCAATTTGACCTCTTTGCACCAATTGGGCACAATGATTTGGCATCAAGGGTGCGGCGTAATGATTCGCCGCAGGCTTCTCGGGTGGTCGGGCCGCCATCCGGAAAAGTAATTTTCCGGAGCTATAGCAATGCCGAATCCCGAGAAGAGGGCTGAGTCGTCCCATCAGGTCAGTGGAACAGGTTGTTTGGTCCGTCTGGGTTGGATGATGTTTGGCAACGCCGCGCTTGCCATCTGCGTCGGCACAATCGCGAGCCGCACGGGGGTCTCCCTGTCTGCCGCCGATGCCGTGTTCTGGATAATCGTCCCCATCCTCGTCTGGCTGCGATATATTGACATCACCCGCATGAACGGGCAGACAGCCGGCGGCCAACCAGCTACGATGTCTCACTGGAGACGATATGCCTTGCTGCTTCCGGTCTTATCCTTGACCGCATGGGCCGCTGCCCATGCGGTGGCCTGGCTGCGGGGATAGAACGTGATCCGCACAACACCAAAGCGCTACCTGGACTTCGCGTTCAAGAACTCCGTATTCCTGATCGCCGGGACGGCCGTCGCCCTGATCTGGGCCAACGTCGGCCAAGCCAGCTATGCAACTTTCCGCCATATCAGGATCCAGCTGCCATTTCACTTGGGCGTGGATCTTCATTACCTGGTCAACGATGTCCTGATGGCGTTCTTCTTCGCATTGGCCGGCAAAGAAGTCTGGTCAGCGATGCTGCCGGGCGGGGCCTTGCGCGGCCTTCGCCGGGCGGCGGCGCCGATTATCTGCGCAATCGGTGGGATGGCCGGGCCGGCTGCCATCTATCTGCTTGGGGCGGCCGCCATCGGCCGCTTTGACTCGCTGGCGCGCGGCTGGGCCATTCCCTGCGCTACGGATATCGCCTTCAGTTATATGATCGCCCTCATGGTCTTTGGCAAGGCACACCCGGCTGTGCCGTTCCTCCTTCTTCTGGCAATAGCCGACGATGCGATGGGCTTGGTCATCCTGGCGGTCTTCTATCCCCAGAAGGCCCTTCAGCCGCTCTGGCTGCTCTTGACGCTGGCGGCGGTTGTCCTGGGCCTCGTGATGCGGCGAAGGCGGGTGCGCAGCTTCTGGCACTATCTCCTCCTGCCGGGCAGCATATCGTGGGCCGGCCTTGCGATGGCAGGCTTGCACCCGGCATTGGGCCTGCTGCCAATCATCCCGACACTGCCGCACTCTCGCATGGGCGAGGACCATCTTCATTGGGGCATGTCGGAGGGAATCTGGGCGCTGGACAGGCTGGAGACGTGGTGGAAGAACCCGGTCGAGATCGTCCTTGGCCTCTTTGGCCTGATGAACGCGGGCGTGGCTGTGACAGCCTTCGGCAGCACGACCTACCTTGTGCTGCTTGGCCTGCTGCTGGGCAAGCCCGCCGGCATCTTCCTGGGCGGCCTGGCGTCGCGAACCTTCCTGCGGCTTTCCCTGCCGGATGGCCTGACCTGGAAGACGTTGTTCGTGATCGGCTGTGCCGCCGGGATAGGCTTCACAGTGGCCCTTTTCGTGGCCACGGCAGCTTTCGCGCCAGGGCCGCTGCAGGACGCCTCCAAGATGGGCGCACTGGCCTCGATCCTGGCTGCCGCACTAGCCGCCGCATCAGCCAAATTCCTCGGCGTGAAGAAGATCACCGAATGACTATGGAGTGCGGTGACAGAGCCCGAAGGGCGGCGGCACCGCTTTGCCTGGTCAAGGCAAATGACCCGGCAAATCCAATCGATCATCACGGCCAGAGCCAGAGCGGCGTCTCCAGCCGCCGCACTCCAAGGGCTGCCGCCACCCTCGTCCTGTGGTGCAGGCGTCTCCTGAGTCCTTATCGACTGATGGGCTGCAGCAGCTCACTCACGAATTGGCCGACTTCTGGGATGATCTGCTCGCGCGGGAGGCCTTTCTTAACCGCCTCGGCGATGCGGTGCACGATGGCTGAGCCGACTATTGCGCCGTCGGCTGCCTTGCAGACTTCTTCCACGCTTTGCGGGCTGGAGACGCCGAAGCCTACGCAGATCGGCGTCTGCGTCTGTTGGCGAAGTTCCGCCACAGCCTGGATAGTGGCCGGCGGCAGGGCCTTTCGCTCGCCGGTGATGCCGGCCACCGACATGTAATAAATGAACCCGCTGCTTTGCCGCGCAATCTCCAGCCGGCGAGCCAGCGGCGTCGTCGGCGAAATCAGCAGGATGTTCGCCAAGCCGTGCGCCTCAGCCAGCGGCGCGACGGCGACGGCCTCGTCCAGCGGCAGGTCGGGAATAATCAGGCCGTCAAAGCCGGCCGCAGCCGCATCCTTGAAGTATCGCTCCACGCCATGGCGAAAGACGATGGAGTAACTGACCATGGCAATCAAGGCCAATTGCGGATTGCGGATCGCGGATTGTGTATTACTTCGCCGGAATTCCTTGACCATCTCGAATATCTTGTCGCTCGTAACGCCACTGGCCAGGGCATCGGTGTAGGAGGCCTGTATCACCGGGCCGTCGGCTACCGGGTCGCTGAACGGAATCCCCAGCTCGCATATCCGCACGCCGCGCGAGGCAAAATCGCCCAGCAGGCCGGCAGTGGTCTGAAGGTCCGGGTAGCCGGCTGTGATAAACGGCAGGAGCGTCTTCTTGCCGGCAGATCGCAGCGACAAGAAGGCCTGAACCAGACGGTTATTTTCGAGAGAGCTCATTATTCATATCCTTTGCACATGATCTTGGTGCCACGGCCAGGACTCTTAGGGGTGCTTCGACCAATCAGGCCAACACCCCCAGGCAAACAACAGCCCTGCTCTGCGAAGCCGCTACGCAGGGCGGAGCAGAGCGACGCTGGGGTGGCACCTATTTCGTGGAACCCATTTATATCTTCTTGCCGTTCGTCGTGGTCTTCGTGTCGTAGTGGTGAAATTGCTTCTTCTACTTGCCGCGCTTGGCCAGGATCTCGGCGATCTCGTTGCAGTCCTTGTCGCCCCGGCCGGAGAGGTTCACCAGCACGATCTTATCCTTGCCCATCCTGGGGGCGAGCTTCAGTGCCTCAGCCACCGCGTGCGCCGACTCAAGAGCGGGAATAATCCCTTCCGCCCGCGATAGCGTCACCACCGCGTCCAGGGCCTCGTTGTCAGTGGCGTAGGTGTATCGCACCCGGCCGCTTTCTTTCCAGAACGAATGCTCCGGCCCGACGCCCGGGTAGTCCAGGCCCGCCGAGACGCTGTGCACGTTTGCAGTCTGCCCGTCTTCGTCCTGCAGGACATAGCTCAGGCTGCCGTGCAGCACGCCGGGCCGCCCGGCTGAGAGCGTGGCTGCGTGATCGCCCATCTTCATGCTTCGCCCGCCTGCCTCCACGCCGACCATCTCGACCTGCTTGTCGTCAATCATCGGCGCGAATATCCCCGCCGCGTTGCTGCCGCCGCCGACGCAGGCGACCACGATATCCGGCAGGCGGCCTTGCGTGTCTAGCATCTGCCGGCGCGCCTCGCGGCCGATGGGGCTTTGGAATTCCCGCACCATCGTCGGAAATGGGTGCGGGCCGGCCACGCTGCCGATGATGTAATGCGTGTGCTCGACGCTGCCCATCCAGTCGCGCATAGCCTCGTTGAGGGCGTCCTTGAGCGTCCGCTGGCCGCTGTCGACCGGCACGACGCGCGCGCCCATCAGCTTCATGCGGAAGACGTTAAGGGCTTGGCGGCGAATGTCCTCGCTGCCCATGTAAACGTCGCACTCCAATCCGAAGTATGCCGCCGCCGCCGCGGTGGCCACGCCATGCTGGCCGGCCCCGGTCTCGGCGATGACACGCTTCTTGCCCATTCGCACCGTCAGCAGGGCCTGGCCGAGCGTGTTGTTGATCTTGTGCGAGCCGGTGTGGTTCATGTCCTCGCGCTTCAGGAATATCCGCGCACCGCCAAGCTGCTCGCTCAGCCGGCGGCAGAAGTACAGCTCGCTGGGCCGCCCGGCGATCTCGCTATAGCAGCGAGAAAGCTCAGCCTTGAACGCCTCGTCAGCCATCGCAGCCTGAAATTCGTGCTCGAGCTGATCCAGCGCCGCCATGAGCGTCTCGGGCACAAAACGCCCGCCGAACGGCCCGAAATAGCCGTTCCGCCCGCCCGATGGCTGGCACGTCCTAGATTCGGTATTCGCCATCATGCTTTCCTTAATTCAAGCCAGATAGTGCCCACTATACCGCCAACATCCACCCTGCGGAACAATCGTTCTGTCGCGCAGAAGGCTAGTGAGCAAAGGAGGAGACAATAACGGTAATGTATTTCGAGGGTTATTGGCGCGGGAAGCGCCACCAGCGGAAGTGCAATGCAGCCAAATTTGTCACGACATTGGCCATGAGCAATATCATACCGCGCTTAAGTCATTGCGCCCATCATTTAGTCTACGTGATGACCACGAAAGTGGTGTGAGATCAGCTATCGCATCAACCTCGTTATGCGTCACTTCCCGCCAGAGGCATCGGCGTCATCGATGGCCTTTATGACAAGCTCAGCCATCTTCTGATGGCCCTTGGCATTGGGGTGGGCCTCGTCGCCCATGAGCTTGGCGTAGTTTTCCTTGCCCATCGCCTTGAAATACGCATTTGCATCGGCCACGGTGATATTGGGATTAGCGGCGCAGAGGTCTCGCACGCCCTGGGCCAGCGGATCCAGCGCGTTCCAGTTCACATCGCGGCCGGGCATCGGCGAAAGCACGATGCACGCCGGCTTGGTGCTGGTGGCCCCTGCGACCTCTTCCAGATACCAGGCCAGATTATGCGCGTACGCCCTGCCTGACCATTGCAGGACGTCAGGGTCATTGCCGCTGGGCAATTCGTTGTAGCCGAACATCGTGATAATCAGGTCGGGCTGAACGTTGACGATGTCTCGCTTGAGCCATTGCCTGTGCTTGGCTGTGCATGAGCCGCCCATGGAGCGGTTCTCGTAGACGATCTGGGCCGTCGGGTATTTCTCCTTGAGCATCTTCGTAACGATGGCTGGGTAGCTCTTGTCGTTGCCGCCTACGCCCGTGCCCCAGGTAAGCGAATCACCCAAGGCGAGGATTGTCACCTTCTGGCCGGCCTTGAGCTTTGCGATCACAGCCGACACAGGCTGGAATTGCTCGATAGCCACGCGCGGCCGGCTGGCCTTGACGCCCCTTATAAGCTTCAGATCGTCGATGTCGAAGCTCACCCCCGGCGTCTGGTGCCTGGGGGTGAAGTTCCAACTGTTGCCGAAGGCGACAAGATCGACCTGGCTGGGCTTGAACTGCCCGTAGGGGCCAAGCTCTCCCATGCCGGGGCAGAAGGAAGTGAAATCGCCCCAGGCCAGCCTTACCTCGTGCCAGTTGGTGTCCGCCAGCGGAAAGCTGCCCACGAAGGCCTTCGTATAGTCGCCCATCTGAAGGCGAATGTTGCCCCAGTTGGCTGAGCCGTCGCCCTTGACCCAGAACGACAAGCCGTCGAAATAATCCCATCGCACGTCCGGCTTAATCTGCTTATGCGCCAGGGCATAGACGCGATCCTTGGGGATCTCGACCCTCATGGCGCCCGGTGAGTCATGCCCCGCCACCAGCGAAAGGCCCACCTTTTTGGCCTCTTCCGTTGGAGACACATAGCCGGTCTGCTCCATGTCGTCGATGAGCAGCGACGACGCTGATCTGGCCGGCTGCGAATCGGCTGGCTGGCTCTGCGCCAGCCCGGCGCAACCAACGAACATCAAGAACATGAGAGTCATGGCGATCTTCACGGGAGATCCTCTCAAACGAAGAATCCTGCTTTCGCAGGGCCGATGCCCTGCTTTGCGAAGTCCCAACAGGACGAAGCAAGCACGCTGGTTCGCGGAGCGTGGTTGCTCCGCTTCGCTCCGCAAACCACGGCACCCGCCCTGATGGATTCCTGATAAGCGCATCAGCCCTTGAACCAGTTCGGGCCCTTGGGCTTCTTGGGCCGGCTGAACCGCGGGCCCTTGCCAGGCACCTGCACCGTGGTCTCGCCGGCTGCCTCGGCTGCCTCGCGCTCGCGAATGTGCTTGCGGATGACCCATTGCTCAGCCACGCCCGCAAACGTCGAAGCCATCACGTACAGCGTCAACCCCGAGGGCATCGAGTAGAAGAACAACAGCATCATGATGGGCATCATGTACATCATCATCTTCTGCTGGCGGGCAGCCTCTGGGCTTCCCGGCGGCGAAGACTGCGGCGTGAGCTTGGCCTGCAAGATCGTCGCAACCGTCAGCAGCAGCGGCAGCAGGTTAAGCCCGTAAAGATGCCATCCCAGCAGCGGCACGACCAGAGGGTTGGCGAACTTGATGACCGCATCGGGGGCAGCCAGGTCCGTCAGCCAGAACGGCAGGAACGCGGCATGGCGAAGCTCTACCGACATATTGCAGGCTGTATAAAGGGCGATCCAGATGGGCATCTGCAGGATCATCGGCAGACAGCCCAGGATGGGCGTAGCCCCGTGCTGCTTGTACATCGCCATCATCTCGCGATTGAGGGCCTCCTTGTCGTCGGCGTACTTCTCCTTGAGCTTGGCCATCATCGGGCCCATCTTCGACATCTTCATCATCGAAACTTGGCCCTTCTTCGTCAGCGGATGCAGCGCGATTCGCACCAGCACCACCAGCAGGATGATCGCCACTCCGTAGTTGCCGAATGCAACCGTGCCGGCCAGGAACACCAGCAGCTTCATCATGCCGAAGATCAGCCAGCTCCATGTGCAGATCGCACAGCCGCCCTTGCCAATATCGAGGATCCCAAGGTAGTTGAGTTTCTGGTATATCTCCTTGCCGTAGGTGCCCTCTCCGCCGAGCATGTCCCTCTGCTTCGGGCCGGCAAATATCTGGAAGTTCAGAATGGCCTTCTCGCCCGCGCCTACCGGAACCTGCCGCAGTTCCACGCCCGTGATGTACGTCGATTGGCCCGTCGCCTCCTTAGCGGCGGCCTCATAGAACATGCCCTTGTACTCAACAGCCGCCAGGCGGTCCGGCGTCGGGCTCTGAAGGTACATCATCGAGCCGAAAAACTTGTTAGCCATGCCGATCCAGACCACTGGGTTGGCCCCGCCCGCATCGTCTTCCTTTCTCGTCCAGCCGACCGTCTGATAAACGCCGGGAGCCATCGAGTCGGCTTCCTTTGCCGGCTTGGCCAGGACGGTCACCACGTCGTCGGCTGCGTTGTACCTGCCCCAGTGGGCAGCCAGGTAATCCCGCTGACTGATGTCCTCGCTCAGGCCCGAAGGCCCAGCCTGGTCAATGCCGACCTTGATCGGCAAGCCGCTGAGGTTGTCTACCGTCAGCGTCATGTACAGCGTGTAGTCGCTAGGATGAACGCTGTAGGTCTTGGTGACCTGCGCAAGTTTTCGGTC
>CAYQJH010000119.1:0-11128 GCA_964417755.1 uncultured Planctomycetaceae bacterium
GACGGTGCGAGTCTTTCGCACCATTGGACACAGCACTCGGCGCTGTCCGGCTGTTTGGCGATTGTGACGATGACGGACATATCCACGTCGGCCACGTCCATGCACTTGAGCAGCTCGTCCACCTTTACGTGCGAGACAGACTTCCACGACGCAGCCGCCTCCAGCTTGGCAATTGCCCGTTCGGCAATTTCATCAGGAAAAGCATGCGTGTGGAAATCGATTGCGCTCACGTTTCGTCCTTTTCGTTTCTAGTGGATGCCATGGCCGGGTGCCGTGGCCGCGGCGTTTGCGGCCACGTCCGACTGCTCAATAAAACAGCAACAACAAAACGGCACATGGGCAGGATGCCCATGCGACGCACGGACAAGATGTCCGTGCCACCCATTTACTCCACCAATTCCGCCTTGATGCGTTTCTTGCCCTTGCTGTCGTCGACGGCCTTGAGTTGGTTTATCTTGTCGCGCAGCATGGCAGCCTGCTCAAATTCCAGCTTCTCAGCCGCCTCGAACATCTCCTCTTCCAATCGCGCGATCAACTCCGTGCGGTCGAATTCATCTTCGCTGGCGCTGATGGCCTGCATGGCCACCTTTCGCGCCCGCAGTTGGTCGGCCAGGGCGGATCGGATGGCCTTCTTGATCGTCTGCGGCGTAATGTGGTGCAGCTTGTTGTACTCCATCTGCGTCTTGCGCCGCCGCAGCGTTTCCGTGATGGCTGTCTGCATCGCCTCGGTGATCTTGTCGGCGTAGAGGTACACCTGCGCGTTGACGTTTCGTGCGCAGCGGCCAATCGTCTGGATAAGACTGGTGGCCGACCGCAGGAAGCCTTCCTTGTCGGCATCGAGAATTGCCACCAGCGAAACCTCCGGCAGGTCCAGGCCTTCACGCAGCAGGTTCACGCCGACCAGCACGTCGAACGTGCCCAGGCGCAGTTCCTTGAGGATGTCCACACGGTCAAGCGTATCGACCTCGCTGTGAAGGTACTTGCAGCGGAAGCCCTCAGCCTTGATGTATTCGGTAAGGTCCTCAGCCAGTCGCTTGGTCAGCGTGGTAATCAGCGTGCGCTCGCCGGCTGACACGCGCTTCTTGATCTCCGCCAGCAGGTCGGCCACCTGCCCGCGGGCAGGGCGAACCTCCACTGAGGGGTCTATCAGGCCGGTGGGACGAATGATCTGCTCGACCACCTCGCCGCCGGCAAGCTCAAGTTCGTACTTGCCTGGCGTCGCGGAGACGAACAGCACCTGCGACCACATCTTCTCGAATTCTTCGTACTTCAGCGGACGATTGTCCAGCGCGCTGGGAAGGCGGAAGCCGTGCTCGACGAGCACTTCCTTGCGGCTGCGGTCGCCGTTGTACATCGCGTGCAACTGCGGCAGCGTCACATGCGATTCGTCGATAATCAGCAGGAAGTCGTTGCCAAAGTAATCGATCAGCGTGTAAGGCCGCTGGCCCGGAGCCCGGCCGTCCAGGTGCCGCGAGTAGTTCTCGATGCCCGAGCAGTAGCCAACTTCCATCAGCATCTCGATGTCGTATCGCGTGCGAGCAGCCAGCCGCTGGGCCTCCAACAACTTGCCGGCATTCTTGAGCGTGATCAGGCGGTTCTCCAACTCCTCGCGAATCGTCCGCACCGCCCGCTCGACGGTCGCATCGTCGGCAACGTAATGCACAGCCGGGAAGACGAACACCTGCTGAGTATTGGAAAGAGCATCCCCGGTGGTGGGGTTGATGAGATTGATCGTGTCCACCTGGTCGCCGAAGAGTTCGATCTGGTAGCCGAACTGTTCATAGGCGGGGTAGATGTCCACGGTGTCGCCGCGGACGCGGAACGTGCCGCGCTTGAAGTTGACGTCGTTGCGCTCGTACTGGAGATTGACCAGGCTCTTGAGCAGTTCGTCGCGATCCACGCTTGTCCCGGTCCGCACGGGCACGACCATCTTCTTATATTCTTCCGGGCTGCCCAGGCCGAAGATGCACGATACGCTGGCGACGATGATAACGTCTCGCCGCGCAGAAAGGCTGGTGGTGGCGGATAGGCGAAGGCGGTCGAGATCGTCATTGCGGCTGGAATCTTTCTCGATGTAGATGTCCCGCTGCGGGATATACGCCTCCGGCTGGTAGTAATCGTAATAGCTGACGAAGTACTCCACGGCGTTATCGGGAAAAAGCTCCTTCATCTCCTCGTAGAGCTGCGCGGCAAGCGTCTTGTTATGGCTGATAATGAGCGCGGGCTTTTGCAGGCGCTGGATCAGGTGGGCCATTGTGAACGTCTTGCCGCTGCCGGTCACGCCCAGCAGGACATTGAACTTCTGGCCCTGGGTGAAGTTTGCAGCCAGGCGCTCGATAGCGGCAGGCTGATCGCCTTGCGGCTTCATCTTGGAGATTACTTTGAGGTCCGGCATGAGCATATTGTAAGGCCTTTCGGGGCAAATGAAACGACTTGTATTGTTACGAACGTAATGCGTCAGATGCAGGGGGCAAACTGGAATGGTCGTTGGCCCTTTGTGGTGCAGGCGTCTCGCCTGCACATTCTGGGCATTGTCAGTGTCTGCAGGCGGGACGCCTGCACCACAACGCTATCTAGACTGTGTTCTGCGCAGCCATTATCATTCTCCTCATGGCCGCTACTGCGAAACTGCTGATGGAGATGTACGAGGCGATGCGCCGGCGGTTTGGCCACCAGGCATGGTGGCCGGGCGAGACGCCTCTGGAAATCTGCCTCGGTGCGATCCTGACGCAGAACACAAACTGGGGCAACGTCGAAAAGGCCCTGGCCAATCTCAAGGCTGCCGGGCTGATGGACATCGAAGTCTTGCACCGGCTGGATCAAGTGGCACTGGCGGAACTGATCAAGCCGGCTGGCTATTTCAACATCAAGGCCAAGCGGCTGAAGAATTTCATCGCCCGCGTGCACGAATATTCCGGCGGTGACCTGGCAGAGTTTTTGGATCGAGGCGTGTCTTCGCTGCGGGAAGATTTGCTAAGTGTCAGCGGCATCGGCCGCGAGACAGCCGACAGCATGATCCTCTACGCCGCCTGCAAGCCCACCTTTGTGGTTGACACGTACACGTACCGCATCCTGCTTCGTCATCGGCTGATCGCGCCGGAAGACGATTACGAGGCCATCAAGGAGCTGATGGAATCAAACCTTCCGGAAGACCTGGAATTGTGGAATGATTATCACGCCCAGCTAGTGATGGTCGGCAAGAAATACTGCCGTCCGGTGGCCAAGTGCGAGGGCTGCCCGCTGGAGAGTTTTCCGCACGACCGTTTGGCTGGCTGTATGGCGGATTAACCGGAAGAACGGGTGGAAGCCCCGTGCGGAAGCACGGCGATCCCCGGCCTTCCAGCCGGGGCTTCCAAGAAAGCCCCCTGCGGAAGCAGGGGGATAGTTTCGTTCCCTTGGTGCGGGCTTTCTGCTACTGCTTGTCTTGGGCTAAAGCTTCCTTCGTCTTTGTGACGGCGGCATTGAGTTCATCAGCCGGCAGCCATTTCACGCTGCCATCTGCAAACAACACGTTTCCGCCTTCGCCGTTGTTGATCTCCGGCGGCTCGTAAGCATTGACAAGCTTGGCCTCTGCCTGGGCAGGCAGAACGATAAAGACGTATCGCGACTTGACGCCTTGGCCATTTTCCCCCCCGATGGCCTGCAGCGACTTCGGCATGATCATCCCAGCCTTAACGAGGTCATCCAGGCCCGCCGGCGTTCTTGAACTACCGGAAGTCTCCTTGTACATCATTATGGCCGATCCAACAGTCCGAATGGCTGCCGCTGAGGCGGCTCGCTGTGCGAGCACCCTGGCCCGCAGCAAACTCATTAGCGCCTTCTGGCCCCATGCTTCGTCCATGTTAAACGTCAGCGATACATCACGATCTTGAGCCATGACCTTGTAGAGGTCCTTGGCAAGCGGATCGCCGCGCTGGGCGGCCCTGTTCATGAGCGAGAAGAAACTGCCGGACAGCTCAGCGGTGGCGAAGCTGAAGGACAGTTTGGACTCTTTGCCGCCGTCTATGTAGAAGTTGCCCCAGGCCAGCGCGGGCGTGTCCGCGGGCAGCTTCATCTGACCGCGGCTGAAGACGCCCCAGATGGCGGCGTTTGTATCGACCTTATCGACCAGTGTCTTGATGTCGTCCCCAAGACCAGGGCGATACTGCGAAAGTTGCTCCGGCAATGCATTGCCGATGCCAATGACCACACCGCTTTGGTCTATGCCCAGTGCCGTTTTGGCATCCATTGACACGACAGCCGGCGCGCCGGAAACGGCCGGCTGGGAAGTGCTCCTGTTGGCCAGAACGTACCGGCCGTTGGTATCTTCAATGGATGCCCCGGCCAGATCAGCTAGCTGGGCATATTCCTCCAACAGTTCACGCGGCGTCAGCTTGGTGTAGACTACGATCAGCGGCGAACTATCAGGCGCCAGGACGTACACGTTTACCGAATCGATCTTGCCCGCCAGCTTGATCGCCTGAGGCAGTTTTGTCACCACAGGATCAGCCGATGGACGAGTCGCGCTCTTCTGCTGTAATGTGTGGAGCTTGGCCAGAAACTCGCCGGCCGCCCTGGCGTCGATATGAACTATGGCTGCGGCGTCAGCCGGCGCTACTTTGAGAGTCTGATTCTCCTGGGCAAAAGCTGGCGATGCTGCTGCAAGAAAAACAGCGATCATCAAATGCGGGTAGATTGACTTCCTCATGTTGCTCCTTTCGAAGGGCGGCTCTTGTGAAGGCAAAAGGCTGCTCTAAGAGAAAGCATAGGCAAGAAGAATTGTTGAAGTCAGAAAAAAGAAAGGCCTCCCCCTGCAACGGATGCGTTGTTGCTGTTGCCGTTGTTGCCGTTCCTGCAGCCTGAAGTCCGAAGCCTGCAGCCTCAAGCCGGTTGTTGTCAGTCCAGCAGCCTCTTCTGGCCTTCGAGCTGACGAATGTGCTGCACGTCTTGAGTGACTTCCATGCAGCCGAGGTACTCACCGGCCCGGTTGCGCAAGGCATAGAACTCGATGAGGATCTTGTGCTTGGTGGTGTCGTTTGGCACGGCCAGGTCGATCCAGAATCGCGCCATGTCCCGCTTGCCGGTACGCATCTCGTCGACGATCTTCTCGACCATCGGCAAGCTCTCAGCGGGGTGGCACTGGCGGAAGTTCAGCCCCATCGAGCTGAGCGGCCGGCGGAACAGCCGGTTTTCGTGCTTGTTCCAGCCAACAACCTCGTCATTGGCATCGATGACCGTAATCTCAGCCGGCAAGGTCTCGATCAGGGCCTGCAACATCTCTTCATTCATCTGGTCGATGAGCATGGGGCACCAACAACGGCAACGGCGTAACAGCAACGGCGTTGACTCGTTAACTTGTTAATTCGAAACGGCAATAACAGCGGTGTTGACTGGCTAGCTGCTCTATGAATTTGGGTGCCACCCCCAAGTACTCTTGGGGGTGGCGCCAAGTTTTCGTTTAGCTCAGTTTCGCACACGCTATCGTGTTCTTAAGCAGCATCGCGACCGTTACCGGGCCTACTCCGCCCGGCACGGGCGTGATGGCTGAGGCTACCGCCTTGGCGGCCTCGAAATCGACATCGCCCACCGTGGCCATGGCATTTTTACCCTTTTCATCCTTGAGCGGTTCGCCGGCTGCATCGAAGCCCTTGGGGATGCGGTTGATGGCTACATCGATGACGATTGCTCCGCTCTTGATCATGTCCGCGGAGATCAGCGGCTTGAGGTTCGGCAAGGCCGGATTCTCGCCGGCCTTCTTCTTGCGCTGATAGCCCATCCAGCGCGCCTGGCTGACGCCGGTGGCCACGAAGAGGATATCCGCAGATCGCGTGTGGGCAGCCAGGTCCTTGGTCGCTACGTGACAGACGCTGACGGTGGGGGAGGCGTTGAGGCTCTGGAGCAGGATCATGGCGATGGGCTTGCCGACGATCTCACTATGGCCGACGACGACGGCCTCCTTGCCGGCCAGGTCGGTCGTGACGCTCTTGAGCAGCTCGATGGCAGCCATCGGCGTGCAAGGGGCCACGCTGGAGCCGCCGAAGAACAGCCGGCCCATGTTCACCGGGTGCATGCCCTCGACGTCCTTGTCCGGGTTGATGGCCACCTGCACCTTTCGGGCGTCGATCTGTGCCGGCAGCGGCATCTGAAGGATCAGGCCGCTGACGGTCTTGTCGACGTTCAGTTCGCCGATCTTGGCCAGCAGGTCAGCCTGCGTCATGTCCGCCGGCAGGTTCAGCAAGTGGTACTCTATGCCGACAGCCTGGCAGGCTTTGGCCTGCATGTTGGTGTAGATCTTGCTGGCGGGGTTCTCGCCAACCTGCACCGCCACCAGCCGAGGCGTCCGGCCGGCCTTGGTCAGCTCGGCGGCGGCCTGGGCGGTCCCCTGATTCATCCGCGACGCGATTGCTTCTCCATCGATGATCTGCGCAGCCATTGGATCTGTTCCTTACATGTATGAAATAGTTGTCCACGAATTACACGAAACGCACGAAACAAACGACACGACGAATAACGAATATCGAACGACAGAACCGCCCTTCGACGGGCTCAGGGCCCCGAGCAAGGCCGAGGGGCAGAATCACGAAGGTAACGAATAGCAAGCCCCGGCCAAGAGGCCGGGGATCACCGTGCTTCCGCAAGGGGCTTCCGTGTTGCTCACCTCGATATTCGGAGTTCTTTTTTGGATATTCTGCGGTTCGTCGTCAAACTCATTCAATTTCCAGCAGAGCCCTCAACTGCCGCTGAGTCTTGGCGTCTATCGTTCCTTTTCGCCGGGCCAGGTCGGCTGTCCATAGTCCCAGCGCGCGATAAAGATGGTCAAGGGCCTTGTCCTTCGCCAGAGCGTCCAGGTGCCGGCGGACCGTCTCGGCGTCGCCGCGGGAAATCGGGCCGGTCAGCGCCTTGGCTGGGCCGAAGGCCGAGACATTCCGCAAGGTCGCCTGCACAAGCTTTTCCAGGGCCGGCCAGGCTGTGCCGGCGGGAATCCCTGCCAGCTTCGCAGCCGCGATGGCGGCGTCCATCAGCGCTGCCAGGTAGTTGCTGGCCATGCAGGCTGAGGCATGGTAGAGAGCTTTTGTCCGCTTGGCCTTCACGCCACCGGGCAGTTTGACCGCCTTGCCGCCGATGGCCCGAACAAACCTGGAAAGCTCAGTCACCGCCTTGGCGTCGCCTTCAAGAAAGAAATACGCACCCGGCATAGAATCGACAGCTGCCTGGGCTGACGGAAACGTCTGCAGCGGATGCATGGAGGCGATCCGGCAGCCGCAAAGTCTCTTGGCACTGGCCAGCACATGGCTGCCCAAGGCCCCGCAGCAATGGGCCACGATAGAGCCTCGCTTGAAAGCGCCCATCTCAGCCAGATCATCGCAGACTGAAGCGATGGCTGAATCGCTGACCGTCAACAGAACGATGTCGGCCACGGCCGCTGCCTCGGCAGGAGAGACTGCAACCGGATGGCCCGAAATTCGCCTCGCCGCGCCGGCAGCCCGTTGCCGATTTCTCGCGCCCAGAGCGACAACTTGATAGCCCGCCCGGCCGGCCAGCACCGTCAGTGCAGTGCCCACCTTGCCTGGGCCGATGATCGCGATGTTGAGTTTGGCTTCCATTCGAGCCGGTCAGGATATGGCCGTTGGCCTTGTTAATCAAGGCCGAGAACTGTAACGATCAGCGGCGAATATCGAATATCGAACAATAGAACCGCCCTTCGACGGGCTCAGGGCCCTCGGCGGTGATCTCGCGGTCGAACCGAGCGAGGCCGAAAGGCAGAATCTCGAAGGCAACGACACAACAACGAAGAAGCTTTAATGGACGGGAATCTGGTTGTTCACTTCGATATTCGGAATTCCTTGTTCGATATTCTGCTGTTCGTTATTTTTGTTTCGGTCTTCCGGTATCCGGTCCTTTGGTCTTCCGGTCCGGCCTGGCGGTCTGCCCGGTTTTGTCTTGCCAATGGCGGGCATCCGCGGTAGACTTCCGACCTAAATGAAGTCGATTCGCGAAGGACGCCCAGAAGCGTCCTTTGTTGTATAGCAGGGACACGATTATGGCCAAGGAAGCAGGTAGCGGCATAGAGAACGGCTTTCAATTGCCATTCGAGAAGCCGCTGCTGCGCCTTCAGCGCCAGATCGCGGAGCTGGAGTCCAGCCAGGCGCCTTCAGGGCGCGACTTCTCGCACGAGATTCGCCAATTCCGCACGCAGTACCTTTCGCTGCTGGCCAAGACATACCAGAACCTAAGCCCCTGGGAGACCGTCCAGGTGGCTAGGCATCCGGCCAGGCCGCTGGCGTGCGACTACATCCAGCAGATCGTCAAGAGCTTCGTCGAGTTGCACGGCGACAGGCGCTTCGCCGACGACAAGGCCATCCGCTGCGGCTTTGGCAGCGTCGGCGGCGAGAAACTCGCCCTGATCGCCCAGCAGAAGGGGCGCGACACGAAGGAGAAGATCGCCTGCAACTTCGGCTGTGCGCACCCGGAAGGCTATCGCAAGGCGCTGCGGGTGATGGAGATGGCCCAGAAGTTCCGCCTGCCGGTGGTCTGCCTGATCGACACTCAAGGCGCATACCCGGGCGTAGGCAGTGAAGAACGCGGCGTGGCGGAGGCCATCGCCCGCAACATGCTGGAGATGAGCCGCCTCAAGACGCCGATCATCTGCGTGGTCATCGGCGAGGGCGGCAGCGGCGGGGCGTTGGGCGTGGCTGTGGGCGACCGCATCGGCATGCTGGAATACGCCTACTATTCGGTTATTTCGCCGGAGGGCTGCGCGAGCATTCTGTGGCGCACCGGCGAGAAGGCCCCCGAGGCCGCCGACGCCCTCAAGCTGACTGCCAAGCACCTAAAGAGCCTCGACGTTATCGACGACATCATTCCCGAACCGCTCGGCGGCGCGCACCGAAACCCAGCCGAGGCCGCCGGCAACCTCGAACGCCACATCGTCCGCACGATCCGCGAACTGAAGCGCGTGCCGATGGACAACCTGCTCAAGCATCGCTACGACCGCTGGCGCAGAATGGGCAAGGTTACAACAATTGCCGAAGCAGCCGCTGCCGAAGCGGCTGAGCAGGCTACGAAGACTACACCGCCTAAAGACAAGATTGCCGTGTCGGCGAGCAGTTCTCCATCTGCGATCAAGCCGTAGAAGATCGAATGACTGATGAGTTGTAGGCTTCTCGAGTTGGTCGTGCAGAACGTCAGTGGTCAACGTTGCGACGGCCAGTTCTTGCGTAGGGGAAGGAACTTCGGTGGTTGAATAAGCTTTCGTCTGATAGACTATTCAATGACATGTTAGGAAGAGGGTCACTATTGTCGATAAATATCTTGTCGGCAGTCCGGCTGTCGCGTATAAATACGGTAACATACCTGCCGCGCCTCTCGCCCTACCGGGTGATGCGCATAAAGGGCAGGTTTTTTTTGCGCCGTGCTCAAGGAGGCTGAATGACCAGCTTGCCGCCTCCTTTGCATAGCTATAACAAGCCGTGGAGATCGTATCCAGACCAGATTGCTTTGCTCCATGCTCGTGGGCTGGTTATTCGAGACGTTTCCTCCGCAACCGCATTTCTTCGCCATGTTAACTACTACCGATTCAGCGGCTATTGCTTGGCCTTCGAGTTGGCACGGCACGCATTCCGTCCCGGAACGACGTTTGAACAAGTGAAGGCTGCCTATGATTTCGATCGAGTGCTTCGGGACGTCGTGACTGAGGGCCTTGAGGCAGTCGAGGTAGACCTGCGCACAACGGTCGCCTATCACTTTGGCGGCAGATATGGAGCGTTCGGCCATAGCGACGCGCGGAATTTCTTCAACTACTTCAACCATGCTGACTGGTTGGATAAGCTGCATGGAGAAGCCGACCGATCTAGCGAAATGTTCGTTACGCATTTCCGGGGAACTTATCGCGAATACCCGGACCTGCCGATATGGGTCATCACAGAGATCATGTCTTTTGGTGCCTTATCGAAGATGTACCAAGGCATGCTCAAGAAGGACCAGAAGCCGATTGCCAACAACTATGGACTTCAGCCGGATGTCCTGCAATCCTGGATGCACCACCTGACCTACGTGCGAAACCTTTGCGCTCACCATTCGCGTCTTTGGGACCGTGTCTGGTCGGTCAAGCCTCATCCAGCCTATGGACACGCCTGGCGGCCGCCTTGCCTGCCAAGTAACAATCGGCTGTTCATCACGCTGCTTATACTGAATTGGCTAATGAGGCGTTGTCCGTCAGTCGAGGCTTTTGCCGCCGATTGGCGGTCACGCGTGGAGATGTCTCTGAGCCGACTGCCTGCTGTGCCCAATGCCGCTGACTTGTTGGGTTTGACCTGGAAATGGAAGAGTCATCTCTTATGGAATCCATCTATACAAACTTGCTAGGCCTGGAAATGACATGCACAGTCTATTAATGCACCTTCATCGGGGCTACGTGGATTGGAAGATGGAACGGGCATCATTCTCGCACTTCCGGCGTTTCCTGGCTGAGCCGGACATGGCTGAGAGGCCGATCTACGCTGCCAATGCGTAGTCGCTCATCATGATTGTCCGCGATTTTCTAAAGCGGGACATCCCAGCGATGGAATTTCGGCATTCTTGGATTAGCCCAGGACTCCGCCGTCATGCCGGGCGCCGTTGTGAAAGCGAAGCATGCGCATGGCATGCTTACTTCCTGATACTCACGTACCCGCTTTCCTTGACCACCGCCTGGCCTTCCTCGCTGAGGAGCCAGTTGAGCATCTTCATGGCCGAACTGTCGGCTGACTGGCCGGCTCGATATGCGGCGTAGACCTCGGCCACAAGCGGATACTTGCCGGATGCGATGGTCTCGGCTGTGGGTTCCACACCATCGATGGCTATGGTCCGCGTGAAGGGCGAAGCAGCCATGAAGTGCTCGTAGTAGTACACGCTATAGCCCAAGGCCATTGGCTCAACCGTGACTTGATTGTAAGGCCCGGACATGTTCTGGCTGAACATCTGCCGCGTCTGCGGGGTAGGGTCAGGCTGTGGCCGACCGTCCATTATTAGCGAGTCAAAGAGCTCGCGACTGCCGGAATTGCGTTCCCTCCGCAGGGGCACGACCTTCGTCGAGTGGCTTCGCAAATCATTATCCGTAGGTTGCCAGCCGAACTCAGCCCACGTCTTAGCTCTATCTGAAGCAAACGGC
>CAYQJH010000120.1:0-10855 GCA_964417755.1 uncultured Planctomycetaceae bacterium
TGCCTTCGCCTGGTGCTGGGTCGTTGACTTCCCGATGTTCGAGTACAGCGAAGATGAGGAGCGATGGATGGCCATGCACCATCCGTGCACCGCGCCGCAGGCGCACGTCCTGGACAAGCTTGAACGCGACCCAGGCGCTGGGCGGCCGCGTGCATATGACATCGTCTGCAACGGCCTGGAGCTGGGCGGCGGATCGATCCGTATCCATAACACGCAGGTGCAGCAGCGGGTGTTCCAGGCCTTGGGCATCGGCGAAGAGGAAGCAAAGATGAAGTTCGGCTTCCTGCTGGACGCTCTGCGTTTTGGCGCTCCGCCGCATGGCGGGCTGGCGCTGGGGCTGGACCGAATCGTGATGATAATGGCTGGCGGGCAATCGCTGCGCGACGTGATCGCCTTCCCAAAGACCCAGCGCGGCACCTGCCCGCTGACCAACGCGCCATCGAGCGTCGACGAGCGGCAATTGACGGAACTGTTCCTGAAGATCATCGCCCCGCCGCCGAAGGAAGCCAAGCAGGAGTGATTGCGGGCAAACGACGGAACACCACCACGACACGACGAACACGACGAACGGCCCAAGAGCGATAGCTGTCGTGGTCGTTTGACATTGTCGATCCGGAAGTCGCAAGCTGAGGACCGACTCCCGGATTTTGCGGCACCGGTTCTCCAGTCAACCAGTCAACCAGTTAGCCAATCACCAGTTAACCATAATGGAATTCATGCTCCAATCGATGCAGCCGTGGTTGGACCAGTATGGCAACCTGGCCATCTTTGTCATCCTCATGCTGGGCATGCTCTGGCTGCCGCTGCCGGAGGAAACTTTTCTGACGGCCTTGGGCATACTCATCCATCATTCGAGATTGGAGCCCGTTGCGACGGCGGTGGTGGCGTTCGCCGGCACGGGCGTCGGCGTTACGGGGATGTACCTGCTTGGCCGAAGCGTGGGCTACGGCGTGATCCACCGATTTGGCCGCCTGGTCCGCATCACGCCGCAGCGCCTGAAACGGACGCACGATTGGTTCGACCGGCACGGCAAGTGGACGCTGACATTCGGCTATTACATTCCATATGTGCGGCACATCAATGCCCTGGTTGCAGGGGCCAGCCGGATACGCTACGGCGAGTTCGCCCTGTTTGCCTATCCGGGCGGGGCGGTGTGGGTGATTACATTCCTGAGCCTTGGCTATTTCGTCGGGGATGGTTTGCCGATGATTGCACGGCTGTACAGGCCGATAGGACTTGTGTTCCTGGGAGTTGTGGCAATCATCGCTGCCGCTTACGCGTGTCGCCGGTGGCGAAGGAGGAAGAGGCCAGCCGCTGAGGCGCTTAGACCGCAGAGAGAAGAACGGTAGTTCATCTCACTGATGTGCGTGCAATTGCCGCCCAAAAAAAACGCGGCGACTCAATGAGCCGCCGCGCATTTCAAATCGATGCAAGTTGTGTTGTCGCTGCTACTGCTCTTCCTTGGCCGATTCCTCGGCTGCTTCAGCCGCCGGGGTTTCCTCGACTGAGGCCTCCTCGCCTTCCTCGCGGAGGGGCACTACCCAGACGTGAATGATGGTCTTGACTTCGTCGCTGAAGATGATGTCAACATCATACTTGTCCAGGCGGCGGATGGCAGTATCCATCTCGACCATCTCTTCGTCGATGAAGATGTTCTCGCTCGCCAAGGCCGCCACGATCTGCGCCGGGCCGACCGAGCCGTACAGTTGGCCCTCTTCGTTGGCGCGGGCGGTGATGGTGATCTGCTTGTCCGCCATCGCGTCGGCGCGGGCCTGGAACTCAGCCTTCTTGGCCGCCATTTCAGCCAGGTACTTTGCCTTCTCAGCCTCGACGGCCTTGACGTTTGCCGTCGTCGGCGCCACTGCCAGGTGCTGGGGCAGCAGGAAATTACGGGCATAGCCCTCCCTGACCTCGACCAGTTCGCCGATCTTGCCCAGCTTGGAGACGTTTCGTCTTAAGAGCACTTTCATGCTGTTTTACCTCTTGCTTGTAAAAGAAATGTCCGCTTAAGCCACGTAGGGCATCAGGGCCAGGAACCTCGCCCGCTTGATGGCGCGCTTGAACGAGCGCTGATGATGGGCGCAATTGCCGCTGCGCTTCCGAGAGAACATCTTGCCTTGCTGGGTGATCAGCTTGGACAGGCTGCCCAAGTCCTTGTAGTCGACCTCGGGCGTCTTCTCGCGGCAGAAACGGCACTTGGCCTGCTCGTGGAAACGAACCTTCTTCTTCCGCTTGGCAGCGTTGGGCCGGTTATTGAACATCTTTCGCTTTGCCATCAAACTGTTCCTTATGAAGTAAATCTCAAATCCGAAAATCTAGTCTCAAGTTTCAAGTCTTAAAGGCTGCTTCCTGGAAGCAACGCCGTTTCCTAGAACGGGATTTCCTCGCCGGGGGCCTCTTCCTCGTAGGGCGGCGGGGCTGCGTCGGCAGTCTCGTCCACGGGCGCCTGCTGCGCCTGAGGCTGCTGGGCCATTTGCTGCGGGGCCTGGCGGGGAGCCGCCGCAGGCCGGGGGGCCCCGCCGGCACCGCCTGCTCCGCCGGCTGAGCCTACGAACTGGAACCGCTCTACGCTCACGCGGTGCTTGCTGCGCTTGGTGCCGTCCTTGCCTTCCCAACTGTCCAGAACCAGCCGGCCTTCGACAAGGATCGGCTTGCCCTTGTTCATGTACTGGTTGATCGTCTCAGCCGGCTTGCCGTAGGCCCGGCAATCCACGAAACAGACTTCCTCACGCTGCTGCCCGTCGGTGCCGCGCCAGCGGCGACTTACCGCCAGGCCGAAATCCACCACAGCCGTCTGCGATGGCAGATAGCTAAGCTGCGGATCTCGCGTCAAATTGCCCATCAGAATAACTTTGTTATAGCTGGCCATAACAGTTTCCCTTCAGGCAGCGGTTGTATTGCCCCGACCTCGCAGCGGAACACTTGTTCCGCGCGGTCGGGATGATTCCATCCTTCTTATTCGACGTCGGCAATGGCATCGACGGCGGCCTCAGGAGCCGCCGGACGCGCCTCGTCGGCGGCGCCGATCTCCACCACCGGGCGCACGCCGGAAGTCGCCGGCGTCTCGGCGTTGATCTGCTCGGGCGTGATGCGGTCTTTCCGCAGGATCAACTGGCGGATCACGCGCTCATCCAGTTCGCAATCATGCTCGATCTCGCGGATCTTCAGCGGATCGGCTGTGAAATACGCCAGGACGTACAGGCCTCGCTTGCGGCCGCGGATCTCGTACGCCAGCTTGCGGTCATCCCAGGGCTTGAAGGAAAGGATTTCCGCCTCGTAGCGACTCAGGATGTTGCGGACCGGCTCGCTGGCGGCCTGAAAGTCCGGGTTGCCCGCATCCAGAAGGAACATGCCTTCGTACGTCTTCTTCATCTGGTCCATTTCGACTTCCTTAAACCGTTTGTTCTATCGCTTCCATGGCGGCAAAAGATGCCGGCATGGCGCCCATCAACTGGGTTTCCGGTTGTACTTTTCCATCATCATGTCCAGGCCGAAGAAGACCCAATCTTCCACGGCGCTGGCGGCCGTCACAATAGCCGGCTCGATGACCGCCATTTCATCTCGACCAAAGGCGGTCAGCACGTAATCCTTCCATTCCATCCGCCCAGGCGGATTGCCTATGCCCAGCCTCAACCTCGGCACGGCATTGCTGCCCATTGCCAGCAGGATATCCGCCAGGCCATTGTGTCCGCCGGCGGAGCCTTCGGCTCGGGCCCGCAACTGGCCCAGCGGCAGGGCCATGTCGTCCAGCACCACCAGCATGTCCCGGCAGGGGAGCTTGTAGAAGTCCACCATCTGCCGAACAGCCCGGCCTGAACAATTCATGTACGTCTGCGGCTCAAGCAGCATCACGCGCCGCGTCTGCTGGCCTTTGCTGACTCGCACGTCGTACAGGTGCGAGCCAAATGCTTCTTTATGTGGCGGCACACTCCATCGCCGCACCAATTCCTGCACGACCATGAAGCCGACGTTGTGCCTTGTCCGCTCGTACTGGCGCCCTGGATTGCCAAGGCCAACGACGAACCTGGTTGTCTCGGCTGGCTCCATAGCGAGGTCGGTTCAAGCCGCTGTGGCGAACTCGCCCTCGGGTGGGCTGCTGGATCGTTGCCATAGCATTGCATAGCCGAGGGCGGCTGTGCCACGCGGCTCCTATTCCTTCTTGGCTTCTTTCTTGCCTTCCTTGCCTTCGGCGGCCTCGGCGGCAGCGGCCTCTTCCTTCTTCTTCTCGCTGATGACCTCCGGCTCGGCTGCGGCGGCTTCGCCCTCTGCCGGCGCGGCGACTTCCTCGACCACCAGCGTTACGCTGGCGACGATAGTCTCGCCGTCCTGCAGCAGCTTGGCGCCTGATGGCAGGGGCAGGTCCTTCAACTTCAGGACGTCGCCCAGCTTCAGCTCGGCCACGCTCATGCGAATGTCTTCGGGAATGGCCGTCACGAGGCACTCGATGCTGGCCTCGGCCAATACCTGCGCGAGTACGCCGCCATCGGAAGCGCCAGCCGGCGTGCCGCGAAGCAGGATCGGCACCGTAACCTTCACGCGCTCGTCGAGGTTCACGCGCGCCAGGTCGATGTGCAGAATGTCCTGCTGCATCGCATCCAGTTGGACGTCCTTGACCAGCACGTTGTGCTTGCTGCCGTTGAGGTCCAGTTCCAGCAGGCGGTCGTGATGATGCAGAACCGCTTCCAAATCACGCTGCCCGATGGCTATCGCCACTGGCGCCTCGCCGTGGCCGTAAATGATGCCCGGGACCAAGCCCTTCTTGCGCAAGCTGCGGGTCTTATGGCTGCCCAGCTGCTCGCGTTTGGTGACCTTCAGTAATGCCATGTGAATTCTCCTGCCCAAGAGCCTCGTGGGCCACTTAGCGGCCTTCTTTCAAAAACAGGCTGCTGACGGATTCGTCATTGTGAATGCGATGGATCGCCTCGCCCATCAGTTCAGCCACGCTTAATACGTTCAGTTTGCCAATGGCGTCGATCTTGTCCTGGCCGACGGGAATAGTGTCGGTGACCACCACTTCATCGATCGGGGCTGCGCGGAGGCGCTCGGCGGCCGGTCCGCAAAGCACCGCGTGAGTCGCGCCCACAAACACCTTCATCGCGCCCTTGTCCTTGCACAGCTTGGCGGCGTTGCTGACCGTGCCGGCTGTGGAAATCATGTCATCCATCATCAGGACGGTCTTACCTTCGACGTCGCCGATGAGATGCCCGACTTCGATATCCTTGCCCGTGATGCGCCGCTTGTCAATAATCGCCAGTTCGCCGCCAAGGCGCTGCGAATACTGCCTGGCCCGCTTGACGTTGCCGACATCCGGGCTGACCAGCACCAGCTTGTCGAAGTTGCGGGTTGACCAGTACCGGCTGAGGACAGGCTCGGCGTAAAGATTGTCTACGGGGATATCGAAAAAGCCCTGGATCTGGGCGGCATGAAGGTCCATCGTCAAAAGGCGATCTGTGCCCGCGGTAGCAATTAAATTCGCCACCAGCTTTGCGGTGATAGGCACACGGCCTTCGTCTTTGCGGTCCTGCCGGGCATAGCCGAAGTAGGGCACCACGGCTGTGATTCGCTCGGCCGAGGCCCGACGCGCACAGTCGATAAAGATGAGCAGTTCCATCAGCGTCTCGTTGACGCTGGGGCCGCAGGTGGATTGGATGAAGAAAACGTCCCTGCCGCGAACGTCTTCGTCGATCTTGACCGCAAGTTCGCCATCAGGGAATGGCTTTATGGCTGCGTTGCTAAGGGGGATGCCCAGGTAGTCGCTGATCTTCTGCGACAGCCCAACGTTAGACCGGCCCGAAAAGAGTTTCAGGTTCGTCATGGCCGGCCCCCTTTAACGCCAGGCAAGCACTCAGCAGGTAGCAGGGCGGGTTTTGGCAGTCTTCGCCGCGCAATGTTCCGGCCCTTGCGTTGCTGCCTGTTCAAATTGTCCGACATCATTGCCATCATTATCTTCTAACGGCGGCACAGGCTTTGACAGCCGTGCCCGCAAACGCCCGGGCTCTTGAAGAATTTCTTCTTCTGCCCAGGCGAATCGACAGTATTTTCTACCCGGCCAGGACTTGAACCTGGAATAGAAGAACCAAAATCTTCTGTGTTACCATTACACCACCGGGTAAGGTTGCTTGAGCAAACCCTGACGCCGCAGCGCTAGGCGGAAGTCAGCACGCATAAAGGTTCTGCGGCGGAGGTCCTATCCGGAGGCTGGGAGCAGGCGGCCGCAACATCGCCTGCCCATTTCCCGCAGCTGCGGGAGCGCCCCGTGCGGATGGAAAGCGCCAATAAGCCAAGACGGAGGATTTTATATCTACACCAAATGGCTGTCAAGGCCGCGAAAGAAAGAATTCCTGGCCAGCATGCCTTGCAGGCCGACGCTCTGAACGGTCGTGCGGGACGCCTGCCATTGAACACGGCCCCTGAGCGGAGTCGAAGGGCACCGCAAGCATCCGTAGCGTCGGCTAAAATGTGCATCAGCAGGGCGATGTTGACGCGACGCCGCAAGCTGATATATTCCCCTGTTTCGTATTCTTGTCTGTCTGTCTCTGCTCAGGCAGCGACAATTGTCAAAGACATTGTTGGAGCGCCCCAACAGGAAGCCCCTGCGAAAAGCAGGGAGGATCCCCCGCCTGCCGGCGGAGGCTTCCAGTTGGTTCAACGTATGCTGGTATTACGCCGCAAGAAGCTTTAGAAATGGCTGGATCACTAAAAGGCATCTTGTTCGATTTGGGCGACACCTTGCTGGACTTCGGCAAGGTGGACGTCACCAGCCTGTTTGAAGCCGGAGCGCGCCTGTCGTACGAATACCTTCAGGAACTCGGCCAGCCGCTGCCGCCCCTGGCTAAGTTCCACCGCCGCCAGCTTCGAGCCATCCGCTGGAACTACTTCAAGAGCCGCTTCACCCGCCGGGAATTCAACGCGCTTGAATTGATTGGCCGCCTGGCCATGCGCATGGGCCACGAACTGACGCACGAGCATATCCTGGAGCTTGCTTGGCGGTGGTACATGCCTCTAAGCCAATGTGCGAAAGTCGAAGATGATCTGCCCAAGCTGCTAGAGGCGCTTCGCGATCGAGGCATGAAACTCGGCATCGTATCGAACACGTTCGTGCCCGGCGAGGTGCTGGACAGGCACCTTCAGCAGGCGCGGTTGCTGGACTTCCTGCCGATTCGCGTGTACTCCTGCGACGTAGGTTATCGAAAACCCAGCCCCAAAATCTTCAGCCTGGCGCTAGAGCGGGCTGGGCTTGCACCTGAGCACACGCTCTTTGTGGGCGATTCGCCGAAGGCCGACATCATCGGTTCGCTAAAGGCCGGGATGATCCCTGTGCTAAAGGACCCGCGCGACCTTCACGTGCGCGGTGATGCAGCCAGGCACGCTCGCCACAGAATACATCGCCTGTCTGAGCTTTCGGAGATTATCTCTCAGTATAACGGCCTGAAGTGAAGTATTGTGGTGCAGGCGTCTCGCCTGCAGGTAAACACGGCATTGCTAAGGCCAGTCAAGACGTGGGTGGAGCCCGCCCAGAAATCTTCTTGGTCAGATCTCCCTGGTCAGATCAGGAACTAAAGCAGCGCGTATGATGCCGCGAGGATCAAGGCCATGGCGGCTGCCGCAAAGATGCTTGCCTCTACCAACTGCGCCAATATACCCGGTAGATATTGCATTGCTCGCCCTCTTCCGTAAGAGCATGATCAATCCTTCTGTCATATCGTCCGGGCGATAAGAAAAACTTTCACCAATTTCAATCATCCTTCATCGCCAGCGCGCCCGTGGGGCAGGCCTGCACGCACGCCAGGGCAGAGGCCGTCAGGGCCTGCCGCATGGCGGCATCCAGTGGCGGCTGAACCCGCACGTTGAAACCCCTGCCGACAAACGTCAAGCCCAGTCGCTCGCCCATGCCGCCGGCAATCTGGATGCACAGCCCGCACGCAATGCACTTGCCGCTCTCGTAGATCACCTGCGGATGGTCGCTATCCTGCTCAAAAGCGCGGCGCTGGGACTTGAACCGGTTCGGGTCGATATCGTGTTGCTGGCACGCATCGCGAAGGCGGCAATCATCGGTCTTGCGGCAGTCGCAATGCAGGCACCGCGCAGCCTCGATTGCGACCTGCTCTGTCGAGAGACCGCCATCGGCGAGGAGTGGCTCCTGGCGGGGGGCTGCCGATGCGCTGGCCTTCAACAACGCCATTTCGCCTGCGTTTAGATGGCCCATGCGGCATGTAAATGGCCGGGTCGGGCCGGCAACTTTCTGCCCGCGAAGATACCGGTCAGCGCTGGCAGCCATTGCCTTTCCGTCGGCAATGGCCCGAACGGCCAGCCGCTGGGTGCGGATGGACTGCCCGCCGGCGAAGACTCCCGGCAGCGACGTCTGATAGCTGTGCCGGTCGACCTTGATGCCGTGCGGTCCGTTGGCCAATCCCCAAGCCTCGATCTCGGCTTGCTCCAGTTGCCCGGCAGCGATGACGACCGCATCGAAAGTACGCCGTAGATCATCCAGCATCACATCCTGTCCAAGGCAGCGCGAAAACTGAGTATCGATCCCCATCGACAAAATCGGCGCGATATCTTTGTCCAGGACGTCCGCCGGCAACAGGCCCGGCGGCAGGTTATACCGCAACGCGCCGCCAAGCGACTCCCGCTTCTCGATAATCGTGCAGGCATGGCCGAGCAATCGCAGGTGCATCGCCGCCGCCAAGCCGGCTGGGCCAGAGCCGACGATGGCCACCTTCTTGCCTGAAGGCTTGATGGTTGGATTATTTGGCGCGGAGGCAGGCAGGTCGCCCAGGAAGCGATGACAGGCCCGAATGCTCACCGCGCCGTCATCGCCAGCCGATGCTTTCGAGGCATTTTCAGAAAGCCCCGTGCTCCCGCACGGGGATTGTGCATCCACTGGCTGACCGCGGCGGCAGCCTTTCTCGCAAGGGGCAGGGCAGATTCTTCCCAACACAGCAGGCAGCACCAGCGCCTCGCGCGCCAAGCTAGCAGCCGCCGCCAATTGTGGTGCAGGCGTCCCGCCTGCATGCCCATCAGAAGACACGATACTTGGTGCCACCCCCAAGTACTCTTGGGGGTGCTTGGTGTCAACACCCCCAAGCAAACGGCGCTTGGGGGTGGCACCCACTTCGCCATCGCCGCGCAGGCTGGAGGCCTGCGCCACAAGACGGAGCATCTTTGGAATGTCCAACCGGGCCGGGCAGATGAACTGGCAGGGCGCAATACAGTCCCCGACGTGATCGCTCATCAGCAACTCAAGACAGGTCTTTCGCGCAGCGATGATCTCCTCGCCGGCGGTCTCCACTCGCATGCCCGGTTCCACCTTGGTGGCGCAGGCTGGCACGAGACCGGCGCGTCCCTCGACCTTCACCACGCAAAGGAAGCAAGAGGCCGGCGGCTGCTGACCCGCCAGGTGGCAAAGTGTTGGAATATGCACGCCCGCCTGGTTGGCGGCCTGAAGTATCGTGCTGCCTTCAACAACGCGCACGCTCTTGCCGTCAATCCATGCCTCGATCATCGTCTTGTCTGTGTGGCTATTCACTCGTTCACTTCGTGCGTTTCGTGCAATTCGTGGACATCGTCTCTATGACTCAATGACAATCGCCTTCGTTGGGCAGGCGCCGCGGCAACTATCGCAGCGAATGCACTTGTCGTCCTGAATCTCATGCTTGCTATACGGCATCATTTCTATGGCCTCGGCTGGGCAAACCTGCGCGCACTTCGTGCAGCCGATGCAATCATCCGTCACTCGATAGTGAATCAGGGCCTTGCATCGCCTGGCGACGCAGCGCCCGGCAATGTGCGCCTCGTACTCGCCGCGGAAGTACTTGAGCGTCGTCAGCACGGGATTGGGCGCCGTTCGGCCCAGGCCGCAAAGGCTCGCCTGCTTGACCTGGTTGGCCAGCGCCTCCAACTCCGCCAGGTCGCCGGCATGTCCGTGGCCTTCACAAAGCCTGTTAAGAATATCGAGCATCCTTCGCGTGCCGATGCGACAGAACGTGCACTTGCCGCAGGATTGATCCTGTGTGAATTCCAGGAAGTATCGCGCGATGTCCACCATGCAGTCGCTATCGTCCAGCACGACCAACCCGCCGCTACCCATGATCGCGCCGGCCTGCGCGAGATGCTCGTAATCAACCGGCACATTACACAGCTCCGCCGGCACGCAACCGCCGGAAGGCCCGCCGACCTGCACCGCCTTGAAAGCCCGACCATCCGCGATTCCGCCGCCGATATCCTCCACAACCTGGCGCAGCGTCATGCCCATCGGCACCTCGATCAGGCCGCCGCGCCGCACCTTGCCCGCCAGCGCAAAGACCTTTGTGCCCTTGCTGCTCTGCGTGCCCAGGGCGACAAATTCGCTCGGACCGTGGCGGATGATCCACGGCACCATCGCCAGCGTCTGGACATTGTTCACCAGCGTCGGCATGCCCCACAGGCCGCTGACGGCCGGGAAGGGGGGGCGCAAACGCGGCATGCCGCGTCGGCCCTCGATGGAGGCGATAAGGGCAGTCTCCTCGCCGCAGACGAACGCGCCGGCCCCTTCCATGATGCTCACTTCCAGGCCAAACCCGCTGCCCAGGATGTTTGGGCCGACAAGGCCCTTCCGGCGGCATCGCTCCAATGCCTCTCGCACGCGCTGAATTGCCAGCGGGTATTCCGCGCGAATGTAGAAGATGGCCTCGCTGCAGCCGGTTGCGTACGCCGCGATGGCCAGGCCCTCGATGACCCGGTAGGGATATGACTCCAGGATCATGCGATCCATGAATGCGCCGGGGTCACCCTCGTCGCCATTGCAGATCGCGATCTTGCGTAAGGCCTCAGTTACAGGGGGCGATTGTGGTGCAGGCGTCCTCGCCTGCAGATC
>CAYQJH010000121.1:0-10787 GCA_964417755.1 uncultured Planctomycetaceae bacterium
CTTTCGCAGGGCAGCCTTGATGCGGGCTGTGGTGTAATACTGCCGCATGGACAAGTCACGAGCGTCGCCCTGATGAGAGAATCCGCTGAACGGGTTGCCGCCGATGGCCAAACGAGACACTTCCATCGAGCCGATACGAATCTTGCCCAAAGCCATGTGAGGTTCCTCTTTTACGAATTACCGGTTCTAACGGCCAGGTGCATCTACTGAGCTAATTATAACGCATCAGCCTGTGGATTGCTATCGCTGGAACGGTGATCTGGAAGGCATTGAGCGACCGGATTTTCGGGCGGGTGAAACAGTGGCGGCGGGGGCACAAATCCAAAGCAATTCGTTGTTGGAATTGCTTTGGATTTTGGCCGACGCGGTTCCCGCGCGCTCGTGGAGTGGAACGTGCTTCCTCAACAAGGTTATCTATCGAAATTCAAAAACCCATTTCGATAGAAAACCTGTGCCCCCGCCGCCACTGTTTCACCCGCCAGAATGAAGAGTCAGTCACGGAATGAGCGATGTTTTGTGGTGCAGGCGTCTCGCCTGCATGTGCTTGGCATTGTCAGGATCTGCAGGCGAGGACGCCTGCACCACAAGCCCGCCTACGGCCATTTCGCTGCATCAGAAGCGCAATTTCACCCGACCCCTCTTTATGACGATAGAGCCATCGTGGGAAACATCGACAGCAAGAATCGCGGCCGACAGGATGAATCTTACAGCCAGGGCATCGAGCTCTATCGTCAAGGACGATATGAGCAGGCTATATCCGAGCTGGCGCCTTTGCTGGCCGGCGAGAGTCTGTGCAGCCGGATCGCCCGGTATTATGCCGCCCAGTCGCATCGCCAGATTGGCCAGCGGGCGTTGCAGGATGGCCAGTTCGACCTTGCCGGCAAGCACTTCCGCCAGGCAATGGCCATTGGCGGCCGGGCCGGCGGGTTGTGCAATTACCTGGCAGCCATCTACGCCAAGGCAGGCAAATATCAGGACTGCCTTGAACAAGCGGAATTGGCAAATCGGGACGCAGAGGATGCGCATAGTACGCGGTCGCTAGCGCTGGCTCAGTGGCAGGCGGGGCGGCGAGCGGAAGCATACATGACGCTGAATCGCGCCTTACGGCAAAGGCCGAGCGACTGCCAACTGAATCTGCAACTGGGGCTGTTCTATGCATCGGAAGAGAATTACGCCGACGCGCGGCGGCACCTGGTGCGGGCCCTGCAGGCCGACTGCGGCAATGTGGAGATCGTCTACCATCTAGGCCTGGTTGCAGCCGCCCAGAATGATCTCGGGTCGGCTGTTCACTACTTGCAGCGTGCGGTGGAGCTTAGCGAGGGCGACGTGATGCTGGCCTACCAGTTGGCGCTGGCAGGCAAGGCGGCGAGCCAGGCGGGGCTGAGCGTGAAGCTTCGCATGGCTGAGGCAGCTTCGCCCACGCTGTCGCACTCGCCAAACACGCAGCTGGCGCGATATCTCTGCAGCGAGACGGACTTTGTTGACGCATTCCTGGCCCTGCCGGCCAGCGCCGCCGACGGCGAGCTCTTCGGCATGCTGGCTGAGGCATTGGAGTCGGCCCTGGCTGAGCATCCGGCCTATGCCGATCTGCACCTGCGATACAGCAGGACGCTGGAGCGTCTAGGCAGGCCGCAAGATGCCGTAGAACACGCCCGCCGGGCCATCGAGATCAATCCGAAGTACACGCAAGCGATAATTCACCTGGCCAGGCTTGAAGCGCAGGGCGGGCGGATGCAGCAGGCCATCAGCCACCTGTCGAAAGCGATCGATAGCGGGGCCGACTGGCCGGATATTCACGCGCTCATGCAGCAGTGGCGCCGGCAGGTTGATAACGAGGAACAATCGCAGGGCCGCGCGAAGCAGGCGTCCATCCGTGCCGCGTAAGTGTTGTTGTTTCCAGGAAGCCCCCTGCGGAAGCAGGGGGGCCCCCCGCCTTCCGGCGGGGGCTTCCAGTTGGTTCAGACGTTGAGCCGGGCAACCGGCCTGGATTGTGGAATGCGTAATGTGCAATCCGCAATCCGCGATGTTGTCTTGGAGGCTAGGAGGTATACGTGAGTCATCTGTTGGAGTTATTGGGTCAAGCGCTTGGCAGCTCACTGAGCGAGACGCTGGCCAGGTTCTACTGGTCGCCGGGCGGCAAGAGCTTGGAGGAATTGCAGCCGCTCTGCCGTGAGCATCCGGATTGGGTCGATTGCCAGTTCCAGTTGGGCATGGCCTATCTCCGCAACATGCAGGCGCAGCAGGCCCTGGCGCCGCTTCAGGCCGCCTGCAAGCACAAGAGCGATTACCTGCCGGCCCGCGCGGCGCTGGCCTGCGCATACGAGGAACTCAGCCAGCCTGCCAAGGCACTCGACCAACTCCAGATCGCCAACCAGATCGCCCCGGGCGAGGCGATGATCCTCTTTGCCATCGGATTCTGCTGCGAGAAGTGCGGCCGGCCGGCCGAGGCAGCCGAGTACTATCGAGACGCGATAGCTAGAAGTCCGCGATTCGCCCCAGCCCGCCAGCGTCTGGGGGCTATAGAAATACTTCTGGGCCATAACGACCAGGCCATCGAGCAATACCAGGCCTTGCTCGAGCAGCAGCCGGGCCAGAGCTGTCTGCGCACCGCTTTGGGGCACCTGTACTATCGAGGCGGCCAGTACAGCCAGGCCGTCGAGCAATTCGAAAATGCCATTGCGATGGAGCCGGCCAACTGGTCGCTCGTGGATGACGAGGTCGACGCGTTGGCGGCTGACGGCCTGATCCGCGAGGCCATTGAACGCCTGCACAGCCTGCTGGAGAAGCAGGGGCCTTTTGCGGACTTGCATCTTCGCCTGGCCGACCTCTACAGCCGGTGCGGCGACGATGAAGCCGCCACGAAACACCTGCTGGCTGCACGCGAGCTTCAGCCGAACTACCTGGAGGCTGCTGTCAAGCTTGGTACGCACCACCTGGTTTTCGGGCGATGGGAACAGGCCGCCGAGGCCTTCTGCGAGGCCAGCGAGATCAACGACCAGCTTCTGGTCAACTACGTCGGCATGGGCGTGGCGCAGCTGCGCGGCGGCAAACAGCTGGCTGCCATGAAGAGCTTCGAGCTGGCCTCCGCCGTTGAGCCAAACTCCAGCCTGCTGCTGGCGGAGATGGCCCGGCTGCAACTGAAGGCAGCCGTCGCGGATGAATATGCGCGGAACTTCGAGGTCGGACATGACCTTGGCGACGTCAAGGCGGAACTCGACAACGACCACCTGCTCAGCCGGCAGATGGAGCGACACGCCGAGGAGGTTCAGCGCCACCCGCGGCACGCCGATGTGCGTTACCGCTATGGCGTGCTGCTGCGGGCTGAGGGAAAACTCGGCGAGGCGGCGGAGCAATTCAGGCAGGCTGTCGAAATCAACCCCACGTACGTGCAGGCGCTCATCAAGCTTGGCATTACGCAGCAGGAGTTGGGGCAGGTGGATGAGGCCATCGCCACGTTCACCAACGTGCTGGAGATCAAGCCGGAATTCGTGGACCTGCACTATCGGCTGGGCCTGCTCTACACCGACCGCAAGCAGTTTGACGCAGCCGTACGCGAAATGGAAGCCGCAGCCGCCGGCTCGGGCGATAACGAGCAGATCCGGGCCGGCCTGGCGCTGTCGCTGCAGAACATGGGCCTGATGGATCGCTCCGCCGCCACCTGGCGCAGCCTGTGGAAACTCCACCACGCAAAGACCGCCGGTTAAGAAGCGGCGGAACCACAAAGACACAAAGACACAAAGAAAGGCGATAATGGTCAGTGCCGTGGTTCTCGCATTGCGGTAAGATGGTGCCGTGGTTTGCGAATCTCCGGGTCGGCAATCCTGTGGAGTCTGGCAGATGATGCGGGTGAAGTGGACAAAGCGGATTGTGTGGGCGACTTTTGTCTTCTTAGTCTTGCTCTTGGCCCTCACGGGGTATTTTGCAGCAGTCCATGCGTATTATAATCGAGTGTCACCAAGAGGCGATGGTATCCAACAGCTCGCTGGCAGAATCGGAATAAGAACGGTCAGAAAATGCGAGCGGAACGGTGATGTCTATTACCTGGCCACGGGGCAGCGCACGCCGTACTATGTCCTGGCGTCTGGACCCCCAATCTACGTCTTCGATTCAAGAGGCGATTTTGTTGAATGGATTAGAGACAGCGGAGACCAGCCCAAAGCCATGTCTAAATGGACAGCCCAGCCGTGCCGGGATATCCCCTTTGAACAACTGCTGAGCGAGATCAATTGCCATAAGAAGCCGTAATCCGTCTGTCCCCTTTCTGGGTCGTTCTTTGTGATCTTCGTGTCGTCGTGGTGAATTCGTTGCCGTTTTTCTCAAGCGTTGTTCAAGCCTTGGCCGATAATCGCTGATACGCTCTGGTGTAAACTTGGCAAGGAAAGGATTCCCGTGATTTACGCGGCCTTTACATTCTGGCTGTTCCTGATTGCCTTCATGGGCATGGGCATTTACCGTCTGTGGAGCGGACTTGTCCCATCGATATGGATAAACTGGGCGCTGCTGCCCGGCACGGCTGTCAGCGAGTTGGCGTACATCTTCGGCTGTCTGATAACCGGCGGGGAGATCAAGCGGGCAAAGCTTATCGAAACCGGCGGGCAGAAGGGCGACAGCGGCGGTCCGGCCGCCTCGCAAGGCTCAGCCACCGAGGCAACGCCAAGGCTCAAGTTCATCGGCCCGGCTGTGGCTTCGCTGCTATCCATTGTTGCATGTGCCGCCGCCATCCTGCTCCTGCACAAGTACCTCGGCCGGGGCGTCATCGATCAGTTCAACGCCACGCTTATGGCCAAGCCCTGCCACGTGCTGTCCACCGCGTTGCCGACTTCGTGGGAGACCTTCTGGGATATGCTCGTCGAGCAGGTGCGCCTGCTCCAGCGCAGCTGCCAGGCCTGGGCAGACTTACACTGGTCCGACTGGCACGTGCCGGTCTTTGTTTACCTGTCGGTTTGTCTGGGCATCCGCCTTGCACCCGCGCGGCGCGAGGTGCGGGCCATGCTCGCCTCGCTGGTGCTTGTTTCGGCCGGCATTGCGGTTGCGGGCCTGGCAAGCGAGGAATTCAACACGCTCATGGGCGACATCTGGCCGCTGCTCACATACGTCTGGGCCAGCCTGCTCCTGCTGCTGGCAGCAACGTTGTTGATCCGGGCTGCAGCAGCCCTGGTGATGATCCTTGCAGGGAAAAAGACAAAGACTGCCAAGTCTTGATGCATTGCTCGGGCGTTACCTTCCGCCTCCAGATCTGACACCCCGTCTGCCGAATGTTTCTCCCTGGAATTCCAGGGCCTGCTGCCAAATGGCCTCCAACAATTAAGCAGGGGTGCGAACTATGAACCTGCCCATCATGCCGCCGTATCCGCCGATGGAGGCGTTGCTGGTTGACCAGATCCCCTCCGTGGGCGCATGGCAATACGAGCCAAAGTGGGACGGCTTTCGCTGCCTGGCATTTCGAGACGGCGATGAGGTGTATCTGCAATCCAAGTCCGGCCGGTCGCTGGCGAGGTACTTCCCGGACGCAGCTGCCTCGCTGAAGGAGCTTTCATCCAGGCGGTTCATCCTCGACGGCGAGATCGTGATTCCTGTGGGCGAGGAATTATCGTTCGAGGAACTGCAGCTCCGGCTGCACCCGGCTGCAAGCAGGGTGGCCAAGCTTGCGGCGGCGCACCAGGCCCTCTACATCGTCTTTGATCTGCTGCTGGAAGGGAGCAACCTGCCGCTGGCGGATCGGCCGCTAAGTTTTCGCCGTCGCCGGCTGGAGGAGTTCTTTGAGGCCAATGTTAGTTCGAAATCCGCGGTTCATCTTTCGCCGGCGACAACGCAGATCGAGCTGGCCCGCCACTGGTTCGCGCGAGCCGGGCGGGGCACCGACGGCATCGTCGTCAAGCGGCTGGACATGGACTATCGCAGCGGCGAGCGCACGGGCATGCAGAAGATAAAGAACATCCGTACGACTGACTGCGTGGTAGGCGGCTTCCGCTACGCGACACACGGGCGGGTCATCGGCTCGCTGCTGCTGGGACTATACGACGAGCAAGGCTTGCTGAATCACGTCGGGTTCACCTCAAGCCTCGATTCCCTTCAGCGACGCGAACTTACGCCGCGGCTGGAGAAGCTTCGCGCCAAGGCGGGGGCAGGCGCAGGCTTCACCGGCACAGCCCCCGGCGGCCCCAGCCGCTGGAGCACCGACAGGACCGGCCAGTGGGAGCCGCTGCCGCCGGAGCTGGTCGTGGAAGTGACTTACGACCATTTCAGCGGCGGCCGCTTCCGCCACGGCACGCACCTGCTGCGCTGGCGGCCTGACAAGCTGCCGGAAGATTGCACGATGGATCAGGTGCAGCAGCACGCCAGCGGCCTCTGGCTGCTGAAACCCTCGGCGACTTAACACATAACCACAAAGACACGAAGACACGAAGCAAACTCTTCCGCGGCTTGTCACAGACTTGCTGGGCCTGTCATGCGTTCTTCGACGACAGAGCTTCAACCAGTGTCTTTAATACCCGCGTTTCGGTTCTAGCGCCATTGATCCACTTCAAGCACCATATCAAGGGAGCAACAAGGAATACCCCAAGCATGACCGCGTTTACCGCCGCCAAGGCCCAGATATTAACCTGCCACAGCCCGCCGGTGCTCCACTCGTAGATGATGGCGGATACCCACATCAAGCCGACCACGGGCGAGAGCAGATGAGGAATCACACCCTCCAAATGTATATCAATAGATGTTCCGCCTTCATTCCTCGCAATCATCATCCGGACAGCCCTGAAGGTGCGAACGCAGCCCCTATAGTAGGTTCTTCGCAATGTTGTCTTCGACCGAGCCAACACCACGGCTATGCTCTTGTCGATTGAAGCTACCTCTGCCCCTTTGCTTCCTATAAATTCCAATACTCGATCAAAAGATAGTCCAGGAATTGCTTCGTGATAAATGACCATTTGCTTTTGATTCGCAGGAGGTATTCGACGTCTTAGCAGCCTTGCGGCACGCAAGCATCTTATCGTATGCGAAAGCGCCGCGCCTGGAGCCTGGAGTCTGGAGCCTGCTCTTACACCTGATCTTGTCCGGCCAACAATCCCAAACCATGCGAAGCGCCGCGCCTGAAGCCTGGGGTCTGAAGCCTGAAGCCGCTCTGCCCGAAGCCGGCTGCTACTTTCTTCTAGCCGGCGTCTTGACCGTGCCTTCGCCTTCGTTGTGCGCGCTCTTGCCGGCCTGGAGCACCTTCTGGGCCTTCTTGAGGTCGTTGATCTTGAAGACAGCCGTCGTCTTGCCGCCCGGTGCGCCGGCTGAGCAGTAGGCGTAGGTGATATTCACGTGCTCCTCAGCCAGGCGGCGGGCGGTGGCTGCGAAGGCGCCGGGACGGTTGTCCATCTCCAGCACGAGCACCTCGGTCTCCGTCCAGCGGTCATGGGCTGAGCCGAGCACCGTTCGGGTGGCTGAGGGATTGTCAGTGATGATCCGCAGCACGCCGTGCTCGCCGGTGTCCATCAGCGTCAGGGCCAGCATGTTGATCCGCGCATCAGCCAGCGCCTCGCTCACCGCCGCCAGCACGCCGGGCTTGTTGATCAGGAAGATGGAGAATTGAATATCGATCCGCATGGCGTCATCCTTTCGTTGGTGCATTTTATCCTACCGGACAGCCTGCTTCTCAACAACGTTATCTATCGAAATGAGAGACACTTTGGAGTGCGGCGGCTTGGACGCCGCTTTGGCTTGCACTGCCAGAAGTCATTCCATCTCAGCCAGCCAGAGCGGTGCCGTCGCCCCTGCGGGGCTGGTCACCGCACTCCAAGATGAAAGGGCGTCACCGGCCGAATCACGTCTTGCTGCCAGGCGGCGGCGTGATCCACGAGCGGAAGTCTATCTTCTCCGGCGGCGGACACTCAGACCGCACGCGCTGGCGAAGCGCGTCGTCGATGGCGATGCCCTCAGCCTTGGCGATTCGCTTCTCGCACAGCGAGAACCACAAGTCCGTCAGGCCGAATTCGCCCTCGCGAATGTCCGTCAGCTCGACGTCCATAAGGATGGCTTCAACGCGGTCGAACTCGTCCAGTTCCAGCGCGGCCAGCGCCTCCACCAATCGCAGCCGCGGACGCTGCGAAATCGCCCTGTCCAACTTGCCCAGCAGGTCGATTGCGACCTTGCTCCTGCCGGCGTCAATTTGTGCCTGGCAGCATTCCATCGCCAACTGCCAGATGTCCGGCTTCAGTTCTATCGCCTTCGCGTATAGGTCGGCTGCGTCGGCAGGGCGCCCCTGTTCCTTGGCCAGCAGGGCTAGGCAGCGATACGCCCAGGCTGACTCCTCGCACGCAATCGACTGCTCCCAGGCGGCCCTGGCCTTGTCCAACTCCTCGCCGCGGTAGTACATCACGCCAAGATGCAGGTAGCTCAGCCAGTGCTTGCCCCTGCCGGCCTGAAGCGCCTGCTCGAGCAATACAGCCCAGTCCCATTGCGTCATGTACCAGCCGGGCTCGCGAGAAGGCTCGCGATATGGCATTTCGCCCTTGTCCAGCAGCGCCTGCCAGTGAGCTGTCTCCGGCGATGTTCGCTGCGGATCAAACGGCAGCGCCGGCGGATTGAAAGGCTGCCGGCCCGCAACTTTTCGCCGCCGGGCCTCCAGGTGGCCCCACGGCTGGCCGGGGTTGATAGTCTCCGCCGGCTCGGCGTCGGCCAGCTTCTCCGTGCGGATAAGCTCCGCTTCCAGCCAAACGCTGGGCAGGTGGCGGCCAAGATACGCATCGACCGCGCCATAGGCCGTACTATATTGCTCGTGCGTAGCCTGCGCCGGGTCGATCTGCGCCAGGCCATACGCCTCCAGCCAGGACCACTGCGCGCCGGCTGGCATGTTCAGGTAGTCCGCCTGCGTAGGGGCCAGGCCGGCCTGGATCTCGATGTACGGATGGCCCTTGATGGAGAGGTATTCCTGCCATCGCTGCGCGCCCCTGTTGTGGCCCCAGACGAAGACCTTCCGCCCGCGCAGCCGCGCCGTGGACGCCTGCACCAGGCCGGCGCCCTGCGCATCCAAGCCCGCGATGAACGGCCTGCGATGCTGCTCGACCACAAAGAACGCGTCGCCGACTCCCTGGCCGCGATTAATGGCATAAGTCAGTTCCGGCCGGAGTATGGTCCTGCTCACCGTGCCGGCGGCATAGTTGTGCGTCCAGACTTCCTCAGCCGGCGCGACGATCCGCAGATCCTTCGTCTCAGGCACCGAGACATTCGACCACCAGTACATCGGCACGGCAAAGTCATGCGGGTTGATCACCCGCATTCGCGCCAGCAACCACGCCGAATCATCCGGCAGGTAAAAGTCCATCTGGTAAATCACGCCGCGAATCCGGCACCACTCGTACAGCCGGAGCGACGCCATGCCGTCCTGCGCTTCCACGCGGGCGGCATGAATCGGCGAGCAGGTATAAGGCGTATGGCCGATCATGCCGCAGTTCCACTCGACGCCGCCGCTGAACCACGCGCTGCGCAGGGCCAGGTTGCATGGCTGGTACACCGGGTTGACGTATAGCAGCTCGCGCGAAGTGGGTTTGTGGATAAGCGACCACAGCCTGCCGCCGATCTCCGGCAGGAACGTCGCCTTGAGCACCTGGTTTTCCAGCACAATCGCCTGGAAATCGCGGCTGTGGCGGTTGCGATCGAAGCCGTCCTGCAATCGGTGCGGCAGTACGCCCGTGGCTGCGCTGTGCGCGCGCTGGGCGACGGGAATGCCCTTTAGGGCCTGCCGGGCCTTGAGCAACCAGGGAAACTCAAAACGCAGTGCCGCCAGCGGCGGCAGAGGGTTTTCCGGCCCGAGGTCAGCCGCCGGCATCCGGTACGTCTCGACGCGAAACTCACTCATGAAACAACTTCCTGTATTGATGCTACGGCTTTGCGGACGGTCTGCTTGCTGGGCCGGAGGCTGGCCGGGATGCCGGCAGGCTGGCTGGTATCTCCAGCCCCACCAGCGTGCCGAAATTCTGCGGCGCATGGACGGACTCCTGGTAGACGCTCGACCAGTAGCAGTACTCGTTGTCCACGGTGCGGTAGACCAGCACGTTGAACATCCATTTGTCCTGCGGGCGAGGATGCTTGTCGAACATACTTAGCGGCAGGGCGAATTCAGCCGTCCAACTACTCGTGCCGACCTTGGCGGCGGCCTGGTACTGCGGGTTCCAGCCGATGTCCGCCTTGCCAGGCTGGCTGTGGTAGGCGTCGAAGGTGACGCCCTTGGAATTCATGATGAACTCGTAGTAGCTGTGGCGCTGGTTGGTCGGGTCGATGAACAGCTCGACCACGTCATCGTCCCAGATGCCGTCGGCGTCATGGGTATTGTGGGTGGCGATGAGTTTCTTGAGGTCAGCCTGGCTGGCAAAGACCTCAACGCCGACGTAGAGGTTCTTATCATCCTGCACGACCAGCAGGCGGCATTTGCCTTTTATCGCCCCGCCGTCGGTCAGGCGAAAGTGATCGCTGGAGGCAGCCTTGGACCAGATCTCGTCATCAAGGCTGCCATCGACCTTGATCTTGGCATCCTTGACGACGTGCACCTTCAATTCCGGCGAAGGCTCGCGATCGCGCGCAAAGGACGACAAGCCCGCAAGCATAAGGACAGCCAACATGCACAAAGCGATCCAGGTAATGTTCATGCTCATCTCCGGTAAATGTGAAGGCCGGCTTCCCGGCCAGTTCGCGGAGAGGCATTGTATCGGAGAGGCCAATCGGCAATAAAGAGAAAACGCTTAGGAAGCCCCGTGGGGTGCGGTCGCCTATGCGTGGCGGTTAAGCGACTTTTTTTGCCTGTCGCTTCT
>CAYQJH010000122.1:0-10726 GCA_964417755.1 uncultured Planctomycetaceae bacterium
CATAGTGGTATTCGTCAAAGATGACACAATCCCAGTTTGTCGCGTGGACCCATTCGTTCTTAGTCTTGATGCCGCCGGTGCTGGGATTGCGGCCAAGGTAGTCCTGGAATGAACCGAAGCAGACAAAGGGCTTCCTCTTGTCGGCTTCTTCGTAGGTCAAGCCGCCAGGCTTGATGAACTGCCAGCCCTTGAAGTCCACATGCTGCTTGAGGTCTGATTCCCAAGCGCTTTGAACGGCCGGCTTGAAGGTCATCACGAGAACTCTTCGCCAGCCCATCTTCCTGGCCAGTTGGTAGGCCGCAAATGTCTTGCCAAAGCGCATCTTCGCATTCCAAAGGAAGTGAGGCGGCTTGCCGTGGTTCTCCTTGCGGAAGCTCTTGAAATAGGCGGCAGTCTTCTCCACTGCCTCGACTTGCTCCGGCCGCATCCCGAAATCGAGGCTCCGATTCTCTTCATTCATCTGGCCGGTTCGCAGTGCAACAACTGCGGCCTTGACCTGCTTTACTGGACAGGCGAACCACTCGCCATCGGGATTGCAGATTCCCTGCTCCCGCAGCCAGCGATGGATATCACGATCGGTAAAAGCCGTCCCATCGCTGCGCATGGCGGGCTCTTCGAGGACGATGCGGTAAGGCGGCTTGCCCGGCTTCTTTGTCGGATACTGCTGGGCGACGCGCGATTGCACATCAACGGTCGTGTAGCCTACCTTGAGGAGCCCCGCATACTGCGGGTTGGTATCCTCGTAGGCGTAGATCATGGGCCTCGAGTCAGGCCTGGCTGGAAAGAATTGGTTACTCACCGTTCGCCTCCATCGGGCGAACCATTGACTCAATGAACGCGATTTCGTTCTTCGTGATGCCGTACTTCTGGTAAAGCAAGTCGTCAGTCCAAGTCCTGTTCCAGGACTGCTGCGGCACCCACGTGTAAGTTGATCGCAGCGCGTGCTGGGTGATCTTCCTCAGCGATACGAGAAATCGGAACAGGCGGGTTCGATAGTAGCTGGCAAAGCTCCGAGCTGCTTTCTCCGAGAGGAAAGGCGTTACGACAAGGTACGACTGAGTACATGCTGACGGGGGCTCCGCCACGATCTCTCTGCCAAGGATTTGATGTGGGAAAGTCTCACCGGCCCCATAAGCTTCAGGTACGAGAACCTTCCATGTATCAATGGCGTCTTCGTTCTTGCGAATGTCCCCTCGCTTCATGAAGCCGATGACGCGCTTGCCCTTGTTGATCAGGTGGACGGCAATCTTCCCGTTCCCCCATTTCTCAGTCCAGTCCGCGAAATTGGTTGCGATACCGAACGGGGTGTCACCAGACACGAGCTCAAGTACCGACGCCTCCTTCTTGGAAAGAACTTTTCTCAGAATTCCAAGCGCACGTTCATCGCGAATGAAAACATCGAACTCGCCCAGTTGCCGATCACGCTGAAGATGCTCTTCGCCTCCGGCTACGCGCGTGACATCGCAGGTTCCGTTATGTGAGCGATCCCAAAGGAAATAGCAAACACCACCTTTGATCTGAACACCAGGGAATGCATCGCCGGAATCGGGAAAGTCTGTGATGCTGCGGAGATGACCTCCGTTGAGCATCTGCGCCCGGAACTCATCGAGCCCTCGCCCTCCAGCCATCCATCGCGAAGGCGTGATGAAAACGGCATACCGAGGTTTAAGCTTAAATGCTTGCTGGACAAATAAATGATAGATCGAGGAGTCACTTGAGCCGCCTGCGCCGCCGGCCATCTGGTAAGGCGGGTTTCCGATGATCACGTCAAATTGCATTTGGCCTCCAAACAACTCGGCTATCCGAGTCCTGATGTCGTTGGTGTGGATGAACGCATAGGCGTGAGTTTCGAGCCCCTCCTCGCGATCAAAGAGTGCTCGCGGTGCGGCACAGTACGTACACTTCGTATCATCCCACGTATGCTCCAGCCGCTCGAACCAGATGTTCCCCTTCGCGTTATCAAAGGTGTCGCAGACGGAGTACTTGCCGTCGGCCGCCTTGGAGCAATAGACCGAGCGGCGGGCCAGAAGACCGGTCAATTCGGTAATCCCGATGCCGAATAGCTGCTTTCCAAAGATATGATTGATGCGTGTCTGCTTGTCAGGAATCTTGGGCTCCAACCCGCGATCTAATCGTTTGGCGATTTCACGGAGGAAGACACCGGACTTGCAGACTGGATCAAGGAAGGTGGCGTCAGGGTCGCGCCACAGCTTGGCCGGCAGCATGTCGAGGATGTCGTCAGCCATCTGGGGCGGCGTGAAGACCTCGTCGCTGCTCAGATTGGCCAGGCACGACAGCACGTCAGGGTTGTAGTTGTTCTGGGGCATTGGCAAGTTTCAAGTAATGGGTCGGGGGATAGTCCCTGACAGGTTCCGGGAAGAATACCTCTTCGCCGAGATCAGAGAAGAGCGGCTGCCCCTTCATCCCGGCGAACGACAGCAACTCATGGAATTCAAAATCCCTGCGTTTGACCATGCTGCCGTTCACCAGCGACCACTCGGAAAAGACGATTGGACGCGGTTGATCGCCGACAGTCTGAAGCGATAGTGCGTCACCATGAATGATATTCCGCTCGAGGACGAACCTAATCACACGCAGAAACTCGTCATTGAACAGGCTCTTGCAGTGCTTCTCGACAATAGCGAGAAGGCGTCGGCGACACTCCGCAGCGTTATCTTCGAGAAGATCAATGCCATAGATGGATGAAACAGCGAGCAGCGTATAACGCTCGTGCTCGATCTGGCTGCGGCGATAGCGTCTATTCACGACACGCAGCTTGCGATCAAGGATTTCAGTGAGAAAGTTCCCGGTTCCACAGGCGGGTTCGAGAAAGCGAGAGTCAATGCGCTCGGTCTCCTGCTGGACCAAGTCCAGCATGGCGTTGACCTCGCGCTGGCTGGTAAACACCTCGCCATGATCGGCCACGCGTTGTTTCGACACGATGTGGCGATTCATGTCGATAAGCCCTGCCTGCTTGTGTTCTTTCTGTACATGCGGAATCTTTAGCGTTCATCGGGCTGCTGCTTCAGCCATGAATCGACGGCATCCTTATGGAATCGCCAGTGGCGGCCGACCTTCTGGCCGGGCAACTTGCGATCCTGGGCCAACTTGTACAGCGTGGACGTGGAGATCTTCAGGTACTTCGACAGCTCTCCGATAGTCATCACGCTCGCCTGTTTCATAGCCATGACTGGTCCTCGCGGCCCCCGGGCCTCGGGCAAATGGTCCGTCGGAACGGAAACCGAGAATATTTGACCGTTGTTTGCCGATGTTGTCAACAATTCCCCGTTGGTCGCGAGGCGAACGCGCAAACCGTTTACAGCCGTCGTCGCGTGTGCTAAATTCATGCAAATCGCGGGGCTTGCCCCTTCGGAGAACGTTCAGGCGTGGCGCAAACAACGACAATTGAATGGACCGAGACCACCTGGAACCCGGTCGTTGGCTGTACAAAGGTCAGCCCGGGTTGTGTCCACTGCTATGCCGAGCGTATGGCTCACCGCCTCGTGGGCATGGCAAAGGCCGACCGGGCGGCTGGTCGTAACGCCGGGAAGAAGGCCACGTACCTGCACGTCGTCGGCCGTGACTGTGGCTGGAACGGCAAGGTTTATCTCGACGAGAACGCTATTGAGACGCCGCTGCATTGGCGATCTCCCCGGATGATCTTCGTCAACTCGATGGGCGATCTCTTTCATGCGGACGTTCCTTTGGATTTCGTGCGGCGGGTGTTCTCGGTGATGAACCGCTGCCCGCAGCACACATTCCAGATATTGACCAAGCGCCCTGAACGTGCGGCCAAGTTTTCCTCCAAGCTTACATGGACGCCCAATATATGGATGGGCGCTACTGTCGAAAATGCCGACTTCACCTGTCGCGTGAAACATATCCAAGAGACAGGCGCAAAGGTGAAGTTCCTGTCCGTGGAACCGCTCCTGGGGCCCATCCCGCGCCTACCCCTCACCGACATTGACTGGGTGATCGTCGGCGGCGAATCGGGGCCCGGCTCGCGGTCCATGCAGGCGGATTGGGTTCGGCAGATACAGAAACGATGCGTTGAGCACAGAGTGCCGTTCTTCTTCAAGCAATGGGGCGGCGTCGACAAGAAAGCAAATGGAAGAATGCTTGATGGGCGCACGTGGGACGAGATGCCGCTCGTTCACGGAAAATCGGGGAAATAGCGACTATGTCCGATATCAAAGACACGATCTACGACGCCGACCCGCACACGAAGGCCAAGCATGCGATTCTCCGGGAGTACATGAAACGATGGCTACCCATTCTCTCGCGCCAGGCTCGAAACGTCGGAAGCGGCCAACGGTTGCTATATGTTGACGGCTTCGCAGGAGCCGGCGAGTACACCAACAATGTGCAGGGCAGCCCGCTGGTGGCGATAGAAGCAGCTGCCCAGCACAGCCACGAGTTCACCGTTCCCATCGTCTTCGTCTTCATTGAGCAGCGCAAGGATCGCGTGGATCACCTGAAGAACCTCATTACCACCAAAAAGCACGCCATCTTGGGCACGAAACAGTTGGTGGTTGAACCAATCGAGGGTGATTGCGAGACTGAGGTCTTGCGCATCATAAACGCGCACGAGAACCAGAAACAGAAGCTTGGCCCTGCCTTCTTCTTCCTGGATCAGTTCGGCTACTCATCATTCTCGATGGGTCTCGTCAATCGCATCCTCGCCCACGACGTCTGCGAAGTGTTCTCCTATTTGAATTGGAATCTCCTGCACCCGTTCATGACCGACCAGACGAAGTGGTCGGGCATCACCAAGGCATTCGGTGGCGACGAATGGAAGTCTGTTATTGGACTGAGCGGACAAGCCAAAGAAGACAAGTTCAAAGAGATATACATGGCGGTCTTGCAGGCACGTGGCGGAGCAAAATACACGTTCCCCTTCGCCATGCGAGACCAACACGACCGGGTGATCTACTGGTTGTTCTTTTGCACGAACAACATTCGCGGCCTGGAAGAGATGAAAAAGGCCATGTGGACTGTGGACCGCTCAGGCGGCTTCCAGTTCTCCGATAAGCACTCGGCGCAGCTCGGGCATTTGTTTACGGTAGATGATGAATGGCTCGCCGACCACCTGTTTGCCGAACACGAGAACAAGACCATGAGCGTGGGCAACGTCCGTGAGTATGTGCTGACCAAGACGTCTTGCCACAGTTTCCGAGAGGCCCTGGCGGTCTTGGAACGAGCTGAGCGGCTGGAGCCAATCAATCCGCCCGCAGGCCGTCGACGAGGGGCTTTTACCGACGAGAGCATGACCATCCAGTTTGTCAACAAGGCCAAACCCAAGCCGAAGATGCTTTTCGACTGAGGCTGGAGATCCCATGAAACCCGAAGACCGTCCGAAGAGAACGTCCGACGTCGCCCGTTTCCTGGCCCAAAGCGGCATCCGTGACGCCCATATGGTCAAAGGCCCAGGCTATTTCTGCTTCGAGGGAAAAGCGACCAAGGACTGGATCGATCACACAGTCGAGGTGCCGTTCCTCAACGACCTCACATGCGGCCAGTGGCTGCGGACGTTCAAGGCCATGAATGACAACCCAGCCAACAGCGCCCGCGTTCGCAAAAGCAACCCGGGTGTCACGTGACATCACGCCGTGCTTGAACACTTCGGCAGTGCCGTTGGGCAGACACCTTCTTGGATGAACTTCTGCCACGTGTTCCAGCAGCAGCCTTTGGGGAATTGAAGCTCGCAAAGCTGCCCGCTGAAGTTGTCGCAGGTGCGGCACTTAGCCAGTATCGCCGGCGGCTCGGCGGCTTTGCCGCGTTCCGACCCTGGCTCCGCATTGAAACACTTGCCCTCCGGGCAGTCGAAGTCGATCACGCCGCCGGGCAGCTCGTAGAACCTCGATAACGAAGTGCGCCACTGCCGGCCTCCGAGCAGATCGCGGCAGCGCTGGCAATGGGCCTGGGATTCGCAGATCAGCTTGAGGTCGAGGATGCTCATAGACTCCGCTGCTCACGATAGTGTCACGATCAGGTTGCTACAGGGCTGCATTTCGGGATACGGATAACCGCCGCTGATGTACCTGGCGATCGGCACCGATACAGTGCCACTGAACCGCGAACCCGGCGCGCTCGGGTCCTTGATGCACGGCATGTCCACCGGCACCACCATGTCGCCGCCGTATTCGGGACTCACCCAGTAGCTGTAGCAGGGATAATACGGCCATTCGGCCCCACTGAAGTGGAAGTAGATGCCGACCTTGCCCTTGGGGTAGTCTTGGTGCATGCCCGGTGCGTAGGACCCATAGTAGATTCCGAATTGCAGCCATCGCTGACCAGTGGAATACGGCGGATTTGGCGCTGGCACCGGGCCGTGAAAGTAGAAGAAGCCGCAATTGCGCAGTTGGCCGCAGGTGGCGTAGCTCCCTGGGGCGGGTCGAATGTAAGACCCGCCATACCATTGGAATTGTGAATCCGCGAACGTCTGCGAAACCCCAAAGCAATCCGAGCCATCGCCGGGGAAGTTAATCGTCGCCGTCACGGCGTTGGGCCGGCAGGGGCAACCAATCGAGAGGTGGCCGGTCCAGGTCTTGAACAGGTGGCCGGCCGTCTGGCCTGATGGATAGATGGATTTCTTGAGGCTGGCCATCAGCACCACTCCGGCGTGTCCACCGTGACGCGGGTTTCGGATGAGACCCACACCAGGCGGCCGGTGGAGTCGAAGGTCAAGGTTCGATAGAAGGCATAGAGCTTCTGATCGCCACTGGCGTTGTAGGCCGTCCGCGTCTGGACGATGATGTTCAGGCTGCCATCAAGTCCTGGAGGGAACCCGCCCATCGGCGGCCACTGGCCTTCCTGAACGGTTTCGGGGCTTTGGCCGGGTCCCCATGTGGGCGGGCCGCCACTGTTTGCCGGCGGCAGGTTGTACGGGCTGGAATAACTGCCGGCCAGCGCGTTGCCGTCGCAGAGATAGACTTTCTCGCCGTCGGCGTTGGTGGACTGGTGTATCCAGGCAAAGAGGGACGGGGCGATGTCCTTTCGGCCATTGACCTCCTTCACCTCACCGCTTCTGCCGCCGTATGTCCAGTTGTTGTTGGCGTCCAGCTTGAATTCCTGGAAGTTGTACCAGCCGGTCTTGTCTGCCACGGTGCTGACCAGCCTGGCCGGGAAGACTGGTGAATCGGCGGCAAAGCCCAGGCGGACAATCGCCCACTTCAGGCCCACTCCAGGCTCCTTCCAGAGTATCTCGCACGGGCCATCCATGCCGCCATAGAGCTTGACGTAGCCGCTGTAGATGTTCGCCCGGGTGTCGTTCTCAGTCGAGAAGTTGACCTTCGCAGGGCAGATGCCCATGACCTGCGCCTGCCCGATGGCGTTGACCACCAGCGGCTCCAGCAGGATCGCAAAGCTGCCCGGCGGAGTCTCCGCGGTCGGGATGGTGCCATTGATGGCCACGCGCTTGGCGAACTCATCGGGATTGTCTGCCGGCAGGATCACCGGCTCGCCCAGGGCAAGGACATCAAAACGAGTGCGCGCCGACGTGCTGGTGTTCTTAATCAGGATGGTGCTGGGCCGCGCCATCTGGCTTGCGGCCCGCGACTGCTGAAGCTGGCGCGATTGGAAGTCCCTGGCTGCATCGACAAAGGCATTGAACGTCTGCGCGGGGATGGACAGCGGGTCGCCCACCTTCACTTTCTTCATCGTGTCGCCCAAGCGTCAGCCTCCAATCCCCAGCCCTGCAAAGCTGCCTTCCTCGTAGACCTTCTCGATGTAAACCGCCACGGGCTTCTTGATGACCATCTTGGCCGCCGCGTCGTCACTGTCTTGGTATCGCACCCACATGTATTCCCAGCCCTTCTTGCTGGTGACGGTTATGCCGCCGACGCTGAAGTTGGCCCGGTTGGGGCTGGCGGCAAAGCGGAAGGTGATCTCCCAGTCCGCATCGCCCCGCTTGGAGCCGCTTGCGCCCAGGAACAGCACCTCGCCGGCGGCGTAGCCGTTCCATGCGGCGCTGTTGGTCTTGCCCGTCAGGGCGTAGTAGGCCGCTCTGTTCACCGCCGCGTCCGCCAGGTAGTGCGTCTGGCTCCAGGTGTAGACGGGCACGGTGATGTCCACGCCCTCAACGCTATCCTGCGTGACGCCGATTGCGCCCTTGAAGTCGGCGGCGGTGGAACCCGCCGGGGCATAGCGGCCGCTGGTGGAGATGCTCTGCGTGATGTGCTGCGTCCCTCCGCCGGTGTCGAACTGATAGGTGGACTCACCGACTTCAGGCATGCCGCCCCACTCGACGACGCCATACTTGACTGTGACCGTCCAGATGCACAGGTCGGGATTCTCACTGTCAACATGCACCGGCTCGACGTTGATGGTCTTGCGGTAGAGGCCCAGGTACCCGCCAGAGGTGGAATCGCGAGCCGTGGACATGGCCACGCCCTCGTCAGCCGTGCCGCGAAGGATATAGACGAACTCGGCCTCGGTCACGTTGCCGTCGCCATCGGTGGTGATCTGCCGGCTGTCCCAGCGCTCATCGAATGAAAGGGCCATCCATGTGCTCCTAGCTGCCGAAGGTAAGGACCGGGGTGTTTTGCTTATTTAGCAGCTTCTTCGTGTTACGTGCGGTCTCCTCGGTGGCGCGGGCCGTGCGCTCAGCAACATTGCCCTGGCCAAGCCCATAAGCGGCAGACGCATTGAATGTGCCGACGACGCTGGTCTTTACCTGAAACATCTCTGCCTGCTTACTTCGGGTCAAAGCATCAGCCTGCGCCTGCGAGAGATATCCGCGCCGCAGAGCATCATCGACCTTGGCGATGTACTCCTGGATCTTCTCGGCCTGAGTCTTGAGGGTTTCCTTTTCGCCTTGAGCGAACTGCGCCGAAGACAGGGCCTCCTTTGTCTTGCGGAGGTTATCAAGTGCGGCAGGGTCAACCAGCGGATTGGCCTTGGCGATTCGAGCCATTTCGGCATCGATTGCCTTCATGCTGCCGACGGATACCGCAAGCTGAAGGTTCATCTCCTCGATCTGGTCCGAGATCGCCTTCTCTGCGCTAATCTGCTGAAGCTTGTCCCACTGGATGCGGACCTGGGCAATCTGCTCTTTGAGTGCTCCGGCAGCCAGCAGCGACTTCTCCAGGTCGGACCATTCGAAGGCAAGCGACATCTTCGCCCCGGCTGCCGGTGAAAGCTGGCCGGCATGCGCTACCGCCAGCTTGCTGGCGACGCCCGCCATCAGGGAACCGACATTCCTTGCCTGCTGCGCGGCGGCAGCCTCCACTTCCGCCGCCTGGCGGTTGTAGATCACCGTCATGTGCCTGCCCATTAGCAGGCCTTCCTCGATCTCGCGGGCATGGCGAGACTTCAACTGCGCAAGCTGCTTTGCAGAGCCATCCTCCATTGCCTGGAGGCGGGCATCCTCGATGGAGTACCGGCCGGCGATTTCCTGCATGCCGGCCTGGCGATCCGCCTCCAGCATCCGCCGGCGATTCTCTTCCCGCTCCTTCTCCTGCCTGGCTGCAGCCTCGGCAGCGTCCTGGGCAGCCTGGGCGGCTTCTTCATCCTTGGCCTTGGCTTCATATTCGGATGCCACGCTTGAAGCCTGCATGGCCTGCCACTGTGCCTGAAGCTTCAGATGTGAATCAGGCGTCCGCAGCGCGCGCCAGTTGCGCGCAAACCAGCCTTCTTCGCCTTCTCCGCCCTCCTTGCGCCACTTCTTTTCATCTTCTCTGGCCTGCTGAGCCACCTGGCGGTACTTCTCGCCGGCCTTGGTGGTTGCCGGCAGATCTTCCAGGATTCGCTTGTAGCGCTCAGCCTGCTCGGCGATGTCGGTCTGCATCTGCTTCCAGCGATTGACCGATTCAACGTGATGGGCAATGGCAGCGCCAGCGCCAGCAAGGGCTGCAGCGATCACACCGCCGAGGACGCCAAGGTAGGCAATCGAACTGGTCAGGACGCCCACTTCCGGCCCGATGGCAAAACCCGCCTCGCCGGCCAGGTATCGCAGCGGCCCGCGCCTGCCAAGAGCATACTTCAAACCGCCGCTGCGCCGGCCGCCGCCTTCGCCGCCGTACGCGCCAGCGCCGCCGTACGCGCCAGCGCCGCCGTAACCACCCATGGCCGATTCCATATCCGCACGGGCGATGGCCTCGGCCTCGGCGCGGATCGCCTTGTACACAGCCAGACGCTGCTGAAGCGCCGCACGTCCGGCGGCAGCTTCAGTCAGCGTTGCCTGGCGTTCTTTCATCGCCGCTGAAATGTTCTGCAGCGATATGGCCCGGCCGCTCTGTCCCCCGGCGTAGGCCTCGACCACCTGCTTCTGGAGCTGCGCGATCCGCGTGGTATATGCGCGGACCGTCGCCTGCGCCTGCTCCAGGCCCGGCCGGAGCGGACGATTGTCCACACCGATCTCGACGAAGGCGCGACCGGCTCGAATGCCATTACTATTTGCCATATTCAGCCGTCCAAACCAGCCATTGACTCAACCAGGCGCCATATATAAGGTAGAGCCATCGGCCCGGCCTCCCCCTCCGGGCAGAAAACTGGACTGGCGCGTCTCCCCCCACGCAGCCGGTCCTTCTTTTTGCTCTACTCCTGGGTCTTGGCCACCTCGCTGGCCACGCCGGCCCGAATGAAGCACGCCTGCGCTGCCGCCCACACGGCGGCCAGCAGCGCCACCCCGTCGATCTGGCCATCAGCCCAGGCGATCAGAGCACCAAGCAGACCGATGGTGGCGGTGATATATGCCTTCTTGCCTTTGAGGAACTCCCGTACCTTG